>CAZCTS010000008.1:0-24039 GCA_964501635.1 uncultured Oscillospiraceae bacterium | reverse complement strand
ACGCCCTCCACGACGCCGGCATCACGAACAACAGCGTCAATCCGGACTATGTGATCGTAGGGGAGGGCAGCAATTACAATTATGACACCATCACCCGGGCCATGCGCCTGGTCCTGCAGGGAGCCAAGCTGATCGGGACCAACAGCGACCTGACCGGACCGGGGGAGACCGGCCTTATGCCCGCCTGCCGGGCTTTGCTGGCGCCCATCGAGGCGGCCACGGGCAAAACCGCCTACTATGTGGGCAAGCCGAATCCCCTGATGATGCGCACGGGCCTGAAGACCCTGGGCGTCCATTCGGCGGAGGCGGTCATCATAGGGGACCGGATGGACACCGACATCATCGCCGGCATCGAAAGCGGCCTGGACACGGTGCTGGTCCTGAGCGGGGTGACGACCCTGGAGGGGATAGGACAGTACCCTTACCGCCCGCGGCTCGTGCTGCCGGGCGTCGGCGACATCCCGGACTGATCCGGAATTGGATCAAAGAAGCGGCCGCCGGCCGGAAAAGGAGAAAGCGACATGAAATTGACCTGGACCACTTTAATGGTAAAAGATCTGGAGACGACGATCCGCTTCTACGAAGAAGTGATCGGATGGAAGGTGAGCAGCCGCTTCCCGGCAGGCCCGGGGACGGAGATCGCCTTCCTGGGAGACGGGGAAACGAGGCTGGAGTTCATCTGCAATCAGAACAAAAAGGAGATCCATGTGGGCCCGGACATCTCCTGGGGCTTCACCGTGGATTCCGTGGAAGAGATGATGGACTTCGTCAAAAGCAAGGGGATCCCCATCCACAGCGGTCCCTTCACCACCGGCGGCGGCTCCAAGTATTTCTATATTAAGGATCCCGACGGCATGAAACTTCAGTTTTTCCAGGATTGACCCGGCCATGCCTTCGGAACTCATTCAGGGCCGGGTGGTCCTTCAGCACAGGAATCTGTACCGGGTCCTGACCGCGGAGGGGGAACTGACCGCCCAGGTCTCGGGGAAACTGCGGCATCAGGCCGCCGCGCCCTCGGACTTTCCGGCGGTGGGTGACTTTGTGATGCTGGACAAGACGGACGACCGGGACGGCTACGGGACCATCCATCAGGTCCTGCCCCGCAAGAGCGCTTTCATCCGCAAAGCGGCAGGCAAGGTCGAAGAAGCCCAGATCGTAGCGGCCAACATCGACACGGTCTTTGTTTGCATGGCGCTCACCCGGGATTTCAATATAAAGAGACTGGAGCGCTATCTGGCCATCGCCTGGGACAGCGGGGCCACGCCGGTGGTGCTCCTGACCCAATCGGACCTGAGTCCGGATGTTTCCGTTCAGCAGGCCGCCGCGGCAAAGGCCGCCCTGGGCGTGGAGGTGCTGGTCTCCTCGGCGGTTTCGGGGCAGGGCCTCGAAGAGATCCTGCAGTGGATCCAGCCCGGAAAAACCGTGGCCTTTATCGGGTCTTCCGGGGTGGGAAAGTCCACCCTGATCAACCGGCTCCTGGGAGAGGAGCGGATGGAGACCCTGCCGGTGGACAAGGACGGAAAGGGCCGCCACTCCACCACCCGGCGGGAACTGGTGGTCCTGCCCTCCGGCGGCGCCCTGATCGACACCCCGGGCATGCGGGAGATCGGTCTGGAGAGTGCGGACCTGGGCAAGGCTTTCGCCGACATCCGGGATCTGGCCCTGGAGTGCCGCTTCAGAGACTGCCGGCACGAGCAGGAGCCGGGGTGCCGGGTCCGTCAGGCGATTGCGGAAGGGATCCTTTCGGAAGAGCGGCTGGAGAGTTATAAAAAGCTGGAGCAGGAGCTGGTGTATCAGGCGCTGAACTCCAGGCAGATCGAAAACGAAAAGATCAGCCGGATGTTTGCCTCCTTCGGCGGCATCAAAAACGCCAGGGATTTTGTCAAGGGAAAGAACCGTCCCTGAACGGAGACTCGTTGAATAATTGGAAAAGACAAACGATTTTGTTTCTGGCCAGCCAGGCCATTTCCCTTTTCGGCTCCATGCTGGTGCAATATGCCATCCTGTGGTACATCACCCTGGAGACGCAGTCGGGGGTGATGATGACCCTGTCCATTCTCTACGGGTTTTTGCCCTCCCTGGCAGTCTCCCCTTTCGCAGGCATCTGGGCGGACCGCTATGACCGGAAAAAATTGATCGTGGGCGCCGACGCCCTGATCGCGCTGGCGACCCTGGGCATCGCCGTTCTTTTTGCCCGGGGGCACAACGCCTTCTGGCTCCTGTTCCTGGCCATGGCCCTCCGGTCTTTCGGCTCCGGGATCCAAAGCCCGGCTGTGAACGCCTTTTTGCCCCAGATCGTGCCCACGGAGCAGCTGCTGCGGGTCAACGGCATCAACGGCAGCATCCAGTCCCTGATCGCCCTGGTCTCCCCGGTGGCCAGCGGAGCGCTGATGAGCGCCGTCACCCTGGACAAGATCTTTCTGATCGATGTGGGGACCGCCGCCGCGGCCATCCTGATCCTGGGGTTCTTTCTGAAAGTGCCCCCCCATGCGAGGGCATCTCAGGTCCAACTGACCAGCCATTGGCAGGACCTGCGGGAAGGGATCCGCTACATCGGCGGAAACGGGTTCGTCAAGCGCAGCTTTATTCACTGCGCCGTCTATTTTATCCTGATCTCTCCGCTGGCCTTTCTGACGCCCCTTCAGGTGGCCCGCAGCTTCGGTCCGGATGTGTGGCGCCTGACGGTGATCGAGGTGGCTTTTTCCCTGGGCATGACCCTCAGCGGCCTGCTCATCGCCGCCTGGGGCGGATTTTCCAACCGAATGCACACCATCGGGGTGTCGGCGCTGGTGACGGCCGTCTGCACCTTTGCCATCGGTCTGCCCTTGTCCTTCGCCGTCTACACGGTCCTGATGGGCGTGATGGGACTGGCCATGCTGCTGTTCCAGACGCCTTTCACCGTCATGCTGCAAGAAAAGGTGGAGGAAGAATACATGGGCAGAGTCTTCGGCGTTCTGGGCATGCTGTCCAGCTCCCTGATGCCCCTGGCCATGCTGGGCTTCGGCCCTCTGGCCGACCGCATCCCCATCGAACAGCTCTTGCTGGCCACCGGCGCGCTGCTGGGGATCCAGATGGTGCTGATGCTCCGGGACCCTGTGATGCTGGAGGCCGGAAAACCCCTGCAAAAACCGGAAGAGTAAAAAAAGCGCTTTTTTAGAAAAGCGCCTATTTTTGACTTGAAAAAAGAACATATGTTCGCTATACTGATTCTGCGGGAGGAAACGAAGCATGATCGTCTTTCACATCGACGCCAATTCGGCCTATTTAAGCTGGAGCGCCGCCGCCCTGCTGGAGCGGGGCGGCTCCCTGGACCTGCGCCAGATCCCGGCGGTGGTGGGCGGGAGCCAGGCTTCCCGCCACGGCATCGTGCTGGCCAAATCGATCCCCGCCAAAAAATACGGCGTCAAGACCGGGGAAAGCCTCTTCGAGGCACGGCAGAAGTACCCGGCCCTCCTGGTGGTGCCCCCGGACTACGATCTTTACATGGCCTGCAGCGACGCCATGTACGGCATCCTTAAACAATACAGCCCCCTGATCCAGCGCTACAGCATCGACGAGTGCTTTATGGATTACAGCGCCTCTCAAAACCGCTTCGGGGACCCTCTGGACACGGCCCACCAGATCCGAAACCGCATCCGGGAAGAACTGGGGTTTACGGTGAACATCGGGGTCTCCACCAACAAGCTGCTGGCGAAAATGGCCTCGGAGCTGGAAAAGCCCGACCGGGTCCACACGCTGTTTCCCGACGAAATCGAAGAGAAAATGTGGCCGCTGCCGGTCTCGGAACTGTTTATGGCGGGGCGGGCCACCACGGCCCGGCTGGCCTCCGTCAATGTCCGGACCATCGGCGAGCTGGCGGCCATGGACCCCCGGCAACTGCGGGCCATGTTCAAAAGTCACGGGGACCGGATCGGGCAATACGCCCGGGGCATCGACCCTTCTCCCGTGCTGCCCAACGACCGGGTCCTGCAGAAGGGGATAGGCAACAGCATGACCATCTTCTACGACGTGACGGACCGCCGGGAGGTCCTGGCCTATCTGTTGAGCCTGTGCGAGCGGGTGGGGGCCCGGCTGCGGGCCCTGGGCGCCCGGGCTTCCCTGGTGTCCCTGTGGATCCGCACGGATGTTTTTATCAGCCGGCAGCACCAGCGGCAGCTTTCCTTCTACACGGACCAGACCTCTCAGATCTATCGCACCGCAAGAGAGCTGATGGACGAGTGCTGGCTGGGGGAACCCCTGCGGCAGCTTGGAGTGGGACTGGGGGCTTTTACAAGGACCGATCAAGGGCAGATCTCCTTTTTCGACGATGAAAAAGCTTCGGGCGCCCGGTCCGCCGACCCTTGGATCGATCGCATCCGGCAGCGGTACGGGGACAGGGCCATCATGCGGGGCGTGTTCGCCAATACGACCCTCAAGCCCATGGAAGGCGGGGTCAACGAGGGACAATTTCTTACGATGGGAGGGTACGGACCATGAGGATCGTGGCAAAGCCGGTGGACGCCATCGCCGTGTTCAAGGGAGCGGGCCGGCCGCTGCCCTACAAATTCCGCTTCCGAAGGGAAGACGGAACGGAGCAGGAAGTCCAGGTGGAGCAGATCTTTCTGGTGGAGGAGCGGCGCATCGCCGGGATCAAGACCTTGCTCTACGATTGCCAGAGCGCCATGGAAGGGGTTCAGTGCAGATACCAGCTGAAATATCTGATCCAGGAATGCCGGTGGGAGCTATACAAAATATAGCTCCTAATTTTTTTATTGACAGAGGACGCAGGAGGTGTATAATTTGATTGTAAAATAGTTAGTCTAACTAACTAATTGGAGCGTTCAGAAGGCAGGAGGATCCGATGACTTCGTTCAACAAGCAGCTCAACGATATTCTGGTGGACACGTTCAAGACCATCACAAAGATCGAGGAGGTCTCCATAAAGCGCACGGGTCACGATCTATCGGTCAGCGAAGTCCACATCCTGGAGTCCGCAGCAGATGACCGGGGGGTCGGGCGAACTATCAGCGACATCGCCGAAGACCTGCGCATCACGCTGCCCTCGGTGACGGTGGCCATCAACAAGCTGGTCCGCAAGGGCTACGTGTCCAAAGTCCGGGACGAGGCGGACGGCCGCAGGGTCTATGTGAATCTGACGGAAAAAGGCATGCAGATGGAGCGGGTGCACCGGTATTTCCACAAAAAACTGGTCAGCGATGTGGCCGCCGGCTTGACCGGACCCGAAAAAGAGGCGCTGTACACGGCCATGTATAAAATGAACGGATTTTTCGAAAAGAGACTGCTGAAGGAAAAGCCATGAGCATAAAAATCACAGGGACAGGCAGCTGCCTTCCTCCATTGAGCATCACGAATCAGGAGCTGAGCCGGATCCTGGACACCAGCCACGAATGGATATACAGCCGCACCGGCATCGAATCCAGGCACATCTGCGAAAGCGGTCTGACGAAGACGGCCGCCCAAGCCGGCGCCGGGGCCCTGGCGGACGCCGGGCGGAGCGTCGATGAGATGGACTATATCCTCTGCGCCACCATCAGCGCGGATTACGCCACCCCCTCCCTGGCCTGCCTGGTGCAGGAGGAGCTGGGCGGCGCCTGCCCGGCCCTGGATATCGGCGCCGCCTGCACGGGCTTTCTGTACGGCCTGGATCTGGCCCAGGCGCTGATCGGATCGGGCAAGGCCCGGCGCATCCTGCTGATCGCCGCCGAAGCCATGAGCAGCACCGTGGACTGGACGAAGCGGGACGTGAGCGTCCTGTTCGGAGACGGGGCAGGCGCCGTGGTGCTGGAAGAGGGAGAGGATCTGCTTTCCATACGCGTGGGCGCCGTGGGCCGGGCGGAACCATTGTTCATGAAGCGCCCGGCGGGAAACTGCCCCTATGCGGCGGAAAAAGAAGGGGACGTCTACCTGCACATGGACGGGCAGGAGGTCTACAAGTTCGCGGTGAGCGCCATGGTCAGGGACATTCTTCATGTCCTGGAAGCGGCGGGCGTTTCGCCCCAAGCGGTGGATCACGTGCTGCCCCATCAGGCGAACCTGCGCATTTTGGAAGCCGCGTCCAAAAAGCTGCCGATCCCGGTCGAAAAATTTTTAAGCAACATCCGGAACACCGGAAACACATCCGCCGCCAGCATTCCCATCCTGCTGGACGAAGCCCGCAGATCGGGCGCGATCAAGGCAGGACAGCTTTTGGTGATGAGCGCCTTCGGCGCCGGACTCACCACGGGAGCTTGCGTCATAAAATGGTCGAAAGACTGAACCAATCAAACAATCAGGAGGAAAAACCCATGATCAAAGAAAAAGTAATTGAAATTTTAGCGCAGTACAAGGATTGCGCGCCGGAGGACATCGATGTGTCCAAAACCTTCGAGGAATTGAATCTGGATTCCCTGGACACGGTGGAGATCGTCATGAATCTGGAGGAGGCCTTCGAGATCGAACTGAAGATCACGGAAGAGCTCAAGACGGTCCAGCATGTGATCGACGCCATCGCCCAGCTCGTATAGGAGGTCCGGATGCTGCGCTCTGACATTTCTGCCCTGCTGGGCATTCAATACCCTGTTTTCCAGGGAGGCATGGCGTGGATCGCCAACGCAAAGCTTGCCGCCGCGGTCTCCGAAGCCGGAGGCCTGGGTATTATTTCTGCCATGAACACCGACAGCGAGTGGCTGCGGACAGAGATCAGAAAGACCAGGGCGCTGACGGACAAGCCCTTTGGGGTCAACATCATGCTCATGAGCCCCGGGGCTATGGACGCGGCCCGGGTGGTCGTCGAAGAAGGAGTGCCCGTGGTGACCACGGGAGCGGGCAATCCGGCCAGCTACATGGAAGGCTGGCTCTCGGCCGGCATCCGGGTGATCCCCGTGGCGGCCTCTGTGGCCTTTGCCCGGCTGATGGAACGCGTGGGGGCCTCGGCGGTCATCGCCGAAGGCGGGGAGTCCGGCGGCCACGTGGGGGACCTGTCCACCCTGGTCCTGGTGCCCCAGGTCTGCGACGCCGTCAAGATCCCGGTGGTGGCCGCCGGCGGCATCGGAGACGGGCGTGGCCTGGCCGCCTGCCTGATGCTGGGCGCCTCCGGCGTGCAGCTGGGCACCCGCTTTCTGATGGCCCGGGAGTGCGACATCCACGAAAATTACCGAAACAAGCTGATCAAGGCTTCCGACACAGCCACCATCGTGACGGGACGCCGTTCGGGCCATCCGATCCGGGCCCTTAAAAGCCCCATGACCCGCAAGTACGCCGAGTGGGAATTCGACAGCAGCGTCGACGACAGCGAGCTGTCGGCCCTGCGGGCCGGAGGCCTTCGAAAGGCCGCAAGGGAAGGCTCCGAAGCGGAAGGATACTTTATGGCGGGACAGATCGCCGGCATGCTCAAAAAAGAGGAGACGGCCCGGGAGATCGTCCACTCCCTGGTCCGGGAAGCCGAAGAATTGCTGAGAGGGAGCGACCGATGGCTGGAATAGGCTATTTGTTCAGCGGCCAGGGAGCCCAGTATACAGGCATGGGAAAAGCGCTGTACGAGCACAGCCCGGCGGCCAGAACTATTTTTGACCGCCTGACCCGGCGGCGCCCCGATCTGCTGGATCTTTGTTTTTCGGGAAGCGCCGAAGAGCTGGCCAAGACGGAAAACACCCAGCCGGCGGTCTATGCCGTGGATCTGGCCGCCGCCGCGGCGGCGGCGGAGGCCGGGATGCGCCCCGCCGCCGCCGCGGGCTTTTCCCTGGGCGAACTGGCAGCCCTGGCCTTTGCCGGGTACTGCACGCCGGAGGAAGGCTTCGACCTGGTCACAAAAAGAGCCTGTTACATGGCCGAGGCCGCCGCCAAAAATCCGGGTGCCATGCTGGCGGTCCTCCGGATGGAAAACGAAGCCGTGGAAGCTCTCTGCCTGGGAAGAAAGCTGTACCCCGTCAATTATAACTGCCCGGGTCAGCTGGTGGTGGCCGGTTCTCCGGAAGACATCCTATCCCTCCAGGAGAAGATCAAGGAAGAAAAAGGCCGGAGCCTGCTGCTGCCCGTCAGCGGCGGCTTCCATTCTCCCTTGATGGACGAAGCCGCCCAAAAGATGGAGGCGGAGTTGGAGCGGGTGATATTCCAAGAGCCGCTGATGCCGCTGTATTCCAATTACACGGGGCAGGTCTACGGAGCGGATCCGGCGGAGCATCTGAAAAAACAGATCAATCATCCGGTCCGCTGGGAGCAGATCGTTCGTCATATGATAGGACAGGGGCTAGACTGCTTCGTGGAGGCCGGACCCGGCAAAGCCCTGAGCGGCTTTGTGGGCCGGATCTCCCCGGAGGTCCGGGTCGTTTCTGCGGATACTCCGGAAGGTCTGGAAAAATGGAAGGAGGAGCATCGCAATGTTGAAAGGTAAAACAGCCCTGATCACCGGAGGGTCCCGGGGGATAGGCCGGGCCATCGCCCTGGCGCTGGCCGCCGAAGGGGCGGATATCGCCGTGATCTACAACGGCGGCGAAGCGGCGGCCCTGGCGGTGTGCCAGGAAGCGGCCCAATGGGGCGGCAAAGCCGTGGCCTATGCTTGCAATGTGGCGGATCCGGACCAGGTGCCCCTGGTGGTGTCCGCCATACTGACCGAATTCGGCGGCGTGGACATCCTGGTCAACAACGCCGGGATCACCCGGGACGGACTGCTGGCGGGCATGTCCGAGGAGGACTTCGCCCGCGTGATGGATGTGAATCTGGGAGGCGCTTTCCACTTTACAAAGAGCCTGTACGGGCAATTTCTGAAAAAGCGGTCCGGACGCATCATCAACATCTCTTCCGTGTCCGGCATGATGGGCAACGCCGGACAGGCCAACTACGCCGCTTCCAAGGCCGGGCTCATCGGCTTTACCAAGTCCGTGGCAAAGGAGCTGGCGGGCAGGGGCATCACCTGCAACGCAGTGGCGCCCGGCTTTATCCAAACAGAAATGACCGGAGCCCTGCCCCCGGAAAAGCAGGAGGCGATCCGCCAGCAGATCCCCCTGCGGCGCTTCGGGACGCCGGAGGACGTGGCCCGCACGGTGGTCTTTCTGGCCGGTGAGACCGGCGCCTATATCACCGGGGAAGTCATCCGGGTGGATGGCGGCTTGTACATTTAGGAGGACGAATGCGTAAGTGGGAAGACAACAGCTGGTCCATCGGAGATCTCAGGATCCCCCTGCCCGTGGTGCAGGGTGGCATGGGCGTGGGCATTTCGCTCCACGGACTGGCCTCCGCCGTGGCGGAGCAGGGCGGGATCGGCGTGATCTCCGCCACCGGGCTGGATTTTATGAAACAGGGCCGCTCCATCGGAAGCGAGATCCGGGCGGCGAAGGAAAAGACCCGGGGCGTCATCGGGGTAAACATTATGGTGGCGCTGCGGGATTTCGACAAGCTGGTCCGGGAATCCGCGGCCGCAGGGGCGGACATCCTCTTTGCCGGAGCCGGGCTGCCGCTGGAGCTTCCGGAACTGCTGCCGGAAAACTGCCGGACAAAGATCGCGCCCATCGTCTCTTCGGGAAAGGCGGCCCGGCTCATCGCCAAGCGCTGGCAGAGCCGCTTCGGACGGCTCCCCGACGCCGTGGTGGTGGAAGGGCCTCTGGCGGGGGGACACCTGGGCTTCAAACCCGAGGAACTGTTGGATCCTCAGTGCACGCTGGAGTCGATTTTCCTGGACGTGCAGCGGGAGCTGGAGCCCTTCGGCTCTATCCCCCTGATTGCCGGAGGCGGCCTTTACTACGGCGGCGACATCCGAAAGATCCTGGCCCTGGGGGCCAGCGCCGCCCAGCTGGGCAGCCGTTTCGTCACCACCGCGGAGTGCGATGCCTCTTTGGAGTTCAAGGAAGCCTATATCCGCGCAGCCCGGCAGGACGTGCAGCTGATCGAAAGCCCCGTGGGCCTTCCCGGCAGAGCGTTCCACAGCGGTTTTCTCGAAGCGGTGGCCCGGGGCGAAAAGCGGCCGAAGTTCTGCGAATTCAACTGTCTGGTGCCCTGTAAAAAGACCCAGGCGCCCTATTGCATCGCCCAGGCCCTGATCAACGCCTACCGGGGCAATATGGAGGAAGCCTTCGTCTTTACAGGAGCGAAGGGTTATCTGGCAGAGGAGATCCTGCCGGTGTCGGAAGTGTTTGAGCGCTTGAAAGCCGAATACGAAGCGGGGAGAGAATCATGAGAAGAGTCGTAATCACAGGGATGGGGGCCGTCAGTCCCATCGGCAACAGCGTGGAAGCCATGTGGAAGGCCATGCTGGAAGGCCGCCACGGCATCGGAGAGATCAGCTACTTCGACACGGCCCAGTACAAGGTGAAACTGGCGGCGGAAGTCAAGGATTTCGACGGTCAGGCGGTCCTGGGCGGCAGTGAATTCAAGCGCTATGACCGCTTTATCCAGTTTGCCCTGGCCGCCGCCGACGAAGCCGTGGCCGACAGCGGCATTCTGGGCACGGTTGACGAAGACCGCCTGGGCGTCTACATCGGCTCCGGCGTGGGCGGGATCCAAACTACGTTCCAGGAGACCGAAAAGCTGCTCCAGAAGGGGCCCCGCTGGGTTTCCCCCTTCCTGGTCCCCATGATGATCGGCAACATGGCCTCGGGCCTGGCCGCCATCCGCTTTCACGCCAAGGGGATCAACCTGCCGGTCGTCACCGCCTGCGCCACCGGGACCCACTCCATCGGAGAGGCCTGCCGGGCCATCCGCCACGGCTACGCGGACGCAGTGATCGCCGGAGGCAGCGAAGCGGCCATCAATCCCATCAGCGTGGCGGGTTTCACCAGCTGCATGGCCCTGACCCAGGCCACCGACCCGGACCGGGCCTCCATCCCCTTCGATCTGGAGCGGTCCGGCTTCGTGATGGGCGAAGGCGCCGGCATTCTGATCCTGGAAGAGTACGAGCGGGCCAAAGCCCGGGGCGCCCGCATCTACGGGGAGATCGCCGGATACGCAAACACCTGCGACGCCCACCACATGACGGCGCCGGATCCGGAGGCCAGCGGAGGCTCCCGGGCCATGGCCCAGGCGCTTGCGGAGCGCGTCGGGGACCGCTTTGACAAAATGTATATCAACGCCCACGGCACCAGCACGCCCCTGAACGACAAGTGCGAGACTCTTGCCATCAAAGCGGCCCTGGGGGAACGGGCTTACCGGGACGTGTTGATCAGCTCCACCAAGTCCATGACGGGCCACATGTTGGGCGCCGCAGGCGCCGTGGAGGCCATTGCGTCCCTTCTGGCCCTGAACGGCCTCATCCCGCCCACGCTGGGCTATCGGCAGGCGGATCCGGACTGCGATCTGGATTATGTGCCCAACACGGCCAGAAAGACCGCAGTGGATGTGAGCCTGTCGCTGTCTTTGGGCTTCGGGGGGCACAATGCCTGCCTGGTCTTCGTCAGAGTGTAAGGGGAAGAATCAATGATGGATCTAGAGAAAGTTGAAAATCTTGCAGACATTCTGCTGGACAAGGGATTGACGGCCATCGAAGTGGAAGAAAGCGGCCTTCGGATCCGGCTGGAAAAGAGCGCGCCGGGCGGCGTTTCAGTGTACGCGGAACCCGCGGCGGGCGCCGGCGCAGCCTTGGAAGGCTTTGCCGGCAAAGTCGCCGCAACAGCAGCGGACGCCTCGCTGCAGGAGGTCATCTCCCCCCTGGTGGGCATCGTCTATATGGCCCCCTCGCCGGAGAGCGAACCCTATGTTTCCCTGGGGCAGCGCGTGGAAAAGGGACAGGTGGTCTGCGTGGTGGACGCCATGAAAATGCTCAACGAAGTGGCTTCCCCCGTTAGTGGCGTCATCCGCCAGATCTGTGTCGAAAACGGCTCGGTGGTCGAATACGGCGCCTGCCTTTTCCGGATCGAAGAGGAGTAAACCATGGATCGAAAAGAGATCGAAAAAATCCTGCCCCACCGGGCCCCCATGCTTTTGCTGGACCGGGCGGAGCTGGTGGAGGGCGAGGCGATCGCCGCCTACACGGTGCGGGGCGATGAGTTCTTCCTGCAGGGGCACTTTCCCGGCCACCCGGTGGTCCCCGGCGTCATCCTCTGCGAAATGATGGCCCAGGCCTGCTGCGTGCTGCTGCAGAACGAGATGACGGCCGGCGCCACGCCCTATTACACCGGGATCCAGCAGGTGAAATTCAGAGAAAAAGTGCAGCCCGGAGACGAGCTGGAGATCCGCTGCTGCCTGTCCAACCGGAAGCCGCCTTTCTTCTTTGCCAAGGGTTCCGTGTTGGTTTCGGGCAAAATCGCGGCGGAAGGCACGTTTTCCTTTGCCGTCCTGGAGGAATGACATGTTCGGAAAAATACTGATCGCCAACCGGGGAGAGATCGCGGTCCGCATCATACGAGCCTGCAAGGACATGGGCATCTCCACGGTGGCCGTCTACAGCGAGGCGGACCGGGAAGCCCTCCACGTGGGGCTCGCCGACGAGAGCATCTGCATCGGCAAGGCGCCGGCCGTGGACAGCTATCTGAACATGCAGGCGATCCTTTCGGCGGCGGCCGTCACCCATGCCCAGGCCATTCACCCGGGGTACGGATTTTTAGCCGAGAGCGCCAAATTCGCCTCGCTTTGCGATCAATGCGGGATTCGCTTTATCGGACCGGAAAGCGCCCACATCGCCGCCATGGGCGACAAGGACAATGCCCGCAGGACCATGAAAAAGATCGGCCTGCCGGTGGTGCCCGGATCCGAATCGCTGGAGGACCCGGAGGAGGCAAAAAAGCGGGCGGAGGAGATCGGCTATCCGCTGCTGATCAAAGCCCGGGCCGGCGGCGGCGGCCGGGGGATCCGGCTCGTGAGCGAAAAGAGCGGCTTTGAGGGAGCGTTTCTGGACGCTTCCCGGGAGGCGTCCTCCAGCTTTGGCGACGGGGGGCTCTATCTGGAAAAATATTTGCAGTCCGTGCGCCACATCGAGGTCCAGATCCTGGCCGACGCCTTTGGAAAAGCGGTCTGCCTCGGGGAGCGGGACTGCTCCATGCAGCGCAGGAAGCAGAAGGTGATGGAAGAAAGTCCGGCGGCAAACCTGCCCGAGGCGACCCGCAAAAGCATGCAGCGGGACGCCCTGCGCGCCGCAAGGAAAATCGGCTACGTCAACGCGGGCACCGTGGAGTTTCTGGTCGACAGCGAGGGAAACCATTACTTTATGGAGATGAACACCCGCCTCCAGGTGGAGCATCCGGTGACGGAAATGGTCAGCGGCATCGACCTGGTCAAGTGGCAGATCCGCATCGCCGCCGATGTGCCGCTTTCCATGGATCAGAAGGACCTTCGCTTCCGGGGGCATTCCATCGAGTGCCGGATCAACGCCGAAAATCCGGCGCTGGATTTTCGTCCTTCCTCGGGCACGGTGGACTTTCTGCATATTCCGGGCGGTCCCGGCATCCGCTTCGACACCTTTCTCTACGCCTCCTGCACTGTGCCGCCTTACTATGATTCCCTGCTGGGCAAGCTGATCGTCCACGGGGACAACCGGGAGGAGGCGATCCGCAAAATGCAGGCCGCCCTGGCGGAGCTGCTGATCCGGGGCGTGGACACCAACATCGAAATGCACATCGACATCCTTTCGGGCGAAGCCTTCCGAAACGGGACCTATACCACCGGTTATTTGGAATCGAGGAATCAACGATGATCAAAGGATTGTTCAAGAAGCCCCGCAACGACCTGGAGCCTTCGGTTTCGGGCAGGATCAAGCCTCCTTCGGAGGTGAACATCCCCCAGGAGCTCTGCACGGTCTGCCCCGGCTGCAAGAAGTCGGTGTTTTCCAGCGACTTGCAGGAAAGCCACAACGTTTGCCCCAGCTGCGGCAAGCACCTGCGCCTGAACGCCCGGCAGCGGATCCACATGATCGCCGATCCGGACAGCTTTCAGGAGCTTTGGGCGGACATGGCCGGCACGGACCCCCTGCGTTTCCCCGAGTATCCGGAAAAGCTGCGGGCCGCGGAGCTGGCCTCCCGGGAGTCGGAAAGCGTGGTGACGGGGCAGGCCCGCATCGGCAGGAATCCGGCCGTGCTTTTTGTCATGGAGCCGGCGTTCATGATGGGGTCCATGGGGACCGTCACCGGGGAGAAAATCGCCAGACTGTTCGAATACGCAGCGGATAAGAATCTGCCCGTGGTAGGCTTTACGGCTTCCGGCGGGGCCCGCATGCAGGAGGGGATGCTGTCCCTGATGCAGATGGCCAAGACCAGCGGCGCCGTCAAGCGGTTTTCCGACAGGGGAGGCTTCTACCTGGCCGTCCTGACCGATCCGACCACGGGGGGCGTCACCGCCAGCTTTGCCATGGAGGCGGATGTGATCGCCGCCGAACCGGACGCGCTGATCTGCTTTGCCGGTCCCAGAGTGATCGAGCAGACGATCCGCCAGAAGCTGCCGCCGGGTCTGGGCCGTGCCGAATCGCTGCTGAAAAACGGCTTTATCGACAAGATCGTCCCCCGCGGCGAGCAGAAAAAATTCATCGCCCGGATGCTGCGGGCCCATCGCACAGAGCGAAAGGAAGGCTAAGGCTATGAGCGCAAAAGATCGGGTGGCGGCGGCCAGAGCCCAGGACCGCCCCACGGCGGGCCAATACATCAAAGGGATCTTTGACGAGTTCACCGAGCTCCACGGGGACCGGTGCTTCGGCGACGATCCGGCCATAGTGGGCGGGATCGCCCGGCTGGGACAGTCCTATGTGACGGTGATCGCCCAGGAAAAAGGGACCACGACCCGGGAGCGGGTAGCCAGAAATTTCGGCAGCGCCCATCCGGAAGGGTATCGGAAGGCCCTGCGCCTGATGAAGCAGGCCGAGAAGTTCGGACGCCCGGTGGTCACCTTCGTGGACACTTCCGGCGCCTTCTGCGGCATCGGCGCCGAGGAGCGGGGCCAGGGCCAGGCCATCGCTTCAAATTTAATGGAAATGATGGCGCTTCGGGTGCCTGTCCTGGCTATATTGATCGGAGAAGGGGGCAGCGGAGGCGCCCTGGGGATCGCCGTGGCGGACCAGGTCTGGATGCTGGAAAACGCCGTCTACAGCGTCATTTCCCCGGAAGGCTGCGCCAGCATCCTCTGGAAAGATCCGACCCGTGCGCCCGAGGCCGCCGAGTGTCTCAAATTGACGGCGGCGGACCTGTTGGAACTGTCCATCGCGGAGCGGATCATCCCCGAAAACGAAGGGGATTTTCAAAAGACCTTCGCTTTCCTGAAAGAGGAGATCGCCGCGTTTATCGCAGAAAGGCAGCAGGTCCCACTGGACGAGCTGCTTCAGGCACGGTATGATAAGTTCCGGAAGATCCAATAAGAAACGGAGCGGACAGCGTGCAATACGACCACATGGTTCCGGCGGTCTTTTTAGACCGCCCGAATCGTTTTATCGCCCATATCGAAATCGACGGTCTCCTTCAGGTGGCCCACGTGAAAAACACGGGCCGCTGCAGGGAGATCCTGACCCCTGGCGCCCGGATCTGGGTGCGGGAGAACGACGATCCCCGCCGGAAGACCCGCTTCGATGTGATCTCCGCCAGGAAAGGGGAGCGGATCATCAACATCGACGCTTCGGCCCCCAACGCGGCCGTGATGGAGTGGCTGCCTTCGAGCGGCTTGTTCCGGGAGATTTCCCTGATACGGCCGGAGACGACGTTCGGCCGCTCCCGCTTCGACTTTTACATCGAGGGGGACGGGCGGAAGATGTTCATGGAAGTGAAGGGAGCGACACTGGAGGACCGGGGCGCGGTCCGCTTTCCGGACGCGCCCACCGAAAGAGGACTGAAGCACATCCAGGAGCTGGAAGCCTGCCTGGAGAGCGGCTTCGAGGCCTGCATCCTCTTCGTGATCCAGATGAAGGGTGTGGACTACTTCGAACCCAACAGCGCCATGCACCGGGCCTTTGCGGATGCCCTGCACCGGGCCGGCCGGGCCGGCGTAAAGGTGATCGCCCGGGACTGCAGGGTGACCTTTGACAGCATGGAGATCGGGGACGCGGTGCCGGTGCGGCTGCCGGCTCCTGCGGAGCCATGCTAAAAGCCGCCGGCGCGCCGGCGGCTTTTCGTTCGGGCGGGCTTTAGCGGCCCAGGGAATACAGGGTAAAGCCCGCCCGGGCAGCCGCCTCCGCATCGGCGCAGTTGCGCGTGTCCAGCAGGACCGGGCTGCGCATGGCGCCCGCCAGGGCCTGATAGTCCAGAGACCGGAAGGCCTGATGGTTGACGCCCAGCACCAGCAGGTCGCAGCCTGCGGCGGCCTCCGGCGCGTCTTTGGACGCGCCGGCGCGACCGGTCACGTGGGGGTCGAAGAAGCGCACAGCGACGCCCCGTTTCTGCAGCAAGTCCATGAGCGTCAGGATAGGGCTCTCCCGCGTATCGTCCACATCCGGCTTGTAGGTGATGCCCAGCACGCCCACCACCGGATTTGTAACGTCCTTCAGAATTTCCGAAACCTTCTCCGCCACATAAGGGGGCATGCCGTCGTTGGTGTCCCGGGCCAAGCGGATGATGCGGGCCTGCTCGGGATTTTTTTCCACGATAAACCACGGGTCCACGGCGATGCAGTGTCCGCCCACGCCGGGCCCTGGCTGGTGGATGTTCACCCGGGGATGCCGGTTGCACAGCCGGATCAGATTCCACACGTCGATGCCCTGGGCTTCGCAGATTTTGGCCAGCTCGTTGGCAAAGGCGATGTTCACATCCCGGTAGGTGTTTTCCGACAGCTTGCACAGCTCCGCGGTGCGGGCGTCGGTCTCGTAGATCTGGCCTTGTACAAAGGCTCGGTACAGGTCTGCGATGCGTTTCGCGGAGGCTTCGTTGACGCCGCCGGCGATCCGGTCGTTGGCCACCAGCTCCCGCAGGATGCTGCCCGGGATGACCCGCTCGGGGGAATGGCCCAGAAAGAAGTCCAGGCCTGCCCGGAGACCGCTTTCTTCTAAGATTGGCTTCATCAATTCGTCCACGGTGCCCACAGGGGAAGTAGACTCCAGGACCACGAGGTTGCCGGCCCGCAGATAAGGAATCACCGAGCGGCTGGCCGATTCCACATAGGACATGTCCGCCCGCTTGTCTTCCCGGATGGGGGTGGGCACGGCGATGATAAAGGCCGAGGCCTCCTCGGGCTCCGCAGCAGCCCGCAGTCTGCCCTGATCCACCACCTCCCGGATCAATTCCGCCAGACCCTCTTCCTCGATGAGGATCCGCCCTTCGTTCAGGGCTTCGGTGACGGCGCTGTTTCGATCGACGCCCAGCACATCCATCCCGGCGCGGGCAAACATGGCCGCGGTGGGGAGTCCGATATAGCCCAGGCCTATGACGCATATTTTCATTGGCTTCCTCCTGAATCAATATTCATCTATGATAGCACAGGCGCCGGTCCGATTCTATCATTTTGCGCAAAATCGTGTGTATCCGAAGGACTGTTTATGGTAAGATTACTTTATTGACGGAGAGGGTATGAAGGAGCAGAGAGCGAAAATCGAAATATTGGGCATTCCCGTGGACGATGTGACCCCGGGCGATGCGCTGGGCATTTTTGAGGATCTTTTGCAGGGGCAGAGGCTTTCCCTGATCGCCACCCCCAATTCAGAGATCGTCCTTCGGGCTTCCAGGGATCCGGCGCTTTCGGATATCCTGCGCCGGGCGGAGCTGGTGATCCCCGACGGCGTGGGGCTGCTCTACGCGTCCCGGATCCTGGGCCGCCCGCTGAAAGAGCGGGTGACCGGCATCGATTTTGCGCAAGGCGCCTTGGAAGCAGCCGCCCGCATGGGCCGCAGCGTCTATTTTCTGGGCGGCAAGCCCGGGATTGCCGAAAAAGCGGCGGAAAATATGACGTCCCGGATCCCGGATCTGCAGATCGCAGGGGCCCGTCACGGATATTTTACAACGGAAGAAATTCCTTCGATCATCGAAGAAATCAACGGCTCCGGCGCGGATTTCCTCTGTGTGGCCCTGGGCTCGCCCAGGCAGGAGCAGTTCCTGGATGCCCACCGGGATGCGCTGCGGGCCAAGGTCGGCGTGGGCATCGGCGGCAGCCTGGACATCTGGTCCGGCACCTTGAAGCGGGCGCCTGCGTTCTACCGGAACAATGGGCTGGAATGGCTGTATCGGGTAATACAGGAGCCTTCCAGGATCCGCAGGGTCGGCGCGCTGCCCTTGTTTTTGCTCAAGGTGGCGGCGCAAAAAAGGAAATAGGCGAGCTGGGACCGGGAACGGTTTTTGCTCATGGCATGCAAGGAGGAGAAATGGACAAGAAAGCACTGCAGGACAAGGCGGCACTGATCCGGCAGCACATCATCCGGGAAGTGTATCACGGCGGATCGGGCCATCCGGGGGGATCCCTGTCGGCGGCGGATATCATGACGGTTCTTTATTTTGACGAAATGAACCTGGATGGCAAGCATCCCTTGGACCCTGAGCGGGACAAGTTCGTTCTCTCCAAGGGGCACGCCTCGCCGGTGCTGTACGCCTGTCTGGCGGAAGCGGGATTCTTTCCTAAGGAAGACCTGCTCACGTTCCGGAAACTCGACAGTTGCCTTCAGGGGCATCCCTCCATGTTGAAATTGTGCGGCGTGGAGATGTCCACCGGATCCCTTGGGCAGGGCTTTTCCGCCGCTCTGGGCATGGCCCTGGCCGGGCGGCTGGACGGAAGAGCCAGCCGGGTCTACGCGATGCTGGGGGACGGCGAGCTCCAGGAAGGGATCGTCTGGGAAGCGGCGATGGCGGCGTCCCACTACGGTCTGGATAATCTTTGCGCCATCGTGGATCACAACGGACTGCAGATCGACGGGTGGAACAAGGACGTCATGAAGGTGATGCCCATCGCCGAAAAGTTCCGGGCCTTCGGCTGGAACGTGCTGGAACTGGACGGCCACGACATGGACGCCATCCGCTCCTGCTTCGCGAAGGCCAGGAAGCACAAAGGCAGCCCCACCGTGCTGGTAGCCGAAACCCATAAAGGCAAAGGCGTTTCCTTTATGGAGGATCAGGCCGGTTGGCACGGCAAAGCGCCGAACAAGGAGCAGGCGGAGCAGGCGATGGCGGAACTGGGAGGGACACTGTAATGGGAGAAAATATAGCGACCAGACAGAGCTACGGAAGGGCCCTGGTTGAATTGGGCGCAGCGCGGGAGGACATCGTGGTCCTGGACGCGGACCTTTCCGGCTCTACCATGACGAAGGAATTCGCCAAAGTCTATCCGCAGCGGTTTTTTAACGCGGGGATCGCCGAAGCCAACATGTACGGCATGGCGGCAGGGCTGGCCATCTCGGGAAAGACGGTCTTTGCCAGCACCTTTGCCATGTTTGCGGCGGGGCGGGCTTTCGAGATCATCCGGAATTCCATCGGATACACCGGCGCGAACGTCAAAATCTGCGCCACCCATGCAGGGCTCACGGTGGGCGAAGACGGCGCCAGCCACCAGGCCATCGAGGATCTGGCCCTGATGCGCGCCATTCCCGGCATGACGGTGCTGAATCCGGCGGACGACGTGTCGGCCCGGAAGCTGCTCAAGGCCGCAGCGGAGATGAAAGGTCCGGTCTATGTAAGGCTGGGACGGGCAGCCGTTCCGGTCATATATAATGAAGAGACCGACGTGCGGATCGGGAAAGCCCTCACGATCCGGGAAGGCGGGGACTGCACCGTCATCGCCACGGGCATCATGGTAAGCCGCGCCCTGGAAGCGGCGGAACAGCTGGCCGGAGAAGGGATCCGGGTGCGTGTCATCGACATGCATACCTTAAAACCCATGGACGAGGAAGCCGTGATCCGGGCGGCGCGGGAGACCGGAGGCATCGTCACAGCCGAGGAACACACGGTGATCGGCGGCCTGGGCGCCGCGGTCGCCCAGATCTGCTGCGCCAAGGCGCCCGCGAAGGTGTCCTTCGTGGGGATCCAGGACACCTTCGGCGAGTCCGGCAAGCCGGATGAACTGCTGGAAAAATACGGACTCACCGCCGCCGCCATCGCCGGCGCCCTCCGGGCCATCCTGCGGTAGATCTTGCCCTATCACCCATTTCTCCCCATCCTGAGCCAAAGCCTGCCCTTCCGGCAGGCTTCACGTTTTCCGGGGTTCCAACCTTGACACGAATGGTAAATAATGTATAATACAAGCGGCTGGGTTCGGGAGACTCGGACAGGAATACTCATGGACCAAGAAAAACTTTTTCGCATGCCCGACCGCAGCGGGAACCGGGAAGCGCTTCCCGCCGTCAAAGAGAAAAGAAAGATCGCCGTGGCCGGCGCCGGGAGAGGAAGCGGCGTCAGCCTCCTGACCGGATTGCTGGCCGCCTGGGCGGCCGCCCACAAGCCCCGGGAGGCGGTCACGCTGGCCGAGCTGGGCTCCCCCTATTTTTATGAAGCCTTCGGCATCGGCAAGCGCTTTCTTCAAAGGGATTTTTACCCTTTCTATACATTGATGGCCCAGCAGCGCAGCATCAAGGGCCTGTCCAACTGCGAGGAAGGCATCCGCTGGGCCCTCCGCTGCCCCGGAGAATACGCTGATCCCACGGCGCCCGGACCCTCGGTTTTGGAGCGGCTGCGGCTGATTCACAACCTGGAGGGCACCTTGCTCCTGTTCGACTGCTCGGGCCTCTCCCTGGAGGCCTTGTGGGAGATCCTGCCGGAGATGGACGCGGTGGTTTTTGTGGTGGATCCCCTGCCTTCCACCCTGATCCCCGCAGCGGGGCTCGTGGATCGCATCCGAATGGAGCGGCCCGACGCGGTTTGGGTGCTCAACAAGATGAACCGGGGCGTCCACCGGGGAGAGCTTCAGCGCTTTCTGGGCCGAGTCTCCTGTCTGGAAATCCCCTGTCTGGCTCCGGAGGATCTCTGCCGGGCCCAGTACAACTGCCAGCTGCCCTACAGCATCGCTTCCGTGCGACAGAAGACCGGGTCCGGGCTCAAAGAGCTTTGGGACCGGCTGGAACGCGCCGAAGCGGACCTCTTCCCGGGGCAATTTCGTTAAATGCTGTTTTCATTAAACGGGATATATAGTATACTGAAGCGATGAAATAACAAAAAACATACAAGAGAGGGACATTCGTGATTAGATTTGAGGGCGTCACCAAGATGTACGGCAGCAATGTCGGACTCAAAGACGCGACGATCAAGATAGAAAAGGGCGATTTCGTGTTCCTGGTTGGTCCCTCGGGCGCCGGCAAATCCACGCTGATCAAGCTGGTTTTAAAGGAAATAGAGCCCGACGAAGGAGACATTTTCGTCAACGGAAGAGAGATCACCCACTTGTCCAACCGGGAGATCCCGGGACTCCGGCGCAGCATCGGCATGGTGTTTCAGGATTTTCGCCTGCTGCCCCAGATTGTATTCCAGAGCTTCAACCTGATCGAGGAAATGACGGTGTACGAAAACGTGGCCTTCGCCATGGAGGTGGTCCACGCCACCCAGCGAGCCATGCGCCGCCAGATCCCCCAGGTCCTGTCCCTGATGGGCATCAGCGACAAAGCCGACAAGTTCCCCGCGGAGCTTTCCGCCGGAGAGCAGCAGCGGGTCGCCATCGCCCGGGCCCTGATCAACAATCCCATGATGCTCATCGCCGACGAGCCCACCGGCAACCTGGATCCGGACACCGCCTGGGAGATCATGAAGCTGATCAACCAGATCAACCGCAGGGGAACCACGGTCCTGATGGTCACCCACGCCAAGGACATCGTGGACCGGATGGGCAAGCGGGTCGTTGCCATCGACAAGGGCCGCATCGTCCGGGACGCCTGGGGAGGAGAGTACGGATACGATGATTAGAGGCATAAAATACGCGCTCACACAGGCTTTCGTCCAGGTGTTCCGCAACAAAGGAATGAGCCTGGCCTCCATATTTTCCATCACAGCCATGCTGCTGATCCTGGGACTGTTTTTCTTTCTGACGGTCAACATCAATATCGCCACGGAGAGCGCCAAGCAGCAGTTCACCACCATCGAGGTCTACCTGCTGGACGAGACCACCCTGGAAGACGCAAACACCATCACCCGGAGCCTTCTGTCCATGGACGAGGTGGCCAACGTCACCTATGTCACCAAGGAGGAGGCCCTGGAACACTTCAAGGAGCGCTGGGGCGAAAAGGCCTACCTGCTGGACGGGCTGGCGGAGAACCCGCTGCCCAATTCCCTGCGGGTGGAACTGGCGTCCCTGGAGGACGGCCAGCTGATGTACGAAGCCTGCCGCAATCTGATCGGCGTGGAGGATGTGCGCTATTATCACGAAGAAGTCAAAAAGATCCTCGCCATTACGGACATTATTCAAAACGGCGCGCTGATCATCATTCTGTTCCTGATCATCGTCTCGGTGATCGTGGTCTCCAACACGGTCAAGCTGACGGTCATGGCCCGGCAGAGGGAGATCATGATCATGAAATATGTGGGCGCCACCAACTGGTTCATCCGAGGGCCCTTGCTGGCCGAGGGCATGATGATCGGCTCCATTTCCGCAGGGATCGCCCTGGGGCTCATTTGGATGATCTACTCCCGGACGGTGGAATTGTTTACCACCCAGGCCTTGCTGCTCTTTTCCACCTCCTTTGTGGAAGTGGGGTTCATGATGCGCAATCTCACCTGGATATTTATCGCTCTGGGCATGAGCATCGGCGCCTTCGGCAGCATCCTGTCCATGCGCCGCTTCCTGCAGGTATAAAAGGCCCGGCCATGCGCCGGACTTCAACGAAAAGGGGATCACAGGGGGAATCATATCATGTTTGGAAAGCAAAGAGCAAAACGCAGATCCAGGATCCTTGCCTGGCTTTTGCTTGCGGCGCTTTGGAGCGGCGCCTGGCTTGCGCCGCTGGGCTATGCCTCCGCCCCCAGCCAGAGCCAGCTGGACGATATCAACGACAAGATCGACGACATCCAAAGCGAGCTGAACGCAGGGAAGAAGCAGTCCAGCGCCCTCCAGAACGAGATCCGGGCCCTGGAAAAGCAGATCTATTCGGCGGAAGTGGAGCTGAACGCCCTTCAGAAGAACATCAACTCCACAAAATCGAAGATCTCCCAGAAACTCCAGGAGCTGTCGATCCTGGAAACGGAGATCGCCGACCAGAACGACAGCCTCAACGCCAGACTCCGCAATATGTACAAAAACGGAGAAGTGGGCATCCTGACCGTATTGCTGGGCTCCTCCGACATGTCCGATTTTATGACCAACCTGGATATCATTCAGAGGATCTACGACAGCGACGCCAAGCTCCTGGAACAGCTCCAGGCCCAATACGACAAGGTGATCGGACAAAAAATGGAGCTCCAGGCCCTGCGGGACACCCTGCTGAGCCAGCAGGCCGAAGAGAGCGTACGCCAGGAATCCCTGCAATCCAGCAAAGGGCAGGTGCAGAGCAAAAAATCCGCCATCGACAAGGACAACGCCCAGCTGGCCAGGCAGATCGACGCCCTGAATGCCGAAGCCAACGCCCTTACCGCAAAGATCCTGGCCCTCCAGGGCGGCGGAAACTACATCGGCGGCAATATGGCCTGGCCTTCCCAGGCCAGCACCCGGATCTCCTCGGCCTTCGGAAACCGCATCCATCCCATCCTTCGGGTCTACAAGATGCACACCGGCATCGACATCGCCGCCCCTTCCGGCACGAACATCCTGGCGGCCAACGCCGGCACCGTCATCAGCGCCGGCTGGAACAACAGCTATGGATACATGGTGATGATAGACCACGGCGGCGGGATCGTCACCCTCTACGCGCACTCCAGCAAGCTTTTGGTGAGCAAGGGCACCGTGGTGGCCCGGGGGCAGTCCATCGCCAAGGTGGGCTCCACCGGCAGGTCCACGGGTCCCCACCTCCACTTCGAGGTCCGGGTGAACGGCGTGTACAAGAACCCCCGGGATTACGTTTCCCCCTAAGCAATCAAAGCACCGCAAAGGAAGGCATATGGCCCGGTGGGTATTTTCAGAACAGAACAGCGAAGCGCTCGAGGGACCCGAAGGGGTCCCTGAAAGCATTTTACAGATCCTCTGCAACAGAGGGATCAAAGGCAAAGAGGAGGTCGCGGATTTTCTCGACCCCCGTCCCCGGCGGACCTACGACCCCTTTCGGATGAACGACATGGCCCCCGCCGCGGAGGCGATCCTTTCGGCGGCGGACCGGGGCGCGCAAATCTGCATATACGG
>CAZCTS010000007.1:30104-35319 GCA_964501635.1 uncultured Oscillospiraceae bacterium | reverse complement strand
CCAGAGTCACGTCCGCCAGGTTGACCGAAAGCTTCAGCAATCCCACCTGGACCATAAAGCTGCCCTTGTCGTCGGGCAAAGTGAGCACGCTGCCCTTTTGGCCCACCGTGAGCACGTTCACCCGGCCGCCGATCTGAATCTCTTCTTTGTTTGGCGGCGCGGGGTTGACGATGGGTTTTTGGCTCTCTCTAAAGGCTTTTTCCTTCTCCCGAAGGACCCGCTTTTGCTCTTCCAGGATGCGGAGCATCTCCGGATCCTGGCCCTCCCGGAGGGCTTTCTGGACCCGGTCGATCTCCTTGCGGGCCTCGTCCACGGTCTCCCGGGCGTCCCGCAGCATCTCCCGGGCTTCTTCCCGGGCGTCCCGGAGCAGCTTTTCTTTTTCCCCTTGCAGCCGCTCTTCCAGCCGGTCCATGCGGGTCTTCTGCTCCTGCAGGGAAAGCTTCAGGAGGATGGCTTCCTCCCGCTCCTCCTCGGCCTGCTTCTTCTCTTTTTCGATGGAAGAAAGCACCTCTTCGAACTGGATGTCGCCCCGCTCCAGCAGGTTTCTGGCCTGGGCGATGATGTGGGGCGCCAGTCCAAGTTTTTGGGAGATCTCGAAGGCGTTGGATTTCCCCGGCACGCCGATGGTCAGCCGGAAGGTGGGCGAAAGGGTCTCCACGTCGAACTCCATGGAGGCGTTCTGCACGCCAGGGGTGGCCAGGGCGTATTTCTTCAGCTCCGTGTAGTGGGTGGTGGCGAAGGTGACGGCGCCGCTGCCGTACAGGTGGTCCAGGATGGCCATGGCCAGGGCGGCGCCCTCCGTGGGATCCGTGCCGGCGCCCAGCTCGTCCAGCAGGACCAGGGTGCCCTTTCCGGCCCCCGCCACGATATCCACGATGTTGTTCATGTGGGAACTGAAGGTGGACAGGCTCTGCTCGATGCTCTGCTCGTCGCCGATGTCGGCAAAGACGTTTTCAAAAACAGGAAGCTCCGTGCCGTCCCCGGCGGGAACGAAGAGCCCGGATTGGGCCATCAAACACAGCAGGCCCACGGTTTTAAGGGTCACGGTCTTGCCCCCGGTGTTGGGGCCGGTCACCACCAGGGTGTCGTAGGACTCCCCGATGCTCACGTCCACAGGCACCACGGTTTTCTTGTCGATCAGGGGATGCCGCCCTTTTCGGATGCGCAGGATCCCCTCCCCGTTGATGTTGGGCAGGCTGCCTTTCATGTTGCAGGCCAGCCGGCCTTTAGCGAACATAAAATCCAGCCGGGTGAGGATCTCCTGGTTTCCTTTGATCTGCAGCTCCTGCATGCCCACGCGGCCCGACAGCTCCTGGAGGATACGGAAGATTTCCTTCTTTTCTTCCAGTTCCAGTTCCCGCAGCTCGTTGTTCATGTTGACGATGGTCTGGGGTTCCACAAAAAGGGTGGCCCCGGAGGAGGACTGGTCGTGGACGATTCCGGGCAGCCGGTTTTTGTGCTCCGCTTTGACCGGGATCACGTAGCGTCCCTGGCGCATGGTGACCAGGGCGTCCTGAAGGAACAAGCGGTTCTGGGCGGAGCCCACGATCTGCTGGATCTTGGAGCGGATGGCCTCGTTCTGCCGCAGGATGGCCCGCCGGATACGCTTCAGCTCTGCGCTGGCGCTGTCGGCGATCTCATCTTCTGACAGGATGCAGCGCTGGATCTCCTCTTCCAGGTCCTTCAGGACCGAAATGGCCGAGACCAGCCCCCGTATCCTGGGCAGCTCCGGAAGATCCGCGCTCAGGAACACGGAGGTCTTGCGGGCCGACGTCAAATTGTAGGCCACCTCCAGCAGCTGCTTGGGCGTCAGAGAACCCTCTTTGGCCGCCAGGTGGACGAAGCCGCCGATGTCGTAGAAATTCCCGAAAGGGGGCGTGCCCTTGCGCAGAATGACCCGCAGGGCCTCGTCGGTGTTGGCCAGCTCCTCCCGGATCCAGTCCGGATCTCCGGAGGGTTCCAGATCCTGGATCAGGGCGCGGGTAATGCCGGAACAGGCCTCGACGCCGAGCATGGCGATGATTTTGTCATACTCTAATACACGCAGGGCCTTTCGATTGATTCCCTTGTGGCCGGGGCGTTTATTGTCCACTCTTCCTCAGGTTCTCCAATTCGTTTTTTAAATGGATGTTGTCCATCTGGATGTCGAAGAAGCTGCTCTCGATATCCCGGCACTTGGCCTCCAGCTCTTTGATCGTGGCGATGTTCTCCTCCTGGGAGTGGTCCTGGTGGCTCATATCCTGGGTCAGCTGCTCCACGCGTCCGCGAAGGACTTCGTTGCCCCTCTTCAACTCGGCCAGCTCCTCCCGAAGCCGTTCGATCTCCTTCTCTTTTTCCTGGTACTCCCGCTGGGCTTCTTCCTTCTGTCCGATGCTGCTGGCCATTTCCTCTTTATACTGGGAAAAGCTGCGCTTCACTTCGTCCCAGAGGTGCACATAGTGCTGGGCGTCCTTTTCCAGCTGCTGGTTCTGCTGGCGCAGCTGCTGCATGGCGTCTTCCTGGCGGAAGAACTCGCCCACCACATTGACCGCCGACAGCACCGCCACCGAAGAGGCGGAGCCGGCGGGCAGCATGGCGCCCACCTCGTTCATCCTGCCGTCCACATAGTCCGCGATCCGGATGATCTGCTCTCTGGGCATCTCTCCGGAAATCGAATATTCCTGGCCGAATATCCGCACCGCTACCGTATTTTTCTCACTGCTTCCACTCATGGTTTTCTCCCCTTGCGCTTGAATGCGGTTTTCAATAACGGATAGGATCGATCGTGTTACATCTCCCGGAGCGTCGCGTGATGGGCTTCTTTGAGCGCCACCAGCACCCGGGTGTTGATCTGGTTCACTTCGGCTTCCTTAAGGGTCCTGTCCTTGGCTCGGTAGGTGAGCGAAAAGGCCACGCTCTTGGAGCCTTTGGGGACCTGGTTGCCCCGATAGATATCGAAAAGCCTGACATCTTCCAGCAGTTCTCCGGCGCGGGCCCGGATCTCTTTTTCCAGATCCCCCACCTGGATCTTCTCTTCCACCACCATGGCGAAGTCCCGCTTCATGGCCGGATATTTGGGCAGGGGCGCATATTTGCTCTCCCTGCCTGCCAGGCTGTAGAGGTCGTGAAAGAGCAGCTCGGCGGCGTAGACCGTCTGGCTGAGCCCAAAGGTGTCGGACACCGTCGGATGGATCTGTCCCAGGGTGCCGATCCGCCGCCCCTGATACATCAGCTTGGCGCAGCGGCCGGGATGGTAGCTGGGATCGCCGCTTTCGGCCACGAATTCCGCTCCTTCGATGCCCAGGGCCCAGAGGGTTTGGGTCAAAATACCCTTTAATGTAAAGAAGCTCTCGTTCTCCCCGTAGACGGCCACGCAGAGGGCGTCCCTTTCGTCGGGCAGCTGCTGCAGGTCCGGGGCCGCGGCGAAGGTGTTGCCCAGCTCGTAGGCCCTCATGCCATCGATGCTGCGGGACAGGTTTCTGGCCAGGACCTCCAGCATGTTGGGCAGCAAAACGGTGCGCATCACCGAGGTGTCTTCTCCCAAGGGGTTCAGGAGTTTGACGAAGCGGCGGGCCGGGTCCCCGGGCAGAAGTCCGATCCGGTCCACGGTTTTGGGGCTGACAAAGCTGTAGGTCTGGATCTCGTTGACGCCCAGGCCCGCCAGGGCGTTCCTGGCCCGCTCCCGGATCAGCTGATTGGGGGTCCGGACCGCTTCCACGTGGCTGCGGGGCAGCGTAAGGGGCAGCCGGTCGTAGCCGTACATCCGGGCCACTTCCTCCACGTAGTCCACTTCTTCCGTCAGGTCCATGCGGACAGCGGGCGGAGTGACGCGGATCGTTCCCCCCAGGGGCTCGGTCTTCATTTCCAGGGCGTTCAAATAGGTTTCGATCTGATCGCCCGTCAGCTCCACGCCCAGCATCCGGCTGATGCGGGAGACCCGTATCTCGTGGACTTTGGGGACTGCCGGCCGGGGATAGACATCCACGGAACCGGACAGCACCGTGCCGGCGCCCAGCATTTCGATCAGGAAACAGACCCGGTCGCAGGCTTCGGCGGCAAGACCCGGATCCAGCCCCTTTTCGAAACGGGCGGAAGCCTCGGTGCGAAGGCCCAGCTTCTTGGAGGTGGCCCGGACGCTGTCACCCTGGAAATTGGCGGATTCCACCAGTATGGCGGTCGTATCCTCCCGGATCTCGGAGTGCAGTCCCCCCATGACGCCTGCGATGGCGATGGATCCTTCGGCGTCCCGGATCATGAGCATGTCGGCGGACAGGACGCGCTCCTGGCCGTCCAGCGTGGTGAACCGCTCCCCTTCCGCCGCGTTCCCCACCCGTATTTCGCCGCCCCGGATGTGGCGCAGATCGAAGGCGTGGATGGGCTGGCCGTATTCCAGCATCACGTAGTTGGTGATGTCCACGATGTTGTTGATGGGGCGCATGCCCGCGGTGATCAGCCGGTGCTGCAGCCACCAGGGGGACTGGGCGATGCGGATGTCTTTGACCACCCGGCCGACGTAGCGCCTGCAGAGGTCGCCGTTGTCCACGGAGATCCGGATGTGGTCCCGGCTCTCCTCGGGCGAGGGATTCTCGCAGGCGGTTTGGGGATACTGCAGGGGAACGCCGAAGACTGCGGAGGTTTCCCGGGCCATGCCGATCATGGACAGGCAGTCCGGGCGGTTGGGCGTGATCTCGAAATCCACCACCGCTTCGGAAAGCTCCAAGGCCTCCAGGATGTCGGTGCCCGGCGCGTAATCGCCTTCCAGGATCCATATCCCTTCCCGGTGCCGGACCGGCACCACTTTGTCGGAAAATCCCAGCTCGGTGCAGTTGCACATCATGCCGTCGGACACAAGGCCCCGGAGCTCTCCGGCCCGGATGATCTCTCCGCCTTCCACCTTCTCTTTTCCGTGGAGCGGTCCGGGGACCCTGCTGCCGTCCAGGGCCACGGGCACCAGGGCGCCTTCGAAGATGTTCATGGCGCCGGTGCAGATCTGGATGGGCTGCGCGCCGCCCACGTCCACCTGGGCTACCAGGAGGCGGTCTGCGTTGGGATGCTTCCCGATGGACAGGATCTTCCCTACCACCACGCCTTCGATCTGCTCGCCGAACACTTCCACCGTCTCGATGTTGGAGCCGGACATGATCATTTTGTCACAGAATACATCCAAAGGCGCTTCCACCTTCGCATAGGATCTCAACCATTTGATGGGTACCAGCATTTTTTCGCCTCCTATTTG
>CAZCTS010000007.1:16038-30094 GCA_964501635.1 uncultured Oscillospiraceae bacterium | reverse complement strand
AACTGTCTGATGAAACGGACGTCGTTTTCGTACATCAGACGGATATCATCCACTTCGTATTTGAGCATGGCGATGCGCTCGATGCCCATGCCGAAGGCAAAGCCCGTGTAGCGCTCGGTGTCCACGCCGCCCACCTTCAGGACGTTGGGATGGACCATGCCGCAGCCCATGATCTCGATCCAGCCGCTGCCCTTGCAGACCCTGCAGCCCTTGCCCCCGCACTTGAAGCAGGACACGTCCATCTCCGCCGAGGGTTCGGTAAAGGGGAAGTGGTGGGGGCGGAATTTGGTCTTGGCCGAGGACCCGAACAGGCTTTTGGCAAAGCGGTCCAGGACGCCTTTCAAGTCGCTCATGGAGATTCCTTCGTCCACCGCCAGCCCTTCCACCTGCTGGAACATAGGCGAGTGGGTGGCGTCCGGGGTGTCGCAGCGGAAGCAGCGCCCGGGGGCGATCACTTTGATCGGCGGCTTCTGGGACAGCAGCGTGCGGATCTGCACCGGGGAGGTCTGGGTCCGGAGGAGAACATTCTCGGAAATATAGAAGGTGTCGGTCATGTCTCTGGAAGGGTGATTCGGGGGCGCGTTCAGCGCGTCGAAATTGTTGAACACCGTGTCCACCTCCGGTCCTTCGGAGACGGAGAAACCCATGCCGGAAAAGACCCGGATGATCTCGTCGGCGGTGATGGTGAGCAGGTGCCTGACCCCCAGGGGGATCGCCAGGCCCGGCTCGGTGACGTCGATGGTCTCCGCGGACAGTCCAGCTTGCTTTTCCATCTGGCGAAACCGGTCCATCTTGTCGTTGAGCAGCTGCTCCAGCTGCTCCCGGGCCGTGTTGGCCGCCTGGCCCATGACTTTTCGCTCTTCCTGGGCCAGGGCGCCCATGGAGCGCAGAATCTCGGTGAGCTCTCCCTTTTTACCCAGGAATTTGATCCGGAGTTCTTCCGCATCGGCTAAAGAGGCGGCCTGTTCCATCTTCTGCCGGGCTTCCTCCATCATTTTGTTGAGTCTGTCGATCATGTTCAATTTTGCCTCCGTTTGGATTCCCGCGCCAGGACCAGTCGCTGCCGAAGCGCTTCGTACATTATGATCCCGCCCGCCAGGGCGGCGTTCAGGGATTCGGACTGGCCTTCCATGGGGATCGTGAGGAAGGAGTCCGCCAGCGCGTTCATTTCTTCCGAAATGCCGTTGCCTTCGTTGCCGATCACCAGGGCGGCGTTTTCGGTGAGCGGGCAGTCAAAATAGGGGTCGCCCCGGTCCGAGGCCGCGGCGAAGATCTGCTTTCCCCGGCCGCGGAGCAGCTCTGAGGCTTCCCGGGGCGTGGAGGGAAACAGGAGCGGCAGGCGGAACAGGGTTCCGGCTGCGGCGCGCACTGCCTTGGACCCGTAGACGTCGCCGCAGCCTTTCAGGAGCATGGCTCCTGAAAAGCCTGCCGCCTCTGCGGTCCGAAGCAGCGTGCCCAGGTTGCCCGGGTCCTGGACCTGGTCCAGCACCAGCACATTGCCGTCCTTTGGCACAAAAAACGTGCCCGGCGTCCACATCCGTTTTTCCGCAATGGCGGCCACCCCTTGGGGCGTCTCCGTTTGCGAGATCTTTTCGAAGCAGTCCCCGCTCAAAAAGAGGATCTCCGGAGGGCGTTCCCCCCGCTGCGCCAGCTGGCTCAGAGCATTCAGCTCCCCGATCCGGCTCTGGGGCAAAGCGCTTTCCTCCAGGAAGAACAGGGTCTGCAGGACCACGCCTTGATCCAGGGCCTCCCGGATCAGATTGGGTCCCTCCACCAGGTATAAACCCAAAGCGTCCCGCTGTTTTCTTGCGCCCAGGGATACGGCCTGCCGCACTCTTCGATTGTCCGGGGAAGTGATCAGCATCGCGCCTTCCCCTCTGATAGAAAAAGAAGCCGGTGTCCCACCGGCTTCGGATCTGTCCACTGCTAAAACTTGATTTCCTTGCTCAGGAAGGATGGGATGGGGAAATCGTTGCTGGGATTGTAGGGCGCTTCTTTGCCGGGCTTGGGTTCTTCCGCCGGTCCGACGGCCCCTTCCCCGGGCTCGCCCTCTTCGGCAGGGGCGGCTTGCGTATCCCCCGTCTGGAGTTCCTCTCCCTTGAGCGCCCGCCGGCCGATGGCATCCTCGAAACCTGTGGCGATCACCGTGACCGAGATCTCCTCGGACATCTCTTCCTTGATGGAGGCGCCGAAGATGATGATGGCGTCCTCGTCGGCCTCTCTGGCGATAAAGTCCGCCGCCTCGTTCACTTCCAGCATCCCCAGGTCGTATCCGCCCATGACGTTCAAGAGGACCGCTCTGGCTCCGCTGATGGAGGTTTCCAGGAGCGGGCTCTCCACCGCAGTCTTGATGGCGGCCGCCACCCGTCCTTCTCCGCTGGCCCGGCCTACGCCCATGTGGGCGATGCCCCGGTCGCTCATGACGGTCTTGACGTCGGCAAAGTCCAGATTGATGATCCCCGCCTCGCCGATCAGGCTGGCGATGCCGTCCACCCCCTGCTTGAGCACTTCGTCCGCCATGGAGAAGGCCTGGAGCATGCTGGTGTTCTTTTCAGAGATCTGCAGGAGCCTGTCGTTGGGCACGACGACCAGAGAGTCCACATAGTTCTTGAGGAAGCGGATCCCCAGATCCGCGTGCTCTTTGCGTTTCTTTCCTTCGAAGGTAAAAGGCTTGGTGACCACGCCCACCGTAAGGGCCCCGGCCATTTTCGCCGCCTTGGCGATGATGGGCGCCGCGCCGGTCCCGGTGCCGCCCCCCATGCCCGCCGTGATAAAAACCATGTCGCTGTCCTTGAGAAATTTCTCCAGGGTCTCCAGGCTTTCCTCTGCGGAGCGCTGTCCGATCTCCGGATTGCCGCCGGCGCCCAGTCCTTTGGTGAGCTTTTCTCCGATCTGCACCTTCGTTTCGGCTTTCGAGGTGCTCAGGGCCTGCCGGTCCGTGTTGACGGCGATAAAGGTGATGCCCTGAAGGTTGGAGTCGATCATCCGGTTGACCGCGTTGCAGCCGGCTCCGCCGATGCCCACGACCTTGATCTTCGCCGGCGTTTCCAGGGGTGTTTCAAATTGCAGCATTGGGGACATTGCTCGGCCTCCTGTATCCTAACATAAACAATATATTGACATACTAACACAAACCCTGCGGACTTGCACGAAAATTATACGGCCCGGGCGCTTTTTTTGCCTCACTCGATGACGGGGTTAAAGGACAGATAGTTGTCCTTTCCCACCTTGACCACCCCGTGGGTGATCTCCTGCTGATACAGCTCGTAGAGCAGCTTCTCCACGCTCTCCATATTGTCCCGGATGTTGGCCGGCGCGCCTTCGCAGTAGAGCGTGTCATAGATATAGGCCTTGACCATCACCGTGGAAAAGTCGATCCGCTTAAAATAGACCTCCCGCTCCTCCATGACCGCCAGCAGTTCCAGGGTGTCGGTCAGAAGATAGGCCTCCTCCACCTCCAGCGCCTTGCCCGGCGTCATTTCCACCAGGGTCATGCCCACCAGCAGGGGCAGGGTGGGCGCTTCCTCCGAGACCCGAAGGACCGTCCCCTCGTTGTCCAGGAGCACGTAGCTTTCCCCGTAGGGCACGGCCGCATACTCGATCCGCTCGGTCACCGCGATCCGGAAGGTGCCCATGGGGATGCGGCGGATCTTGACATTGCGGATGTAGGGGTCCGCCAGCAGCTTGTCCCGGATCTTTGAAACGTCAAATTCGAACAAATTTTTTCCGGTCCTGATCCCCGTCATCTGGATCAGCTGAGCCTGGGTGTAGTACTCGTTCCCGCTCACTTCGATGCGGGTGACGTTAAAATAGTCGGAGGTCAGAAAATAATACCCGCCGGCGCAGAGCAGACAAAAAATGCAGAACTTGAGCAAGTACCGCTTTTTTTTCCGCTTCTTCTTTTTTTTGCCGGGGACCGCCGGCCGGGGGAGCTCCTCCCGGGGCAGCCGGGGGATCTCCTGGGTGAGCGGGTCCCGGTATTCTTTGCTTTCGTCCATTTCCCTCAGCTCTTGACGGATTCCAATTCCAGGTTGTCGTAAATGATGTCCGCGGCGTCGGCCCGGCCGATGTTCAGGGCGGCCAGGGACATGGCGTTCAGTTTTTCCTTGTTGTTCTTTAAGCGAAGAACGCAGGCGGCCAGGACCGATTCGCCGCCTTCCAGCTCCGCTTCCCGCATCAGAATGGCGGCTCCGGCGTCGGACAGCGCTTTCGCGTTGTGGTACTGGTGATCGCCCGTCACGTTGGGCGAAGGGATCAGCAAGCTGGGTTTTCCGCAGACGGTGATCTCGGCCAGCGCAAGGGCTCCTGCCCTGCTGATCACCAGATCCGCCGCGTTCAGCAGCTGAGGCATATTCTCCGCGTAGGATATCAGTGTAACAAATTCTTCGAAGGAGGTCGAGCCCAAAGCTTCTTTCACCTCGTCAAAGTAGCGCTCGCCCGTCACAAAAAAGACTTTGATGTCCGATCCCCGGAGATCGGAAAGCATGCGGAGGGTCTCCCGGTTGAGCACCCGGGCCCCCAGGCTGCCGCCGAAGACCAGGAGCATAAAATCCCTGGGCGAAAGCCCCAGCTGGGCCCGGCAGTCTTCGATGCCGGCCAGAACGAAGGCCTTGCGCACCGGATTGCCCGAAAGCACCAGTTTTTTGGAATGCCGGAATGCCTTGGCCGAGTCGGGAAAGCTGATAAAGATTTTCCGGACATATCGCTCCAGCATCCGGTTGGTGACACCGGGCAGGGCGTTTTGCTCGTGGATGTAGGTGGGGATGCCCCGCCGGGCCGCCTCCCGGACCACAGGGCCGGTCACAAAGCCTCCTGTGCCGACCACCCGGTCGGGTCTGAACCGCTCCAGAATTTCCCGGGCTTGCGCGCTTCCCCGGAGCATATCGCGGACCGTGCGAACATTTTGAAGCAGGTGCTTCCGGTCCAGCCCGCTGGCCGGGATCCATTCGATGGCGTAGCCGGCCCCGGGCACCAGGGTCTGCTCCATCCCGTGCTGGGTCCCTACGAAAAGGATCTGGGCCTCGGGGTGTCTTCGTTTGATTTTATCGGCGATGGCGATGGCCGGATAGATGTGTCCTCCGGTCCCCCCGCAGGTGAACAGCACTTTCATGGATCTCTTCCTCACAGCCGTTGGGACGGCACAGCTTTTCTGGAGATGTTGGTCATGATGCCCATCATGGACAGAAAGATGACCATGGCGTTTCCCCCCAGGCTCACAAAGGGCAGGATGACCCCGGTGGGCGGAAAGGAGGCCGTCACCACGGCGATGTTCATCAGCACCTGCAGGCTCAGGATGATGGTGATGCCGGCGGCCAGCATCATGCCGAAGTAATCCTTGGCCCGGACCGCGATGTGGCAGCAGCGCCAGATCAAGGCCAGATAGGCGGCCATCAGGCACAGGATGCCCACGAAGCCCAGCTCCTCGCCGATGATGGCCAGGATAAAGTCGTTTTGCGGCTCCGGCAAGTACAGGGTCTTCTGGATGCTCTGTCCGAGCCCCACGCCGAACACGCCGCCGGTCCCCAGGGCCAGAAGGGACTGGACCACCTGATAGCCTGCGCCCAGGGGGTCCTGGAAGGGATCCATAAAGCTGACCACGCGCTGCAGCCGGTACTCGCCGCCGGGAGCCAGGACCGCCAGGCCCGCAAGGCCCACGCCGGCCAGAAAGGAAACCGTCACCCAGATGCGGGGAAGGCCCGCCACGTAGAGCATGCCCACCACCAGCAGCACCACCAGCCCCGCAGTGGAGAGGTTCGGCTGCTTATAGATGGCCACAAAACAAACTCCGGCCAGAGCCATCATGGGAAGGATCCCTTTAAAGAAACGTCTGGACCGGGACGCGTCCTCGGACAAAAACGCCGCCACGAACACGATCAGGCAGAACTTGATCACCTCTCCGGGCATGACGGTGAAATACTTGAAATTCAGCCAGCGGGTCGCATTGTTGATCGTCAGGCCCAGGGGCGAAAAAATCAGCAGGAGCAGCGAAAGACCGATGAGCAGCAGGGGCAGGGCCAGGCGTTTCAGAATGTGGTAGTCGAAAAATGAGAAGAAGATGAAGCCGACCCAGCCCACCAGCACCCACATGCTGTCTTCGATCAAGTACTTGTAGGGGTTTCCGAATTTGCTCAGGGCGTTGTAATAGCTGGCGCTGAACACCATCACGATGCCAAAGACCGAAAGCCCAAGCACCAGGAGCGCCAGGATGAAATCGCCTTCCTTCAGTTGTTTGAGCGCTTTTTCCTTCATCATTCCTTTTCCTGCCCGAGGCCGGCTTCCAGCGCCCGGACCAGCTGTTTAAAATGGCGGCCCCGCTCTTCGAAGTTGCCGTACATGTCCCAGCTGGCGCAGGCCGGCGACAAGAGCACTGCGTCGCCCGGACGGGCCAGGCGGGCGGCTTGCGCCACACAGTCTTCCATGTCCCGGCAGAAATGCATCCGCGCTTCGGGAAACCCGTTCTTCCGGGCGCTTTGGGCGATCCGTTCCGCCGTTTCCCCCAGCAGCAGCAGGTGCTCCACCCTGCCCTCGAACACGGCCGTAAAAGGATCGAAATCCCCGTGCTTCTCGTATCCCCCAGCGATCAGCAGCAGCGGCGAGGGGACCGCAAATATGGCCTTCAGGGCGGCATCGGCGTTGGTTCCCTTGGAATCGTTGATGTAGGACACGCCTGCGACCCGGGCCACGAATTCGATCCGGTGCTCCACGCCGGCAAAGCTCCGGAGGGCCTCCCGTATCCCTTCGAGCGGAACAGCGGAAAAGTAGGCGATCGCCGTGGCCGCCAGGGCGTTTTCCAGGTTGTGGGCACCCGGGATCCTTACGTCTGCTGTTGGGCAAACGCTGATCAGGCCGCCGCTTTCGCCGGCGATGAAAATGCGGCCGTCCCGGGCGAAGACCCCGAAATCCAGCGAACGCTTCGCGGAAAAAGGAACTGGTTTTGCCTTCAAGTCCTCCGGAAGCGTACGGACCGCAAAGTCGTCGTCCCCGTTGAATACGCAGAAGTCCCCTTCCTTCTGATTCTCGGCGATCCGCCACTTGACCCGGATGTATTCCTCCAGACTGCCGTGGCGGTCCAGGTGGTCCGGCGTGATGTTCAAAACCGCGGACACGAAGGGATGGAAGTCCACGATGGTCTCCAACTGAAAGCTGGAGACCTCGGTGACCATGACGGTCCGTTCATCGGCAGCCAGGACCTGGTCGGCCACCGGCACGCCGATATTGCCCACCACCCGGCAGGGTCTGCCGCCCAGCCGGTACATCTCCCCCACCAAGGCAGTGGTGGTCGTCTTTCCGTTGGTGCCCGTGATGGCCACAAAGGGGCTGCGGCTGTTGCGGTAAGCCAGTTCCAGTTCCCCGATGATCTCCGCGCCGGCCTGGCGGCATTTCCCCAGCACCGGTCCCCCCAGGCCCATCCCGGGACTGGCGATCACCTGATCGAAATCGAAAAAGTCCGGCTCCCTGCCCAAAAAGCAGGGAACGCCCAGGCTGTCCAGGGCCCTGCGGCTCTCCGGCGGGAAAGCTTCGTCGTTTTTGTCGTCGTAGCCGAACAGCTCGGCCTGCTGGCCGGAGAGCAGGCGCGCGGCGGCCAGGCCCGACTTTCCAAGGCCTGCGATCAGAATTTTTTTTCGATGCTGTTCCTTCATTCTGCTGCCTCCCGGACTCATCGAAGAGCCGCCGCCGCGATGCACAACACCAGGGTGACCAGACAGAACGCGCCTACCACCTTGTTCTCCGACCATCCGCCCAGCTCAAAGTGATGGTGCAGCGGAGCCATGCGGAAAAAGCGCCTTCCGTTCTGGGTTTGAAATATAAATACCTGTATGATGACCGAAACCGCTTCCGCCACGTAAACGCCCCCTGCCAGCGGAAGAAGGAACGCCGCGTTCATGGACAGGGCGGCGGCCGCCAGGGCCCCGCCCAGGGCCAGGGAGCCTGTGTCCCCCATGAACAATCGGGCCGGATGCCTGTTATAAATCAGAAACCCCAGGCAGGCGCCCGTGATGCCGGCGGAAAACACCGTGGCCTGCGGGGATCCTGCGCGGATCCCAATGAAGACCAGACAAGATGCTACAAGGGTTGTCACCCCGGAAGCCAAACCGTCCAGGCCGTCTGTCAGATTCACCGCATTGGCCATGGCCACGATCACAAAGGCCCCGAAAGGAACGTAAAGGACGCCGAAATCCAAAAATATCTTCAACAGAGGGATATATACCGTCGTCCCGCCGGGCGAGATCCGGCTCAGCCAGAAAGCGCCAGCAGCCGCCGCCAAACCCTGGAGTAAAAGCTTCTGGCGGGCGGTCAGGCCCAGATTGCGCCGCCGGGCCACTTTGATGTAGTCGTCCCAAAATCCGATCGCGCCAAAGCTCAGGAGCAGAAAGACCATCACCGGCATCTGTCCGCCCGGACCGCCGAAAGCCAGGGCAGCGGCCGATATCGCCCCGATCATGGCCAGGCCGCCCATGGTGGGGGTCCCGGATTTGGCCGCGTGGCTGCCGGGGCCTTCCTCTCGGATGCTCTGTCCGGCGCCCAGCCGGCGCAAAAATGGCAGCAGCAGCGGCGTGAACAGCGCCGTCAAGCCGAACGCTACGGCTATGGTCCAGTATACTGACCCGCTGTGCATCATCGCGTCTCCTCGCGCTTTCCCCAATCCCGTATGCCCTGGGCTACTTCGGATACCATTGTTCCGTTCGACCCCTTGACCAGCACCACGTCCCCCGGGCGCAATTCCCCGGATAAAAGCTCCATAGCCTCCCGGTTGGAATCCACGTGCACCATACGGCCTGCGTAAGCGGCCTCCCGGGCGCCCAGGACATAATACTTTGCATTTTCGCCCACTGCAACGAAAAGATCCGGATCCTTCCGCGCCAGGTATTCGCCCACCCAGCGATGGCCCTCCTCCAGAAAACTCCCCAGTTCCAATATGTCAGAAAGAACCGCAATTTTGCGGCTTCCCCGGGTTTGAGCCAGGACATCCAGGGCCGCCTTCATGGAATCCGGCCCCGCATTGTAGGTGTCGTCGATTAACGTAACACTATTTACGGTCTCTATATGGAGACGCCGTTCCGTAGCGGGCAGATCAGCCAGGGCGGCGGCCGCCTCTTCCAAATCGATGCCCAAACACGTTCCCGCCGCCGCCGCTAAAGCTGCGTTCATGGCATTGTGGAGACCGGGGACCGGCAGACAAAAGGCCTGGCTCTTTTGACCCTCGATATTTTTAAGGTCGAAAGTGGCGCCGCCCTCTCGCAGGCCCACGTCGCTCAAGATGTAGCGGGCCTCCGGGCCGGCGCCCACGGGGCAGAGCCTGCAGGGGCTTTGGATCCCGGCCGCCACTTCCGCCGGGGACAGGAAGGGACTGTCGCTGTTGAAGACCAGCACATCCTGCGGTTCCATGTGCAGGGCGATCTCCAGCTTGGCCTTCGCAATGGCTTCCCGTGTCCCCAGGCGCTCCAGATGGGCTGTCCCCACATTTGTGATCAGCCCGATATGGGGCCGGATCCAGCGGCAGTACCCGGCGATCTCCCCGGGCCGGTCCATGCCCATCTCGAACACCGCCGCTTCGGTGTCCGCTTCGACCTGAAAGGCGGTCAGGCAGAGTCCGAGGGCTGTGTTCAAATTGCCCCGGGTACAGACGGTCCGATAGCGCCGGGAAAGGATTCGCGCGGTCATTTCCTTGGTGCTGGTCTTGCCCACGCTGCCGGTGACCGCCACCCGATGCAGGGTGAACTGGTCCAGGTAGGCGGAGGCGATTTGGGTCAGGCCCTCTTGGGTATCCACGGTCAGGATAAGGCTCACGGAGGGGTCCTCCAGTAAAGTCTGCGGAATGCCCTCCGTCCGGGACACCAGAAAGACCCGGCAGCCTCGGCTCCAGGCTTCTTCCAGGTAGTCGTGCCCGTCCTTGTTGGGCCCCACCACCGCCGCGAACAATTGGCCCTCTTCGACCCGGCGGGAGTCGATGGCGACGCCCGACACAGACTGCTCCGGATCGCCCAGGAGCTTTCCGCTGCAAGCGGCGGCTATAAATTGAACGGATGTTTTCTTCAAAACAGGCACTCCTTGGGGTCATTCATAGTAAAGGGTCACTTTGGTGTTCATGTCGATCAGCGCGCCGCTGCGGGGGAACTGGTCCACCACGATCAGGTCTTCATAAAGGTCCGTCTTGGGGGCGATGGTGTAGCCCAGGCCTTTTCCGCCCAGCATGCCGATGGCGTCGGACATGCTCTGCCCCACCACTTCGGGCACTTCGGTCTTTCCTGTGCGCATCGCCGTTTCTTCGGCTTCGGTGTATTGAGGCTTGATATCCATGTAGCGAAAAACTTCCTGCATGATGATCTTGGCTGCCGGCGCCGCCGTCTGGCTGCCGTAGAGCACGCCCTTGGGCGTATCCACGATCACCAGGATGGCGATTTTGGGATCGTCCACCGGTGCCAGGCCGATAAAGGATCCATATACGTCCGTATCCGAATAGCCGCCCGCTTCCGGCTTGCTGGCCGTGCCGGTCTTTCCGCCGATGCGGTATCCGGGGATTTTGGCCGTTCCCCCGCCTCCTTCGGAGACCACCGACTCCATGATGTTCAGGATGTCGCTGCAGGTTTGAGAGGATACGGGCCGCCGGGAGATCTCCGGCAAATATTCCTCCACGACCTTTCCGTCGGAATCCACCAGGGCTTTCACCATGCGGGGTTTCATGATCAAGCCGTCGTTGCCGTAGGCGCAAACGGCGGTGAGCAGGCTGATGGGCGTGACGGCGATTCCCTGGCCGTAGGCCATGGTGGCCAGGCCCACCGGCCCTGCCGTCTCTTTCTTCTGAAGGATATTATATCCCTCTCCGGGAAAATCCACAGCGGTTTTTTCGGTCAGCCCAAACTGGTCCAGCCCGGCGTAATAGGCAGTCAGGCCGATCCGCTGGGCCAGTTGGATCATGACGGGATTGCAGGAGTTTTGAATGGCCTGGGCCAAGGTTTCGCGCCCGTGGGCCCGCGGATAGTACCAGCACCGGATCCGGGAATCGGCCACAGTGTAGCTGCCGGTGCAGACAAAAGTCTCCTTTAAATTGGTCACCACCTCGTCCAGGGCGATGCCGGCGGTGATGAGTTTAAATGTGGATCCGGGTTCGTAGGTGTCGCTGATGTTGAAATTTCGCCACATCTTGTTCCAGTAGGCCATCTGCGCCTCGGGGGGCAATGCTTCCAGGGCCGCGGCTTCCGCAGGATCCATGGGCGTCCTGGGGTTGTTGGGATCGAATTCCGGCGTTTGGGCCATGGCCAGGACTTCGCCGGTCTTGGGATCCATCATCAGGCACATCACCCGGTCGGCCTTGGTCTTCTCCTGGGCCTGCTCCAGCGCCGTTTCCACGATGTGCTGGATGTTGGCGTCCAGTGTCAGGATCACCGAATAGCCGTCCCGGGGCTGAAAGTACTTTTCCGTGCCGTAGGACAGGCTGTTTCCGGTGTTGTCCTTGTTGGTGATCCAGCGCCCGTTGATGCCGGCCAGATAGCGATTGTAAGCCAGCTCGATTCCGGCCAGCCCGTAGTTGTCATCCGTGGTCCCCCCCAGCACATGGCTGGCAAAATCGTCCATGGGATAATAGCGCTTCACATCCTCCGTGATCTCGATGCCGGCCAGCTTCTCTGCCCTGATTTGCTTGGCAACATCCATGTCCACGTATTTCGCGATGCGAAGGAGCTTCTTGTCCGAAGTGATGATCGCCTGGATGGTCTCTTCGGGCATCTGGAGGTACTGGGCCAGGATCCGGGTCTGATCGGCCAGGTTCGCCTGGATCTCCTCCGGCGTGCTGCCGTTGCCTTTGACCGAATCCGGCCGCACCCAGATGGTGTTTGTGGCCGCGCTGATGGCCAGGTCCCGTCCGTTCCGGTCCCGGATCGACCCCCGCACCGCCTGGACCGTGCTGTCGCTGGTCTGCTGGTCCGTGGCCATCTGGGAATAGTCTTCTGCCCGGATGATCTGGTGCCAGCCGAGCCGGAACGCCAGCAGCACAAAAAGAAGACAGGCGATCCCAAAAAGGAATACAAGCCTGCTCCTATTCATGTTTGTAGGCTGCTGGACACGCATCCGATCCACCCCGTTGATCCAACTTCAGAAAAAGAAACGCCGCCCGGACCGGTGCCGGGGGCGCGTCTACTCGTAGGCCGATTCCCGAAGCGCCAGCGCGAAATCCTCCTGCACGCCGTCCTGGCTGTCCAGATAGACCATTTCCTGAAAGGTGGGGTACACCATCCCCAAAGCCATGGCCTTGGCTTCCACGGTGGCGATGCTGGTCGCGCTTTGGATATCGACTTCCAGATTCTGAACAGCCCGCTCCACCGACAGGATCTCTCTGTTCAGGGTGTTGATATCGTACTGCAGCTTCGAAGAGAAGGCGTTGACGCCGATCAGGCCGATGAACACGAAACCGCACAGAACCAACAGGACGAAGGCCTGTACCCGCTGCTTGCCCGCCAGGGCCACTGGCCGGGCTGCGACGGCTCTGGCCGCTTTCTTCTCGGGCTGAAGGATCTCCTCGTCGAAGGGCGTGTATTCCGTTGTATAGGCTGCCAGTCTTTCTGCGGAATTCATTGCGCAGGATCCTTTCCTTACAGTTTTTCGACGACCCGCAGCTTTGCGCTCCGGGCTCTGGGATTTTCTTCTAATTCTGCCGGGGAGGCTGTGATCGGCTTGCCGCTCACCTTCTTGATATCCGGCTTCCGCCCGCAGACGCAGACCGGCAAGCCGGGAGGGCAAGTGCAGGGATTCAGGTGACGGTTGAAGGCTTCCTTGACCAGCCGGTCTTCCAGGGAATGGAACGTGATCACCGCCAGTCGGCCGCCCGAGGCCAGAACATCCACCAGATCGTCCAGGGACCGCTCCAGGTGGCCCAGCTCGTCGTTCACTTCGATTCGTATGGCCTGAAACGTCCTCTTCGCCGGGTGCGGGCCTTCCCTGCGGGCTCCGGCCGGAATGGCCGACTTTACGATATCCACCAGCTGGGAGGTGCTTGTGATCCGCCCTTCTTTCCGGGCCTTTGCGATAAAATCGGCGATCCGCTTGGCCCACCGCTCTTCACCGTACTCCTGCAAGATCCTTCGAAGCTCTTCGGGACTGTATTCGTTCACCACGGTCTCCGCCGTCAGGGGCTCGCCGGGGTCCATCCGCATATCCAGAGGCGCTTCTTGCATATAGGAGAATCCTCTGTCCGGCGTATCCAGCTGGAAGGAGGAGACCCCCAGATCCAGCAGGATGCCATCCACTTTATCCACATTTAGAGAGTGGAGAATGGCGCGCATGTCTGCGTAATTGCCTTGGACGAAACTTTTTCTACAGTGGGCATCCGCCAAACGGCCGGAGGCCGTCTCCAGCGCTGCAGCATCCCTGTCTATCCCTATAAAATGACCGTCCCAGGAAAGCGCTTCGCAAATGCCCCGCGCGTGTCCGCCCCCGCCCAGCGTGCCGTCCGCATAGGTCCCCTTGGGCCGCAGCGCCAGACTGTCCAGCACTTCTTTGTATAAGGCGGGTACGTGATGATAGGCCATAGGGTTTACACCTGATAGGTTTCTCCGATTTTTTTGAGATCTTCCGGCGAAAGCTTCCCGCCCAGCTTGGAACCCTCGTAGACCGGACGGGACCACAGTTCGACCCGGTCCAGCATGCCGATGGTGACCATGTCCTTCTCGACGTCGGCGATCTCCTTTAAATATTGAGGCAGCGTGATCCTTCCCTGCTTGTCGATCTCGCACTCCACCGCATTGGCATACATATAGCGGAGGAAAGCCCGGGCCTGCTCGTCGGAACGGGGCAGCGTGGCCAGCTTCTTCTGCTGCTCCTCCCAGGTGGGCATGGGATAAATGACAAGGCACTGGTCCAAACCCCTTGTAAGGACACACTTATAGCCCAGCTCGTCCCTGAATTTTGCGGGAATGATGAGCCGGTTTTTCGCGTCTATGGAGTTTTGATAAACCCCCATCAACAAAATAGTGGTCCTCCTCAGTTTTATTAACTCCACTATAAACCACTTCTCTCCCGCATGCAACAAATTTTTAAAGAAAAATGGGCGAATTCTCCACCA
>CAZCTS010000007.1:0-15938 GCA_964501635.1 uncultured Oscillospiraceae bacterium | reverse complement strand
GCGCTTTATTTTGCAATCCGCAGGCAATCGTGTTATCATATTTCCAACGGAAAACGCAGCTTCCTAAAGGAGGAATTATGGCAACCAGCGATCGAAGGTTCGCAGTCCTGATCGACGCGGACAACATCTCGGATAAATACATCAAAGTCGTGCTCGACGAAATCTCCAACGACGGCGAGGCCACTTACAAAAGGATCTACGGGGATTGGACGAAACCCGCTCTGGCGCCCTGGAAAAAAGTGCTCCTGGAGCATTCGGTCACGCCGATCCAGCAATACGGCTACACCACAGGGAAAAACGCCACGGACTCGGCCATGATCATCGACGCCATGGATATCCTGTATTCCCACAACGTGGAAGGCTTCTGCCTGGTCACCAGCGACAGCGACTTTACCCGGCTGGCATCCCGGCTGCGGGAGTCGGGCATGATGGTGGTGGGCATGGGCGAACAGAAAACGCCCAAAGCTTTTATTTCGGCCTGCAACAAGTTCAAATATCTGGACATCCTGTCCGGCGGGACCGGCGTGAGCGCCGACCGGAGCAAAAGCGCATCCAGATCGAAGCCGGCGCCGGCTAAAGTTGCGAAAGCCCCTGCGGCGCCCAAGACTGCCGAAAAGACCAAGACCCCCGTCAAGGTGGAGAAGGATCCGAAATCCGAAAAACTCAAGGCAGCGGATGTGGGAATCGTTCCAGCGGAAGAGGAGGACGACCTTCCGGCCGCCGAGGTGACGAGCCTGGAGACCATCCGGGAAGCCATCGCCGCCATCATATCGGAAAATTCCGACGAAGACGGCTGGGTATCCATCAGCGACCTGGGCAACCGGCTGCTCAAGCGCTATTCGGACTTCGACGTGCGAAACTACGGCTTCCCCAGATTGACGCCCTTTTTAAAGTCGTTGAGAGGCTTCGAGATGAAGTCCGTCCGCAACGAGAACTCCACGGTGCGGCAGGTCTTCCTGCGGGAGCTGCAGCCCGATCGGGAATAGAATGGACCAAGAACAACGCCTGGAAAAGTTAAAGCGGCGGCAGCAGGAAATGCGCCGCTTCGAAGAAGCGCTGCAAAATGCAGGCGTTTCTTTGATTGCAGGGGTGGACGAAGTGGGCAGAGGTCCTCTGGCCGGCCCGGTGGCCGCCGCCGCGGTCATATTGCCTCCGAATTGCGGCATCCTTGGCATCGACGATTCCAAGCGGCTGAGCCCCCGGCAGCGGGAGCGCCTTGCCCAAGAGATCCGCAGCCGGGCGCTCTGCTGGTCCGTCGGTTGGTGCGACAGCGAGCGGATCGACCGGGTCAACATTCTGCAGGCGACCCTGGAAGCCATGCGCCTGGCCCTCCGGGGGCTTTCGGTCCGCCCGGAGCACGTGCTCGTCGACGCCCTGACCCTTCCGGACCTCGGGATCCCCCAGACAGCCATCGTTCGCGGCGACAGCCTCTCGGAGAGCATCGCCGCCGCATCCATTCTGGCCAAAGTGGCCAGAGACGAAAAAATGCAGGAATACCATCGGCTCTATCCCGGCTACGCCTTCGACCGCAACAAGGGCTACGGCACCCGGACCCATTTTGAGGGACTGGATCAACTGGGCCTTTGTCCCATCCACCGCAGAAGCTTCTTACATCGTTATTTGGAAAGAGGAAACCAATGGACATCGCCAGACAGGACCCGCCCCGGTACCCAGCGCTGAAAGACCGGCTGGAAAAAGAGATCCGTCAGCACCTTCCCCTGGCGGAGGAATTGAGCGATTGGCTCTTTGCCCATCCGGAGACTTCCGGCATGGAAGCGGCGTCTTCCGCCAGAATAGCGGCCCTTTTGGAAGCCCAGGGCTATCGGGTCGCCTGCCCCGCCGGAGGCCTGGATACAGCCTTCAAGGCGGTTTACGGCCAGGACAGCCACCGGAGGAAAATGGCCGTCATGACGGAGTACGACGCCCTGCCCCAGATCGGCCACGCCTGCGGCCACAACGTGAGCGCCGCCATCAGCCTCCTGGCGGGACTCGCCTTGCGGCCCTTTCAGGATGAACTGGACCTGGACGTTCACCTGATCGGCACCCCTGCGGAGGAGCGCTTTGGGGGCAAGGCCACCCTCATCGAAAACGGTCTCTTCGACGGATATGACATGGCCATGATCGTTCATCTCTACGACTGCAACCTGCTGTCTCCCCTCTGCCTGGCCCTTCGGGGGAGCACTTATACATTCAAGGGAAAGTCGGCTCACAGCGCCGCCGCGCCCTGGGAGGGGAAAAACGCGCTGAACGGCGTCCAGCTCTTGTTCCACGGGGTCGACATGCTGCGGCAGCATGTAAAGCCCGATGTGCGCATCCACGGCATCATCGGAAACGGCGGACAGATCCCCAACACCGTGCCCGAAGAAGCCGCCTGCGAATTCTATGTGCGGGCTCAGGACAAAGACTACGCCGATGAAGTCCAGCGGATGGTGGACGACTGCGCCAAAGGCGCCGCCATCGCCACCCAGACCTGCTGCGAAAAAACCGTATCCTTCCCTTCCTATGCCAACCTGAAAAAAAACCGGCCGGGGCTGGAGGCCCTGGCCGGGGTGTACCGGGAACTGGGATTGGAGTTGAATGGGGATCCGGACAAGATCTTTGCCTCCACCGACGCGGGCAACGTGAGCTACGTCTGCCCCACCTTCCACCCCTGTCTGCAGATCGCTCCCCAGGGCGTGGCGCTGCACACCCAGGAATTCGCCGCCTATGCAGGGGGCCAGGCCGGAAGGCAGGCCATTCCTGTCGGCGCCGCTCTCCTCGGACTGCAGGTCCTGAAAGTGTTCGGCGACGAAGGCCTGCTGGCCGAAGTGGCCCGGGACTTCTCCCGTTGAGCCCCTAGAGCAGCTTCCGAAAGTACAAGCCGCCGGTCCTGGCAAAGGCCGGTGGTTTTTTTTCTGTGTAAAGCCTCAGGATCGCCTTGCACGCTTCTTTGGATTCCGTGGTGAAATACAGAGTCTGAAAATCCAGCCTGGGGATGGATTTGTCCGCCACATAGAGCGGAACGCTGTTCAACAGCTCGGAATACATGCGCTCCCTGCAGATCAGCGTAAATTCGATCCCCTTGGGGTCCCGCAGCCGCTGAAGGCCTTTGCAGCTGCCGCAGCCGCCGGGTCCTCTGGCCGGGCAGGCCCGGAGCTTCATCAGCGGCAGATAGCCGTAGCCGATCACACCTCTGGGCAGCGTGCCGCCCAGTTTGCGCACCTGGGAAAAGGATCCTTCTATGGACAGCGTGGCGTCTTCCAATCCCAGTTGTCTGTACTCTTCCAGCCCGTAACTGTTTAACAGGTTCAGCGCCGGACCGCCGTGGACCCGAAAGCCCATCCCCAGAGCCTGCGCCGCCGCCCCCGGGTTGTCGGCCAGCATCCTGCGCAGCCCAAGGCCGGCCAGGGTGTCCAATTGCCGGATGACGCCCTCCTCTTCGGAGGGGAACACCAGCGAGGGGATTTCGCCGATCATATTTTGTTCCCTCCCTTTCAGAATATCCGGATTCGCCAGGATCTGATGAAGGGGCAGGATCAATGGATAGTCCAGAGCCTCGGGGAATATCTGCTCACAGTATTCGAAGCGCAGCCGGATCTGGGGCTGATCCGGGGGATCATAGGCAGGCAGCGGGTCTAAAGCTTTGGTCTCCCGGGCGTAGACGACCCGGGGATTTCTGGCTTCGGCCAGGGCTTCCAGGCCCGCCCGCCGAAGGGCGTTCAGCTCGGCGGCGGACAGCGTCAGCCCTTCTTCGATCTTCGCCAGAAAGGACGTCAGGGCAAAAGGCGTTCCGCCGGTCTTCCGCAGGCTTCGCTCCGCCATTTCCGGGGTCAGATCCCTCTCCAAAGACGGCCGGGGTATGGCTCCGGACACTTTCAGCGTGTGGCGGCCCTGGGATAGCAGCAGCGTGGAGGGCTTGCCGGAGGCGACGATCAGGGTCATGTCCACCGGGGTGGGCGCCTGTTCCCCGGCCGGGAGGCTGGACAGGGATCCCAGGGCGGCGGCAGAAGCCTGCACGTCGTCCCGGGTGCGGTGGCCGAACATGCCTGCGTTTCGCTGGCCTGTCAAATAACCGTCCGTAAAGCCGCTTCTGGAAAAGAGCGCTTTTAATTGGGCCGTATCCACCGGCCGCCCCGCCAGCGCGTCCCTGCAAGCCTTGACGGCGGCCGACACGTATTCGGGCCGCTTCAGCCTGCCTTCGATCTTAAAGGAGTCTACGCCGGCCTCCCGCAGCTGATCCAGCCGGTCCACCACGGAAAGATCTTTCAGGGAAAGGGCGAAGGAGCGCTCTCCCAGCCGGAAATCCAGGCGGCAGGGCTGGGCGCACAGGCCCCGATTCCCGCTGCGGCCCCCGATCAGGGAGGAAAGATAACAATTGCCCGAAACGCTGGTGCAGTGGGCCCCGTGGACGAACACCTCCAGGGGCAGGGATGTGCTGCGCGCGATCTGCCGGATCTCCGCCAGGGAGAGCTCCCGGGCCAGCACGGCCCGGTCCAGGCCCAGGCGCTCCAAAAGGGCGACGCCCCAGGTATTGTGGATCGCCATTTGAGTGGAAGCGTGGAGCGGCAGCTTGGGGTACAAGGTCCTGGCCAGGCGGAACACCGCCATATCCTGGACGATCAGAGCGTCGGCCCCGGCGACCGCGGCGGCCTCGATGGCTTTTTCCGCCTCGGGCAGCTCCTCGTCCGAGACCAGGGTGTTGAGCGTCACATAGACGCGGATGTTCCGGGCGTGGCAATAGGCCACGGTTTCCGCAAGCTCCCCGGGTTCAAAATTCCGGGCGCCCTGCCTGGCGTTGAGCCCCTGAAGACCCAGGTAGACCGCATCGGCGCCGGCCTCCGCGGCGGCTTCCAGCTGCTGCCGGCTCCCGGCGGGCGCCAGGATCTCCGGATTCTTTTTCATGACCGCTCCATCAGTATTTGCTCAGCAGGCCGTCGTCGATAGGCACGACGCAGCCGTTGACTCCGTTGGCTTTGTCGGAACAAAGGAAGGCGATGACCTCGGCCACCTCCTCGGTGGAGAGGGCTTTGTGCCGCATGTGGTTCAGCTGGATCTCGTCCCAGGTCCCCCGCTCCTTGTCGATGTCCAGCATCGGCGTGTCGATGACGCCGGGGGCCACGGCAATGACCCGAATGCCGTAGGGCGCCAGTTCCAGGGCAGCCGCCTTGGACATCATGGAGATCGCTCCCTTGCTGGCGTGGTAATGAATGATCCTCGGGCTGGCCACCTCGTAAAAAACGCTGGACACGTTCAGGATGACCCCTTTGATGCCAAGTTCGATCATCTTGCGGGCAGCAGCCTGCATGCCGAAGAAGCAGCCGTATTGATTGACTTTGACCACCTGGTCGTACTGCTCCGCCGTCATGTCGATAAAGGGAATGCTGGTGCAGATGCCTGCATTGTTCACCATCACATCGATCCGGCCCCACTTCGCCGCGGTCTGCTCGATCAGGTCTATCATCTGCTTCTGGTCGGACACATCTCCCTGGACGAGCAGCAGATCCCCGCTCTTGACTTCCGCGGCCAGTTCCTGCAGCTTGTCCATGCGCCGCCCGCTGGCGGCCACTTTGTACCCTTGTTCCAAAAACTTTAAAACACAGCCTTTTCCGATCCCGGTCCCGCCCCCGGTCACCACAGCCACTTTTTGTTCATTGTGCATCTCGATCTCCTCCTGTTGTCTGATCTCTGTTTTGCAGTGTCTAATACATCACGTCTCCGCCGTTCACCTCGATCACCTGGCCCGTCATGAAGGATGTCTCGTCAGACAGGGTAAAGCGGACGATGGGAGCGATGTCCTGGGGCAGGCCGATCTTCCCCAAAGGGATATCTGCCCGAATGGCGTCTTTATCGACGGGCATCTCGTTCAATATGCGGGTCTCCACGAAGCCCGGCGAGATGGCGTTCACCCGGATGCCTTTGGATGCGAAGAGCTTGGCGAAGGTGACCGTCATGTTGTTGATGGCCGCCTTCGACGTGCCGTAGGGCATGCTGACAAAGGCGCCGCCGGTCTTCCCGGCCCCGGAGGAAATGTTCACGATGCTGCCGCCGGGGGACCTCATCCTGTCCACGGCGTGGCGCGTGCAGAAATAGGTGCCTTTCACATTGACGGCAAACATCAGATCCCAGTCCGCCTCTTTCAGGTCCTTGTACGGGATATAGGGGCAGACCGCCGCATTGTTGACCAGGTAGTCGATGGTTTCCACTGAATGCATGGCCCGTATCACCTCCTCCTCTTTCGAAACGTCGAAAGGCAGGGGCAGAATGTCCAAAGAGCGCTCCCGGGCTTCCCGCAGCAGATCCGAAAGGCTTTCCAAAGAACGGCCGTTGGCGTAGACTCTTGCGCCGGCGCCGGCCAATTCCAAGGCGATGGCTTTGCCGATCCCCTTGGCTGCTCCGGTGACGATGGCGACTTTTCCCTTCATGGCAAACCTCCTGTTGTGTAGCAATCACGACCGTGGCACAGATTTTTGATTACAGGCATCAGTGTAGCACCCCGCCCCCCGGGCCGTCAATCGGCGGCGTTTTACAAAGCGGTCTTCGCTGTGATATGATACGGTCAGAAAAAGGAGCGATCGATGAAAAAACCCGAACTGCTGGCCCCCGCCGGCGACAGAGAAGGCGCCCTTACCGCCCTGAAATACGGAGCGGACGCTTTATATTGCGGAGGACCGATGCTGCAGCTTCGGGCCGACGCCGCGGGCATGGATGCGGAGACCCTGGCGGAAGTGGCCCGGACTGTCCACAAGCGGGGGAAAAAACTCTATGTGGCGGTGAACAGTTTTGTGCACAACCGGGAACTGGGTCTGCTGAGCGCTTATGCTAAAGAACTCGCGCAGATCGGCGCCGACGCTCTGATCGTATCGGATCTGGGGGCCCTGGCCCAAATCCGGGAAGCCCTTCCGGACATGGAACTCCACCTGAGCACCCAGGCCAACTGCATGAACTATCGAAGCGCGCTGGTCTACTACGATCTGGGGGTCCGCCGGATCGTCCTGGCCAGGGAGCTTTCCATTTCCCAGATTGCCGAAATCCGGGGCAACACTCCGGAGGATCTGGAGTTGGAAGCCTTTGTTCACGGCGCCATGTGCATGGCCTATTCCGGGCGCTGCCTGATCAGCTCTTTTCTGACGGGCCGCAGCGCCAACCGGGGGGACTGCACCCAGTCCTGCCGGTGGGACTATCGCCTGACGGAAGAAAAGAGGCCCGGAGAATACTTCCCCGTGGTGGAAGACGAAAACGGAACAGCCATCCTCAGCTCCAAGGAGCTGTGCTGCATTGCTTTCCTGGATCAACTGCGGGATGCAGGCGTGTCCTGCTTCAAGATCGAAGGACGCATGCGGACGCCCTATTCCATCGGTGTCACCGTCAACGCCTACCGGATGGGCCTGGATCAAACGGCGGCCCCGGAGGAACTGCTCCGGGAGCTGGACACCACCAGCCACCGGCCTTACTGCAGCGGCTTCTATCTGGAGGATCCTTCCGCTCTGGCGCCGGACACCCGGGGCTATGTGCGGGACTGGCTGTTCGTGGCCGCCGCAGTCCGGGATTCCCCTCCGGGCACAGCGCTGATCCAGACGCGAAACCGCTTTGAATTGGGGGACACTCTGGAGATCGTCTCCCCGGGCAGCGCGGGCAAAGCGTTCCAAGTGAGCCGCATCCGGGACGAGGCCGGCAAGGACCTGCTTCTGTCCAACACGCCCATGCGCACTTTATCCATCGATTGCCCCTATCCCTCGGAGGCCGGAGATCTGTTCCGAAAGGCGACAGGATAGTCGGTTTTATTGTTTGTCCGACTGAATTGGTATATAATTAAATTTAGAGAATTTGAAAGCTATAGTGCCTTGGTTTGATGAAAGTGAGCGCAGAGATGAAACCCTTGAACGATTTTTCCAAACTGGATCCGTCCGTCTTCCTGAAAGCCAAAGAGGCCTACGGAACACCGGCGTACCTTTATGACGAAGCCTTGATCCAGGAGCGCTGCCAGGCGGTGCTGAACATGCCCAACGCCTACGGACTGAACGTGCGCTACGCCATGAAGGCCAACTCCAGCCGTTCGATCCTGCAGATCGTAGACCGCCAGGGTCTGATGATCGACGCCAGTTCCCTGAACGAGGCCCGGCGGGCGGTGCTGGCAGGGATCAAACCCGACCGGATCTTCCTGACCACACAGGAAGTGCCTTCGGGCCGGGACCGCAGCGACCTGGAAGACCTGATGAAGCAAGGCCTTCAATACAATGTCTGCTCCCTGCGGCAGCTGGAGCTGGTGGCCGACTTTGCCAGAGAAAACCGGATCGATCTTTCCATGCGGGTCCACCCGGGCATCGGCGCCGGCGAAAGCGCCACCCGCAACACCGGCGACAAATATTCCTGCTTTGGGGTCCACCGCTCGGACCTGGAAGACGCGCTCCGCTTTGCCGGGGAAAAAGGCGTGCGCTTTACAGAAGTCCACGTCCACATCGGCTCCGGGGGAGATCCGGAGATCTGGCGCAGCAACATCGACCTGGAACTGGGCATCGTGGAAGCGCATTTCCCGGACTGCCACACCGTCAGCTTCGGCGGCGGCCTTAAAGAAGCCCGCATGCCGGGAGACGTGCAGGCGGACATCGAATATCTGGGCAACTACGCGAAGATGCGCTTCGAAGAGCTTTATCAGCGCACCGGCCGCAAACTGAAGATGGAGATCGAACCCGGCACGTATATCGTGGCCAATGCAGGGTATGCCCTCACGGAAGTCCTGGACAAGAAGACCACCGGTTCGGACGGCTTCAACTTTATCGTGGTGGACGGAGGCATGGAGATCAACGCCAGACCCACCCTCTACGGCTCCCAGCATCCCTTCTACATCATTTCCAAGGACGGGACGCTCCTTTCCACGGAGTTCGACCTTCCGGACACTGCCTACAACGCCATCATCGTGGGGCGCTGCTGCGAAAGCGGAGACTCCCAGTGCCTGGACAGCCAGCACAACATCATCGAGCGGAGGATGGCCGAGCCGGAGGTGGGAGATCTGCTGGTGATCGGCGGCACCGGCGCCTACTGCGCCTCTATGACGCCCTTCAACTACAATTCCCACATCCAGATCCCCGAGATCCTGGCGGCGGCCGACGGAACGCTTCGGCTGATCCGCAAGGCCCAGACCCTGGAGCAGATCGTGGAGAACGAAGCCTAGGCAAAAAAATAAAAAGGCTGCGGAAAGAACTTCCTTCCGCAGCCTTTTTTATTGTTTCACATAGCGAAAACGAATGGCGGAGTGGAGGAAGCGCTTCAGTTCCCTGCGCCGGTTAAAGGGCTGGACGATGTCGATGGCGATGCCGTGGAAAGCCTCCCAGGTGAAGACCCAGGCGCCGATGAGCAGGCTTTCCAGCAGGACGGAGCCCAGGACAGACTGAACATCCCGGCCGCTCATTATGGTATAGAGAAGCAGAAGGGTCAGGGCGATCAGGAGAAGAATGCCCGAGCCGCTGGCGATCCGCTTGATTTGCTTTTTTTCCCAAAAGATCAGCGAATTGTAAAAATTTCCGTAGCTGGTCCGGATCGTGTCTTCCCGTTTGGGGTCCTCCAGCTCTTCCGGCAGACAGAATTGGATCTCCAGATCCTCTTTCAAGGGGATATCCTCGGAACACTCGTCCAAAAAAGAGGCCAGCTCCGGGTGCATGTCTCTTTTTTTAAAGGCGGCGTTGTCCCACTCGTGGAAAAATTCCAGGTAATCGTTCAGCGCTATTTCGATGACGATTTTCCCGCTCTCCGGGTTTCGTCTGTATATCGACTCGTAATCCTTTTTCATAATGACTCTCCGGATCGATCCGATCCTCTGTCAGACGTTGAACAAGAAGTGCATCACGTCTCCGTCCTTGACCACGTATTCTTTCCCCTCGCTGCGTACCAGGCCCTTTTCTTTCGCGGCGGCCAGGTTTCCTCCGCTTTCCAGCAGTTTGTCGTAGGCGATGGTCTCGGCCCGGATGAATCCCTTTTCGAAGTCCGAATGGATCTTTCCGGCGGCCTGGGGGGCTTTCGTCCCCCTGCGCACGGTCCAGGCTCTCACCTCCGGCTCCCCTGCGGTCAGGAAGGAGATCAGGTCCAGCAGCTTGTAGGATGCCTGGATCAGCTGATCCAAGCCGGATTGCATGATGCCCAGTTCCTCCAGGAACAGTTGCTTTTCCCCTTCTTCCAGCTCGGCGATCTCCGCCTCCACTTTGGCGGAAATGACCACCACTTCGGATCCTTCGGCGGCGGCAAATTCCTCCACCCGGCGCACATAGGGGTTCTGGTGGCCCTGCGCCACCTGGTCCTCGGCCACATTGGCCGCATAGATGACGGGCTTAAAGGACAGCAGATTCAAGGCCCGGACCGCCTGTTCCTCCTCTTCGCCCAGCTCCATGGTCCTGGCGGACTTTCCTTCCGACAGGACTTTCTCCACACGGATCAGCAGGTCCAGTTCCCCGGCCAGGCTCCGGTCCGCCTTGGCGCTCTTGGCCAGCCGCTGGATGCTGCGGTCCAGCACCTCCAGGTCCGACAGGATCAACTCTGTATTGATCACCTCGATGTCGGACAGGGGATCGATCCTGCCCTCCACGTGGACCACGCCCGGATCCTCGAAGCAGCGGACCACATGGACGATGGCGGCCACTTCCCGGATATGCCCCAGGAACTTGTTCCCCAGACCTTCGCCCTTGGATGCGCCTTTCACCAGTCCTGCGATATCGTAGAACTCGATGGTGGTGTACACGGCCTTTTTGGCGTGGTACATCTGGTGAAGGACCCGGATCCGCTCGTCGGGCACCGTCACCACCCCCACATTGGGCTCTATGGTGCAGAAGGGATAATTGGCCGCTTCGGCCCCCGCCCGGGTGATGGCGTTGAACAAGGTGCTTTTGCCCACGTTGGGCAGTCCTACGATTCCGAGTTTCACTTCTGTTTCTCCTTATAGACATAGGCCGCCAGACACAGCAGAATGACCACGGCGCTGAATATCTGGGCCTGCCGGAAGGGCCCCAGCATCAGGCTGTCGGTGCGCAGGCCCTCCACAAAGAAGCGCTCCGCTGAATAGAGGGCTGCGTACATCAGGAAGATCTGGCCCTGAAATTTCTTTCGTCCGCTCTTGTCGTACCACACCAGGAACAGACAAAGAAGCAGGCACCAGAGCGATTCGTACAGGAAAGTGGGATGGACGGCCTGCCCCTTTACGATCACCGCCCAGGGCAGGTCTGTGGGGCCTCCGTGGGCTTCGCTGTTGAAGAAGTTGCCCCAGCGGCCGATCGCCTGTCCCAGGGCGATGGAGGGCGCCACCAGATCGATATATTTAGGGATGTCCATTTTCCATCGCCGGGCCAGATACAAACCCAGAGCGATGCCGAAGATCAAGCCGCCGTGGATGGCCAGCCCGCCGGAGCGGAAATTCAGTATTTCCAAGGGGTGCTGCGCATAGTAGCCCCACTGGAACAGCACGTAGTACAGCCTGGATCCCAGGGCGCCGGCGGGAATGCAGTACAGGGCGATATCGATGATCCGCTCCTTGTCCAGGCCCGCGCCCGACGCTCGCCGGTAAGCCAAGGCTACGGCCGCCATCATGCCGGCGGACAGCAGGATGCCGTACCACATCACTTCCAGTCCGAATACGGTGAACGCCACCCGCCCCGGGGATGTCATCATAAAGCGCCTCCGCAGGACAGGAACAGTTCAAGGGCCGCCTTTCTGGTAAACGCTTCGGCGTCCGGCACGCTGGTCCGGTTGGAGGCGACACAGAGGACAAAGGGCTGGGGCGCGTACACCAAAGCCACATCGTTGCTGATGCCGCTGTCCTCTCCGGTCTTGTGGGCGACGGGCGTCGCTTCGCCCAGATAACTGGGGATCTTGTGGTTGATCTGCTGCTTCAGCAACAGCTCCTCCACATAGAGCGAAGTGGGCTCGTCGACGAAGGTCCTGCGGTACACCTGCTCCAGCAGGCCGCCGATCTCTCCGCAGCTCATTTCGTTTTCGATGCCCCGGGCCGCCGCTTCGCTGTCGAAGAGATACCGGTTGAGCCGGGTGACCGAAAGACCCATCTGGCGAAAGGCTTCGTTCAAGGCGTCCATGCCGAACCGCCTTATCAGCAGGTTCGTGGCTGAATTGTCGGAAATGGTGATCATGAGCTCGCAGAGGGTGGCGATGGAGACGTCCGGCTCGTCGGTGAAGGCGCGCAGCGCGCCGCAGCCCCCCAGCTTGTCCTCGTGGCGGCAGCGGATCTTTTCTTCCATGAGCTCCGGCTGCAGGCTTGCCAGCCTGGCGATGTGCATCAGGATCGGAAGCTTGATGACCGAAGCCGGCCCAAAAGATTCCCATGCCTTGTATTCGATCGTCTCCCCTGTGAGCAGATTTTTAAAATAAAGGCCGTTGTGGCCCGGCAGGGAAGCGATCTGGTCTGTCAGGCGCTGCTTCAATGTGCTTGTCTTCGTCATTGTCGTTCTCTCTTCCGCAAGCCCCGCAGGGTTTGCATTTACCGCCCGAACCGGATGGCCCGGCCCAGCTTCTCGTTGACCAGCTTTCCGTGGTCCGCGGCGATCTGGCCGCCTATCATCACATAGGCGATGCCCTCCGGGGGCAGAGCCGGATCCTCGTAAGTGGCCTTGTCCTGCAGTTTCTCATAGTCAAAAATCGTAATATCCGCATCCGACCCGACGCACAGGTTGCCCTTCCGGGAGAGCCCGAGCCGCTGGGCGGGCATGTCGGTCATCTTGCGCAGCGCTTCGTCCAAGGGGATCTTTCCGCTCTTGACGTATTCGCAGATGAAGCGGGGAAACGCCCCCGCCGCCCTCGGGTGGCCTTTGGCGCCGCTGCGGAGCCCGTCGCTGGCCAGCATCACGGCAGGGTGCGCCAGCGCCAGGACGATGTCCTGGGGCTTCATAAAATAGCCGATGGTCTTGGCCCAGGGTTCATTGGCCCGGGCCCAGTCGAAGATCTCTTTGGTGCATCGCCGGCCGGCATAGCGCCCGTCCACCAGCTGGACGCTGTCGTAGTCCGCCTGGTAATCCTCCAGAAAACCGTCGTCGTAGGTGGTGGCGCCGATAAACGTGCTGAAGGCGTCGTAGGGGTAGCAGTCGCAGTTCATGTCCACGCCCTGGCTGCGATAGCGGTCCAGGTCCTCCAGCAGCCGGGTCATCTGACCGTAGCCGCCCATGCTGCCCACGTGGGAGACCTGGACCCGGACCCCCGCCTCCCGAGCGATCCGGGCCATTTCCTCCACCGCCTCGAAGACCTGGTTCACATCGTTTCGCACGTGGGCCGTCACCAGCCGGTCCTCCGCATGGCAGAGCCCGGCCAGCCGGATGATCTCCTGCCAGGAGGTGCCGGGAATGTATTTGACGCCGAAGGACACGCCCATGCAGCCTTTAGCCAGAAGAGCTGCGGTCGTGGCTTCCATCCGGTCCAGCACTTCCCCGCTGACCGGGGCGTACTTGTCCAGGCCGCCGGAAGCTTCCCTTACGTAGGTGTGGCCCGCAAAGAGCCCCATGTTGACGCAGTTTCCGTGAAGGTCCATGTAGTCCAGATAGCGGTCCGGCGGATAGAGGTTCAGACCGCAGTTGCCGCCCATGCAGGTGGTGACGCCCATCAGCGCCATGGAACGGGCGATGTCCTGGGTCATGACGCCCTTCTCCTCGTCGAAGGGATCCTCGTGCATGTGAAGATCCACAAAGCCCGGGCTGACGATCTGCCCCCGGGCGTCGATCACCTGATCCGCCAGAGGTTCCTGGTCGGTGATGCCGGCCACCTGTCCGTCCCGGATCAGCAGGTTGGCCACCCGGTCCAGGCCCTGGCGGCTGTCGATGATCCGGCCGCCCTTGATGAGTGTCTGTTTCATGCTTCCTCCTAAGGGAATGCCCGGGTTCACAGTTCCCTGCGCCCTTCCATGGCCATGGACAGGGTCACTTCGTCGGCGTATTCCAGATCTCCGCCTACCGGAAGGCCGTGGGCGATCCGGGTGACCTTGATCCCGGCCGGCTTGACCAGACGGGCGATATACATAGCCGTAGCCTCCCCTTCGATATTGGGATTCGTGGCCAGGATCACCTCCGACACCGGGCTGTGCTGGAGGCGCAGGATCAGCGACTTCAGATTGATGTCCTCGGGGCCGATGCCGTCCATGGGCGAGATGGCGCCGTTCAGCACATGGTATTGCCCTCTGAACTCCTTGACCCGCTCCAGGGCGGACACATCTCTGGGGCTCTCCACCACGCAGATGATCTCCCTGCTCCGGGAAGCGTCCGAACAGATGGCGCAGGGGTCCACATCGGTCAGGTTGCCGCAGACCGAGCAATAGCGCATGTTGGCCTTGGCCGACTGGATGGCTTCCGCCAAGCCGGCGGCTTCCTCCTCCGAAAGGGAGAGGATGTGGAAAGCCAGCCGCTGGGCGCTCTTGTAGCCGATGCCCGGCAGTCTGGAGAGTTCGGCGATCAGCCGGGCCAGGGGCTTTGCATAATATTTCATCTTCCGCTCCGCCTAAAATATGCCCGGCGGCAGTCCCATGCCCCCGGTCACCTTGCTCATCTCCGCCTGGCTGATTTCGTCGATCTGGCGCAGGGCTTCGTTGGCCGCCACCAGGATCAGGTCCTGGAGCATCTCCACATCCTCCGGGTCGCAGGCTTCGGGCCGGATGGCCACGCGGACCAGCTGGTGCTTCCCGTTGACGGTGACGCTCACGGCGCCGCCTCCGGCGGTGGACTCCACCTGCTTTTCGTCAATGCCGGCCTGCACCGTTTCCATCTGCCGCTGCATGGCCTGGATCTGGGCCATCTGGGCCTGCATGTTCTCTTTTTTTCCTGCGCCGGGTTTCTTTCCGGCTTTCATTCCTTTGCCCATCGATAATCCTTTCTGGCTCTAAATGAAAGACTCCTGGACATCCGCATCCCGCAGGAGCAGTTCCATCTTCAGCTTCCTGCCGGTCTCCTTTTCCAGGATCTCTTCCAGCAGCTTCTCCTCTTTTTTGAACTGGTCTTCCTGTATGCTGTTGCTCACCTGCACGGTGAACAGTCTGTCGGACACCCGCCGCAGGATGCTGCCGCAGGTCCTGGCCATTCTGGAAAGGCGCTCGTCCTCCATGACCCGCCGCCACAGTTCTTCTTCGGATCCCTCTAAGGATCCCTCCACCCGGACGATAGGGGGCGCCTGCCTTTTCGCCGTCGGGTTCTCCGGGGTCTTCTCCGGGGCCTCCGATCGCTGAATTGGGGGCTTGGCCTTCATCAGAGGCGCCTTTTGGAGGATGGCCGCTTCTTCCTCCGTCCCCTCGCCGGGGCGATCCGGGCCGGCCGAGGCCATGCGCACCATGGCCAATTCCACGATCACCCGGGGCTTCGGAGACCATTTGGCCTCGCTCAGGGCGGCTGAAAGCTCGATGATGCAGCGCTTGATCTCCCTTAAAGGAATGCGGCCCGCCTGCTCCTGCAGGCGGCGGATGTTTTCCGAAGACAGATTCAGCACTTGCTCGGGTTGCCGGACATATTTGATGATCAGCAGATTGCGGAAGTGCTCCACCCAGTCCCGGGCAAATTGATTGACCTCTTTGCCCTGGTCCAGCGCTTCGTCGAAGAGCAGCAGCGCTTCGCCCACCTTGCCCTCCATCACCTTTTGGGTCATGTCCACGAACACTTCCTGGCCGCAGATGCCCAGCAGCGCCAGCACATCCTCCCGGGATACGCTTCGCGATCCGGACACGCAGCGGTCCAGAAGGGAGATGGCATCCCGCATGGAACCGTCACCCAGCCGGGCGATCAGGGCCAGCACATCCTCTCCGATCTCCACTTCCAGCTCCCGGCAGATCTTGGCGAAGCGCTCCCGGATCAGGCTTTCCGAAACCCGGTGAAAGTCCAGCCGAAGGCATCGGGACAGGATGGTGGCGGGCAGCTTCTGAGGTTCGGTGGTGGCCAGGATAAAGACCACGTTCTCCGGAGGTTCCTCCAGCGTCTTGAGCAGGGCGTTGGCGGCCGGGG
>CAZCTS010000006.1:0-35864 GCA_964501635.1 uncultured Oscillospiraceae bacterium | reverse complement strand
CATACCCGGGTCCGCAGCGCACGGGATCAGAACGATGCGCCGACTTTTGAGAACCTGATCCTTGAATCCCGTTCCTGCAGCGACCCGGCGGCGTACGCAGAGTCCGGCACGCCGAAAAAGCTCCGCCGCTTCGTGGGGCGCCTGGGAGAATCCTTTTCCCAGATGCTCCTGCGGTTGATCGACGAAAGCGGCAAGACGGATCCGGAGATCTACAAGCGGGCCAACCTGGACCGGAAGCTGTTTTCCAAGATCCGAAGCAATCCGGACTACCGGCCCAGCAAGAACACCGCTCTGGCCCTGGCCATCGCCCTGGAGCTTTCCCGGGACCGGACACTGGATCTGCTGGGCCGGGCCGGATACGCCCTGTCCCCCAGCAGCCGCTTCGACCTGATCGTGGAATATTTTATCCGAGAAAAAATCTACGATATCTTCCAGATCAACGAGGCTTTGTTCGCCTTCGACGAAAACCTCCTGGGCGCTTAAGATGTCGCCGGCCGGGCGACCTGTCCGGGCCTTTCCCATGGTAACCTCTGATCATCAAACAGATCAAAGGAGGAATACGCCATGAAAAAAGGATTGACGGAACTGGTTTTTGTTCTGGATCGCAGCGGCTCCATGAGCGGGCTGGAGAGCGACACCATCGGGGGCTACAACTCGCTTCTGGAAAAGCAGAAGCAGGAAGCGGGGGAATGCGTCATCACCACGGTCCTGTTCGACGACAAGTTCGAACTGCTCCACGACCGGATCGGGATCAAAGGGATCGCCCCCCTCACGGAAAAGGACTATTTTGTGCGGGGCTCCACGGCCCTGTTGGACGCAGTGGGCCGCACCATCTCCAAGATCGTCAACGCCCAGAAGCACACCGCCCGGGAAGAGCAGGCGGAGAAAGTCCTCTTCGTGATCACCACCGACGGCATGGAAAACGCCAGCCGGGAATACAGCTACGACCGGGTCAGGGAAATGATCGAGCGGGAGAAGAAGACCTACGGCTGGGAGTTCCTCTTCCTGGGGGCCAACATCGACGCAGTGGAGACCGCCGCCCGCTTCGGCATCCGCGCCGACCGCGCAGCCAACTATCACGCCGACAGCCAGGGCATGGCCCTGAACTACCAGGCCCTCTCCGACGCCGTAACGTATATGCGTTGCTGCGAAGCGCCTTTGGATGAGAGCTGGAAGGATCGGATCGAAGAAGATTTTAAGAAGCGTGGTAAAAAACAGCGTCAATAATGGAATAAAAATGGGCTCCGCCTGCTGATATCAAGTCAGGCGGAGCCCATTTTTCCATTTTTGCCTTTATTCTTCTTCGGAGGTGTAGTTGTCGAAATACCCCTGGATCCAGACGATGGGCGTGCCCTTGTCTCCGCTGCCGGAGGTCAGATCGCACAGGGAGCCGATCAGATCCGTCAAGCGGCGGGGCGTGGTGCCCTGGGAAGCCATCTTACCCGTCAGATCCCCGTCCTTGTGGCGGATATACTCGGAAATGGCCGTTTTGAGGGCTTCTCCCTCCAGCTGGGCAAACTCGTTGTCCGCCAGGTATTTCAGCTTGACTTCGTTGGGCTGGCCCTCCAGCCCCTTTGTATAAGCCGGCGATACCACCGGGTCGGCCAGCTCCCAGATTTTCCCCACAGGATCCTTGAATGCCCCGTCGCCGTAGACCATCACTTCGATTTTTTTGCCCGTGCCTGCTTCCAGTCGTCTTTGGATCTCTTCCACCACCGGCTGGCAGTCCCGGGGGAACAGTTTGACCGTTTCCTCGGTGGCCTTGTTGCTCCCCAGGAGGCCATAACGGTCGTTGTAGCCGCTGCCCTCCACGGGCTGGTTCATGATGCCGTCAAGCCCCAGAACCGTCTTCGCTCCGGCGGCCGCAAGCAGCTGCTTGTTCCGCTGGCGGGTATGGATGTCGCAGCACAGCGCGTGGCTGGTATACCCGAGGATGGCGCGGCAGTCGTTGGCCAGAACGATCCGGACCTCCGCCCCCTGCTCCTGGATCAGCTGCTTGTAATACTCGATATAGTCCACGCCGGTAAAGGTGTGGGAGCGATGGCCGAAATGCCTGCGAAAATCCTCTTCCGTGAGCACATCGGTATAGGGGTTGACCCCCGCCTTGTCCATCTCGTCCAGACTGATCAGCTGGTTGCCCACTTCGTCGGCGGGATAGCTGAGCATCAGCGTGATCTTCCGGGCTCCCCTTGCGATCCCTTTTAAGCAGACGGCGAAGCGGTTCCGGCTCAGGATGGGAAAGATGACGCCGAAGTCCCCTTCCGGAAACTTTGTCCGCACATCCCGGGCGATGTGGTCGATGCTCGCGTAGTTGCCCTGGGCCCGGGCCACCACGGCTTCGGTGACGGCGACCACATCCCGGTCATGGAAGGGGATATGCTCGGCGCGGGCGGCGGCCAGCACGCTGTCGGCCACGATCGCCGCGATATCGTCCCCCTTGCGTATGATTGGGGTCCGCACGCCTCTCGATACGGTTCCTGTCAGTCTTTCCATTTTATTTCCTCCTCGGTTGGCATTATAAGTAATCCAGCGGATTTTTGGGCTTGTCGTTATATCGGACCTCAAAATGCAGATGGGGCCCGGTGCTGTTGCCGGTGCTGCCCACCAGGGCGATGTTCTGCCCCTGATAGACTTTGTCGCCGGCGTTCACAAAGAGTTTGCTGCAGTGGGCATAATACGTTTCCATCAGGGAGCCGTGGCTGATCACGACCATGTAGCCGTAGCTGCCCTTCCAGCCGGCAAAGGTGACGGTGCCGCCGTCGGAAGCGTATATTTTCGTTCCGGTGGAGGAGCCGAAATCCACCCCTGTGTGCATCCTGCCCCAGCGGGTGCCAAAGCGGGAGGTGAGGGTATAGGTCCGGATCGGATAGGCGAAAGTGCCGGTCCCCTCTTTGGGCGGAATGGGCTTGGTCCCCCGGTAAAGCACTTCGTCCACCGGCTCGGCCATTCTGTCGGTGGAAAGGATCTTCCGGCTGATCTCCGCGCCGTTGGTGCGTATGATTTGGGCGACCGTCCTGTCCTGCCCGTTGATCCCTCTCGACTTTACCTCGGTCTCTCCCTGATAGATCGATGCGTTGTCGATGTATTGGGTCCCGTAGGCCACCTTTTCATAATAGGTAGCGATCTCGGTGCTGTGGACCGTCACCAGGGGGGATCCGGTGGAAAGGATCAGCTCCTGGCCGATGGAGAGCTTCGCCGGGTTGATCCCCGGATTGGAGGCGGCCAGTTCAGACTCGGTCAAGTCATAGATTCCGGCGATCTCGCCGAAGGTCTGTCCTTTGGCCACCACATGTTTTCGAACCGTTTTGGATCCGGTCATCAGGTAGTGCTCCGCGTCCTTCCGGTTCCAGATTTCGCCCAGCTGGACCCCCACTTCCTGCACGGTGATCTTTTCCCCGAAGGAAATGGACTCGTATTCCACGCCCTGCCGGGCGCCGGCATATTGATTTTGGATATTTTTAAGCAAGCCGGAGGCGACGATCTCGTTTTCCAGCACCACGGCCATCCGGTCGTCGATAAAGATCCCGTAAGCCCGGACCTGAAGATCTTTCATGTAGGTGAGGGTGTTCAAAATGTCTTCGTCGGTGTCGATGTCCATCCGAAAGCCCATGACCCGGCGGAATTGGATGTCCCGCTCCACATCCAGGGACACGTTGGCGCCGGAGGCTTCGGACAGTTTGTCCCCCAGCACCTGGATCGTTTTGTACACCTCGTGCTGGCTTTTGGCGATCCCCAGCACCTTTCCGTAGTAGATGTATTCGTAGGCGGTGATGCTCCCCAGAAAAATGGAGACGGCCGCCGCCGAAAAGACCAGGACCACAAAGCGTTTCAGGAAAAGGACTTTGTTGGCCTCGATCCAGTAGCGGATGTCCCAGATCAGGTCCCACAGCGTCAGGACGCCGCTCCAGGCATAGTAAGCCGCCTTGATCCCGGTGTCGCCAAGGAAAAGGCAGATGGCCCAGCCATCCCGTCCCACGGTGTTGAGGAAGTTCCAGCTGGTTTCCCAGAAATCCTCCCAGGCGTCGCTGACCGGGGCAAAACAGTCCGTAAAGATGGCCCCGTAGACCGCCCTCTTTTTCTCTGCGGTGTAGTAGGCTCTGCTTTTCATCCGGGCGCGGCGGTTCCGGATGGTTTTGATGAAGCGCCGGAGCCGGTGGAGCGCCCCTTCCCTTCTTCGGAGGGGCTCTTCCAAAGGCCCTTTTTCCTTTTCGGCAAACAGGGCCAGGAGGCTTTTCTTTTTAGGCGCTTTCCCGGACTTGCCGGTCCTGTCGAAAGCCGTGCCCCGGATGACGGAACCGGCCTCTTCCCTTACAAAGGCCTCTAAACCCGCGATGGCGTGGCCGATTTTTTTGACTGCGGCGTCGGTGATCTCTTCCGCCGAAGAGGGCTCCTTGGTTTCCTTTTGTCTTCGGATCTTTTCCAGGCGAGCCTGCTTCTTTTCTTCCTCTAGCCTCGCCTGGATGGCCCGGTCCCGGACCTTTCGCCGCTCGTCCAAATCTTTTTTGGCGTACTTCCTGGCCAGCTTCCGCTCCAGGAGCTGCGCTTTCTTTTTTTCCTTTTCTTCTTTTTTCGCCCTGGCAGCCGCTTCCTGAGCTTCCATCCGCTCCTTTCGCTTCTGGCTGCTGCGCTTGCGTTCCTGCCGGGTTTGATAGTAATCCTGACGCTCCTGCTCCCGCTCCTTTTTCCGGCGATGCAAAAGTTCGTCCAGGTCGGATTGGACGTCCTGGACGTGAATTTTTTCGATGCTCTCTTTCAGAAGCTTTTCCAGCTCCCTCCGGGCTTCGGCAGACTGGATCGTCTCGCTTAGATTTTTATCTTGTTGCTTGTTGTTTCCGGAATTTTGATCCATCCACAAGCCTCCGTTATCCTAGGGTCTTTGCCTGGGACGCTAGGATGCGTCCTTCAGCAAGCCTTCGGCTTTTTCTTTAAAACAAGGACATCTTTCCCCGTTTTCCAGCAAACCGCTATCCCTGCACACTTTACAGGTGTATACGGTCTCCGTCATATCGGGCGCAAAACCGGCCGCTTCCAGCAAGCTTTCTTTTTCCTGCGCCAGTCTCCGGATGTTCTCGTTCTCCCGCCGGACCGCGTCCTGGCCGTTGACGCCCATCAGCATGGCTTTGGACATCCGGTAGCTGGTCTCCCGCAATTCCCGGAGGATGTCCCGGACTCTGGGCGCTTTCGCAAAGACCTGCTCCAGGTTTTCCCGGGTCCGGATCTCGTTGGCGGCCCGCTCTTTTTCGTACAGTTCCATGACCCGTTTGTAAAGGCTTTCCGAATCGCCCTTGACGACGCCGCCGCTTTCTTCCTTCTTCCAGGCCGTGAGCACCGTGTTGATGTAGTTGATGTTCGGATTGGAGATGCCGCTGGTCTTGCGGCAGGCTTCCAGAACCTTTTCGATGTCGTAGTCCAGTTCGTCGAACCAGGTGTCCATGATCCGGCGCTCCTCTTCCGTGGCGTTGCGGGAAAAACCCAGAGCCTTGAGCACTCTTTTATAGAGGAAATGACGGGCGTCGGTCTCTTCCAGATGCTGCTCCAGCGCCGCCACGGTCCGCAGCCCCTGCTGGTTCCAGTCCTTCAGGACGGTGCCCACATAGCGGTGCTTGCTGGTCTTTCGGTTTCGCAGGCAGTACTTATAGCAAAACAAAATCACCTCGGGGGCGATCCCCAGGTCGGAGACCCAGGAGACGATCTCCTGCATTTCCCGCCCTTCGAAGAGCCGTCCGGTGACGGCCTCGATATCCCGGTAGAGCTGGGACAGCTCCTGATCCGACAGAACGGGCGCTCCGCCCTTCTTTCCGGCGGAGGATGTGGTCCTGCCGAAGCGGGCTTCCCGGATATTCAGAAATTCCACGGTGTAGCGCAGACGATTTTCCGGATCGGGGTACTTTTTGCGGACGAGGCCCAGCTTCTCCCAGTGGTTCCAGGCCATCAGGATCTCCTCCACCGTCAGGCCCAGCTCTCTGGCCAGGCTGTCGTTGCTGCAGGGCACGGAGAGACCGGCGTACATCAAGGCCAGCAGATAGGCTTTGACGTAGTCGCCCGGGGCGGTAGCCATGTACTCCCCGATGAACATGTTGTCCACAGGAGTGTCATACAGATTGTAGTTGGTGATGTTTTGCTTTTGAAATTCCATGGGTCTAGAATATCTCCTTGCGCACGATGGTGGCCTCTCGCTCCGGCCCCACGGAAATGCTGATCACGGGAAGTCCCGTCAGCTTTTCGATCTCCTCCACGTAGGCCCTGCACAGGGCCGGCAGTTCCTCGTAGGTCCTGCAGCCCGTGATGTCGCTCTTCCAGCCCGGCATTTCCTTGTACAAGGGCGCGCATTCGCCCAGGAAATCCAGGTCCGCCGGATAGTGGTCCACCCGCTTGCCCCCGTGCTCATAAGCGAAGCAGAGTTTGAGGGTGTCGAACTCGCTCAGCACGTCCAGCAGCATCAGGGCGATGGAGGTCATGCCGTTGATGCGGGCCGAATAGTTGACGATCACCGCGTCGAACCAGCCGATGCGCCGCGGGCGCCCGGTGGTGACCCCGTATTCGTGGCCGATCTCCCGGATCCGGTCCCCGGTTTCGTTCAAAAGCTCCGTCACGAAGGGTCCTTTGCCCACCCGGGTGGTATAGGCCTTGACGATGCCCAGCACCTGGTTGATCTGGCCCACGCCGATGCCCGAGCCGGTGGCGAAGCCGCCGCTGGTGGGATGGGAACTGGTCACGTAGGGGTAGGTCCCCAGGTCGATGTCCAGCAGGGACCCCTGGGCGCCCTCGAAGAGCACCTTCTTGTCCTGCCGGATGGCTTCGTAGACCAGCACCCCGGTGTCCCGAATATAAGGCGCCAGCAACCTGGCGTATTCAATGTATTCTGCGACCGTAGCCTCCTTGTCCAGGGGCGGCGCGTCGAAAAGCTTCTCGAGGATCTCGTTTTTGGCGTCGATCTGATCGGCCAGCTTTTGGGCGAACTTGTCCGGATCCAGCATGTCGCAGGTGCGAAGGCCGCTGCGCTGGACCTTGTCCATATAGCAGGGGCCGATGCCCTTCTTGGTGGTGCCGATGTCTTCCTTGCCCCGCCCCGCTTCGTAGAGCGCGTCCAGCAGGTAATGATAGGGAAAGACCACGTGGGCCCGGTCGCTGACAAAGATCTTGTCCGTGGCGATGCCGTCCGCCGCCAGCTGGCGGATCTCCCCGAAGAACACCCGCGGATCGAACACCACCCCGTTGCCCACGATGTTCACCGCCTCCGGATTCAGGATGCCCGAAGGCACCAGGTGCAGGGAATAGCGCTTCTGATCGATGACCACGCTGTGGCCGGCGTTGCTTCCCCCCTGGGCCCGCACCACCATGTCGGCCTTCTTGCCGAAATAATCGATCATTTTGCCTTTTCCTTCGTCGCCCCACTGGGAGCCGACGATCGCCAGTGCGTTCATGCCCTTTCCTTCTTTCTGACTGATGTGCTTGGACTGTTGCCCGATGGAACTATTCCACAGCCCGATCCGCGAACTTGGTGACGGTGGGGATCCAGGTGAGCCGGACGGTCCCGGTCTCCCCGGTGCGCTGCTTGGCGATGATCACTTCGCAGATGTTGTTCTTTTCTTCCCCGTCTTCTTTGTAGTAGTCTTCCCGGTACAGGAAGAGGACCACGTCGGCGTCCTGCTCGATGGCGCCGGATTCTCTCAAGTCCGACAGGAGCGGCCGATGGCTGCCGGGCCGCTTTTCCGAGGCCCGGGAAAGCTGGGAAAGCACCAGGACCGGACATTCCATTTCCCGGGCCAGCTGCTTTAAATATCTTGAAATGGTGGTGACTTCCTGCTGCCGGTTCTCCAGGGACCGGTCCGGGGACATCATCTGGAGGTAGTCCACCACGATCAGGTCGATCTTCTTCTCCGCGGTGATCCTGCGGCATTTGTTCCGGATCTCCATCACGCCGATGCCCGGCGTGTCGTCGATCAGGATATCCGCCTTGGCCAGCTTGTCCAGGGCCCGGTTGATGTCCACCCAGTCGTAGTTTTTCTCGTCGCCCATGCGCAGCTTTTTGCTGTCGATCCTGGACTCCATGGACAGCAGCCGGAGGCCCAGCTGCTCCCGGGACATTTCCAGCGAAAAGATGACCACCCGGGCTTTTTTCTTGACGGCGGCGTTCTGGGCGATGTTCAGGGCCAGGGCCGTCTTTCCCATGGAAGGCCTGGCCGCCATGATGACCAGGTCGGATTTCTGAAATCCGGTGGTCATCTTGTCCAGATCGGCAAAGCCCGTGGAAAGCCCCGGGATGACGCCGCCGCTGCGCTCGGCTTCCTGGATGCTGTCGATGTTCTTGTTGAGCACTTCCCGCAGGGTGGCGTATTGGTTGCTCTGCCGGTTCTTGGCTACTTCGTAGATGGTCTGCTCCGCGTGGTCCAGGACCTGCTCGGACTCCAGCTTTTCGCTGTAGCTCTTTTCCACGATGTCCCCGGCCACATGGATCAGGCGGCGGAGCATGGCTTTTTCGCGAACGATTTTGGCGTACTGGACGGCGTTGGCCGTGGTGGGCACCGCATTGGAGAGCAGGGCGATATAGCCCCTTCCGCCCACGGCCTCCAGGCTTTTCCGCCGGTTCAGGCTGTCCGAAAGGGTCACCGCGTCGATGGGTTCGTCCCTCTGGTACAGATCCACCATACCCTGGTAGATCTCCTGATGGGCGTGGCTGTAAAAATCCTCCGGGCCCAGGACTTCCGATACCTGAAAGAAGACCTCTTTATCCAGTAAAACGGATCCCAGCACACTCTTTTCCGCTTCGTCGTTGTGGGGCGGGATGCGCTCCAGCTGCTGCTTCATTTCCATCGCTTTGCCGAATCCTCCCCTACTGGGCTTTCACATCCACTTTGCACAGGGCGCTGACCCCGGGGAAAAGCTTGATCTCCAGCTCTGCGGGGCCCACCTGCTTGATGGGGGCTTCCAGGGCGATCTTTTTCTTGTCGATCAGGATGCCAAAATCCCTTTCCAGGACCTCGGCGATGTCCTTGCCGGTGATGGCGCCAAAGAGCCTGCCGCCTTCACCGGCCTTGGCGGCCAGCTGGACGGTCTTGCCTTCGATCTGCTCTTTCAGCTGGAGCGCCCGGGCGTGATCCACTTCGCGCCTGGCTTCGATCTCATGCTTTTTGCGTTCCAGCATTTTTAAATTGGAAGGCGTCGCTTCCATAGCCAATTTTCTGGGGATCAGGAGATTGCGGCCGTGGCCGTCGCTCACCTTCGCCACTTCCCCGGCTTTTCCTATTCCCTTGACATCCTGCAACAATATGACCTGCATCCTTTTGACCTCCTATAATATCCCCATGTCCCGCATGATCTGGACCACCTGGTGGATGGCTTCCTCGGGACTGGCTTCCAGCTGGGCCGCGGCGATGGTCAGATGACCTCCTCCGCCCAGCTTTTCCAATATCGTCTGCACATTGATCTGCCCCAGGGACCGGCCCGAGAGCATGGTGGATTTCTTGCCTTTGCCCGCCACGAAGGCGGCTTTGACCCCCTTCATGTCCAGCAGCTCTTCGGCCACCTGGGCCGTGAGCACGTGCATGGTGGGATCGTAGTCCTTGGTGTAGGCCACCGCCACGCCGTTTCCCAGAATTTCCGCGCTGGCGATCAAGTTCACTTTTTTCTGGAAGAAATCCAGCCGGACCTTGAAAAAACTCCGTACCGTGGCGATGTCCGCGCCGTTGCGGCGCAGCCAGGAGGCCGCCTCGAAGGTCCGAACGCCGGTGTTGACGGAGAAATTCTTCGTGTCCACCATGATGCCTGCCAGAAGAGCTTCCGCTTCGAATTTTCCCGTCTCCGCCCGATCCGCCGAATATTGCAGCAGCTCGGCGATCAGCTCCGAGGTGGAAGAGGCGTAGACTTCCATATAAGTGAGGGTGGCGTTCTCGATGGAGTCCTTGGCCCGCCGGTGGTGGTCGATCACCACCAGCTTGTCCGTCTTGCCGATCAGCCTGGGACACTCCGTCAGGCTGGCGATGTGGGTGTCCACCACCACCAGCAGGGCGTTGCGCCGCACCAGTTCCAAAGCCCGGTCCGGCGTGATAAAGCTGAACCGCCCGGTAGCGGCCGCAGCCCCGTAAATGCTCTCGATGGCTTCCCCCACCTCGTCCAGGACGATGTCCACGTTGGGCGTAAAACGCCGGGCCATGGAATAAACACCGATGGAAGCGCCGAAGCAGTCCATGTCGGGTCGCACATGCCCCATGATGATCACCCGGTCCGAGGGGGTGATGAGCTGTTGCAGCGCGTGGGCCACGATCCGGGACTTTCCCTTGTTTCGCTTCTCCACGGTGGTGAGCCCGCCGCCGAAGAATTCGATGTCTCCCCCCTTGCGCTTGACCACCGCCTGGTCGCCGCCCCGGCCCAGGGCCAGATCCAGGGCCTCGAGGGCGTACTTCTGGAGCTGCTGCAGGGTCCTGGCGCCGGCGCCCACGCCGATGGACAGGGAGGTGGGAAAATCCGCCTTGGTCTCGATCTGATGGATCTCGTTGATCAGGGGGAATTTATCCTCCGTCAGTTTTTCCAGCCAGCGGCTCTCCATGACCATCACATAGCGGCTGCTGCGGGTGATGGTGATGGCCGCGTCCATGCTCTGGGCCCAGCTCCGGATCATGCGGTCGATCTCCGCCGCGATGGAGGACTGCTCGTCGCTGGGGGAGCTGGCCAGCAGGTCGTCGTAGTTGTCGATATTGATCATGGCCACGCAGGGCCGCTGCTCGCCGAAAAGATCCCTGACGATCCGGTAGCCGGTCACGTTGGCCCAGAAGAGCATCTTCTTGTCCCGGTCGTAGTTTTCCAGGGCGCCGGCGGTGACCCGGTACATCTTTTGCCCCACGGGGATGATCAGCTGCTTTTCCGGCTTGTTGAAAAACCCGGTGATCAGGTCCTTGTCCACCCTGTCGTAGAAGCCCTGGTCGTTCTTGAACTCCGCCTGAAACCGCTGATTGCTCCACAGCAGATTTCCCTCCATGTCGATCAGGCTCATGAGCAGCGGGCTGTTTTCCGTAAAAGCCCGGGCGATCTCGTCCCTATCTCCGGCGATGCTCTCTTCGTAAGAGTCCAGCTGGTCCAGGCTGCGGGTCTTTGTAAATTTTCCGTGATACAGCTGAACGGCCAGGGTGAGCAGAAGGCACAGGATCCCGGCCGGCAAACTGAACCAGAGGACCCAGAAGGACAAAAAAACCATGACGATCAAGTCGATTTTCAGGTATGGGTCAAGAATTTTATGCAGGAGCCTGCTGGCCATTTCGTTCCCCTTCCTTTGCGGTCCGCCGCTTTTGCCGCATAGATACTACAGTATACCACAAAATGCGTTTTCGGGAACAAAAAAACCGGAGCCAGGCTCCGGTTTTCCTTTGGATCAGTCTGCGTCGAAAGGCATGAGCGCCACGATCCTGGCTCTCTTGATGGCGGTGGTGACGGCTCTCTGGTGCATGGCGCAGGTGCCGGTGATCCGCTTGGGCAGGATCTTTCCCCGTTCCGTGACATACTTCCTGAGGGTGTCTACATCTTTGTAGTCGATGTTTTCCTTCTTGTCGGCGCAGAATTGGCAGACTTTTTTGCGCCGGTTCGCGCCGTAGCTTTTTCTTTTGCTGCTGTCTCTTTCTCTTTCTCTCTCCATGTTATGGATGTCCTCCTATCCTATCCTTCTTTTAGAAGGGAATGTCGTCGTCTGTGAGCGAACCGAATCCCTCGGGGATCTGGTTGCCGGATTTTGGCTGCAGCGCAGTCTGTCTGCTTTCCTCGCTTTCGGCGCGGTCTCCCCTGTCCAGAAATTCCACGCGGTCCGCCAGGATGTCGGTGGTGTAGACGGTGCGGCCGTCCTTTTCGTATTTTCCGGTCTGGACGCGTCCCTGAATGCCCACGAGACGGCCCTTGGTGATGTACTTTTCCACCAATTCGGCCGTTTTGCCGAAGCAGACGATCGAAGGGAAGTCCGCGCCGCGGTCTTCGCCGTTCTTGTCCTTGCCCCGGTCGATGGCAATGGTAAAGCGCGCGACAGCCATTTGGCTTCCCGCTCCGTACCGGATGTCCGGATCCTTCGTCAATCTGCCGATCAATGATACCGAATTCATACTGTCACCGCTTTCCTATTTCTCATCCTTGTTGATAATGAGATGCCGCATAAAGCTGTCGGAGATCTTGAGCCTTCTGTCCAATTCCTTGGGAAGCTCGGGGCTGGCCGTAAATTCCATTACGACATAATAGCCTTCGTTCTTCTTTCGGATCGGATAAGCAAGCTTTTTGAGACCCCAGACACTGACTTTGGTCACTTCCCCGGCGGTCGCGATGATCTCCTTGACGGTTTGGATCGCCGCTTCCTTCTTGTCGCTTTCCAGGATCGGATCGAGGATAAACATCAATTCGTACTTATTCATTTTTTCACCTCCCTATGGACTAATGGCCACGGTTCCTCCGTGGCAGAGAGCAATGGTTCGCCTTGCTGCGAAACGAATGCCTTAACAGTATACCATGGCAACTTTCAAATGCAAGCGGTTTTTAGCACATTGGTGTTGCCCGAAATGGCGTTGGTCATGCCCCCGGTGATGACGATCCGGTCGCCGCTTTGAAGCCCGCATTCCAGGGTGGCCACCCGCTGGGCCATGTCCAGCAGCTGGTCCGTGGCGCTCATCTCCGTGGCGATCATGGGGGTGACGCCCCAGGACAGGGCCAGTTTCCGCCGGGTGGCCTCGTAGGGGGTCAGGGCGATGATGTCGTTGGGGGGCCGGAAGCGGGAGATCATCCGGGCGGTGATGCCCGAGAGCGTGCAGGACACGATCACTTTGGCCTGGATGTCCATGGCCAGGCTGCAGGCCGCGTGGGAGACGGCGTCGGTCATGTCCCGGATGGTGAATTCCATGGTCCGGAATCGCTTGTCGTAGTGGATGTTTTTTTCGGTCTCCTCGGCGATCCGGGCCATGGTCTGGAGGGTCAGCAGCGGATACTTGCCCACGGCGGTCTCCCCCGAAAGCATGATGGCGCTGGTGCCGTCGTAGACCGCGTTGGCCACGTCGGAGGTCTCCGCCCGGGTGGGCCTGGGGTTGTAGATCATAGATTCCAGCATCTCCGTGGCCGTGATCACCCGCTTGCCGATCAGGCGGCAGGCGTTGATCAGATGCTTTTGGATGGCGGGCAACTGCTCGAAGGGGATCTCCACACCCATATCGCCCCGGCCGATCATGATGCCGCTGCACTCCCGGGCGATGTCCATGATATTGTCCACGCCGGAGCGGTTTTCGATCTTGGCGATCAGCTCGATGCCTCCGCCTCCGCTGGCGTCCAAAAATTCCCGCACATCCAGAAGGTCCCGGCGGGTGGACACGAAGGAGCAGGCCACGAAATCCACTTCGTTTTCGATGCCGAAGAGCAGGTCCGCCTTGTCCTGCTCGCTCAGGTAAGTCTGTTTCAGGACTTTGCCGGGGAAGTTCATGCTCTTCCGGTCGGACAGTTCGCCCCCCACCAGGGTCCTGCAGAGGATCTCGTTTTCGGTCAGGTCGATCACTTCGAAGACCAGCAGGCCGTTGTTGACCAGGATCCTGTCGCCTACAGAGAGATCTTTGGCCAGGCCGCTGTAGTTGACGGAGACCCGCTGCCGGTCCCCGGGCACATCCCGGGTGTCGAAGGTGAAAAGATCGCCCGTCTCCAGAAAGACCTTGCCCTCCCGGAAGGTCCGGATGCGGTATTCGGGCCCCTTGGTGTCCAGCAGGATGGCGATGGGCAGGTTCAGCTCCTCCCGTATCCTCTTGATCCGGTCGATTTTTTCTTTGTGCTCCCCGTGGGTCCCGTGGGAAAAGTTGAGCCGGGCCACGTTCATCCCCGCCAGGCACATGGCCCGCAGGGTCTCCTCGCCGGCGCAGGCCGGTCCGATGGTGCAGATGATCTTGGTCTTTCTCATAAAGTTCCCTTTCCTTCAGCCGATGGAGGCGATGCCGGAGAGCGCCTGGTACAGGGCCAGGATGACGCCCACCACCGCCTCGCCGCCCAGGAGGCCCGGAGCCAGGATGTCGCCGACGCCGGATTTGGCAAACTTCGGCGCGAAGCGGTCCGTCAGATACTTCAGCAGCCCGCCCAGCATGGCCGTCAGGGACAGATAGAAGGGCAGATAGATGCCCAGGCCCAGGGTCATGACCGGCAGGTTGAGAACATAGAGGATCAGACCCGCGGCGCAGCCGATCAAAAAGGAGCTCATGTGGGGGATGCCGCCCACCATGGCGGCCACCATGCTGGCCTGGGGCGCGGGGAACATTTTGTCGGGGCCGAAGGCGCCCGGCCCGTAAGCTTTCAGCACCACGTAGAACACGCCCACGGACACGAAGGCGCCGATCAGGCCGCCCAGGGATTCGGCCAGCCACTGGGCTTTCGGACTGCTTTTCAGGATATGGCCGGCTTTGAAATCGTTCATGACGTCCCCGGCCAGGCCGCAGCCCACGGCCACCGCCGCGGCCACGAAAAAGGCCTGGGCCTGGGGAAGCTTTGTGACCAGCTGGATCAGCAGCAGCACGATGACGCCGAAGACCTCCATGGGGTTGATGCCCGACTGCCCCACCACCTGGGCGGACATGGAGCAGGCCAGCCAGACGCCCAGGATGGTCAGGACGCCGGCCAGGGGGTTCATCCCCGCGCCTAAAGTGAAGAGCAGCGCGCAGGCCGCCAGGACAAAGGGAACGATCCGGATGTTCATGGCGCTCTGGCTGCTTCTTTTCATCATATTTTTGACGATCTCCCCGGCGGCGGGCAGGATGCCCTTGAGCACGATGCCCACACCGCAGCCCACCATGACCCCGATGCCCAGGGAGGTCTTGATCGCGGAGGCGGTGGCCATATCCCACCAGCCGGCGGAAACGCCGCCCACCACCACGCCGATGTCGCCGATCAGGGCGCCCAGGAACCAGACGAAGATGTACAGGGGTCCGATGATATAGCCCACGGCCAGCAGCATGGGGGACAGCCACAGGAAAGCCGCCACGCCGGCGTTGATCAGGCCGCTGCTCACCGGAAGGGTCTGGGGGATCCAAAGGAGCTTGTCCCGCAGGAACGTGAACAGAGCCGAAGCGCCGAAGGCCGAAAAAAGCATTTTCGACTTTTTGCCACCTTCGTCTCCGATCACCAGCGTATCGGCGGCGGCCTGTCCCATGGGGTAGGGCAGGTCTTTTTCCACAATAAAGTGGTGATGGATGATCCCGGTGGACACCAGACCCATCAGCACGCCGCCCAGGACCACCAGCAGCAGGGTGCTCATGCTCATGTCGGTGTTCGGGTCCAGCATGTACAATCCGGGCACGGTAAAGGCCACGCCGCCGGCCACCATGGCGCCGGCCGACATGGCCGTGTGGGTGACGTTGATCTCGTTGATGTTGGTGTTTCCCAGGGCTTTCAGGGAAAACATGGACACCAGGGCCACAAAGATGATGGGCCAGGGCAGGGCCCCCAGCTTCAGGGCCACGTACATGGAACTGGTGGTCAGGATGACCGCCCCCAGTCCGCCGATGACCATGCCCCTTGCCGTGAGCTGGCCGTTGAGGGATGCGACCTTCGTCTTGCTGTTCGTCTTTTTTCTTTTTTGTGTCATTTTCTCTCCTTCCGGGTCACGGTGGATTTTTCCTTCGTGCCCTGCCGGAATATCATATCTTATTTTTCGCTCTCATACAATATTGATCGGCAGAATGCCTTGCAGTTGACGGGGTTTTTTGATATTATTATGCGAAGAGCAAGCGAGAGACCCGGCCCTCGGGCTCATCGCCCAAAGAAAAACTTATTGTAATTTTTGTAGGAGGAAACAACATGGCACTGAAATACATCGACCGGCGCGGCACCGACAGCGCAAAGTGGGACGCTTTGAACAGCCAGTTCGGCGACCCGGATCTTCTGGCAATGTGGGTGGCGGATATGGATTTCAAGGAGGCGCCCTGTATTACGGAAGCCCTCAAAAAATACATCGACACCGCCGCATTCGGATACTACAGCCCCGGCGAAGGCTATTACAACGCCTTTATCGACTGGGAGAAGAAGTACCACGGATACGAAGTCAAGAGAGAGTGGATCTGCTTCGCCCCCGGCGTCGTTCCCGCCTTCAACTGGGTGGTGCTCTGGGCTACAAACCCCGGAGACACGGTGATCCTGCTGACGCCGGTCTACTACCCCATGATCAACGCCGCCAAGTGGAACGACCGGAACCTGGTCCAGTGCGATCTGGTCCGCAAGGGCATGGACTATTCCATCGACTATGACAAGTTCGAAAAGGACATCGTGGAGAACGACGTCAAGCTTTTCATCATGAGCTCTCCCCACAACCCCATCGGCCGGGTCTGGCAGCCCGAAGAACTGCGCCGGCTCATGGAGATCTGCCGCAAGCACGGCGTGCTGGTCATCTCCGACGAGATCCACCAGGATTTCATCTACGGCGACTACAAGCACTATCCTACCGCCACCCTGGGGGACTACGACGAATTCCTGATCACCATGACCGCCGCCTCCAAGACCTTCAACCTGGCAGGCCTGCAGAATTCCATCGTGATCATCCCCGACGAAAAACTCCGGGCCCGCTATCTGGACTATCAGAAGCGCATCCATATCTACGACGGGAACGCCTTCGGCTTCGTGGCCGTGGAAGCGGCCTACCGGGGCGGCCGGGAATGGCTGGAAGAGATCAAAGCCCAGATCTACAGCAACTACGAATACATCCGGGACACTTTTGCGAAAGAGATCCCCGACGTAAAGGTGGCCGAACTCCAGGGAACGTACCTGCTCTGGGTCAACTTTGAAAAATACTTCAAGACCCAGGAAGAGATGAAGTCCTTCTTCCAGGATAAATGCCGCATCGCCTTCGACTACGGCGAATGGTTCGGCGGAAGCAACTTCGTGCCCTTCGTGCGCATGAACCTGGCCACCACCCACGAGCTGGTGGACAAGGCCGTCCAAGCCATCATCCGGGAGATCAAAAAGCTCTAGTCTGACCCATCGAGGCGGCCTTCCCCAAAGGGAAGGCCGCTTTTTTTCGCAATAGCCTTTGACAGCGTCTTTTATTTGTGCTACCATACACCCAATATTCAATAGGAGATCCATTCAAATGAACATCCGTCCCATCGCAGCAGCATACTTTTACTTTAACTTTGCAGGCTATTATTACCGCAAAGTTTCTTTGCGTTCTGCGGCGAAAGACGAGTGACTTATTTGTAGGGCAAAGGCTCTTACACAATGGATTGCAACTCCGAAGCAGAACGCTTGGGAGTTTTTTATTAAGCGGAGGTAAAAAAATGATCGTCGTACTGAAAGCCAATCCCGATCCGGAACAGCTGGAAAACCTGACGGTGTGGCTGACCAGCCAGAACATCGCCATCCACTCCAGCCTGGGGATCAACAACCTGGTCCTGGGTCTGGTGGGGGACACGTCCACCATCGACATGGAGCTGATCAAATCCCTGGACATTGTGGAGGACGTAAAGCGGATCCGGGAGCCCTACAAGAACGCCAACCGGAAATTCCACCCCGAAGACATGGTGGTGGACGTGGGCGGCGTCAAGATCGGCGGCGGCCACTTCGCCATCTGCGCCGGTCCCTGCTCCATCGAGACCGAGGATCAGATGAACCAGGTGGCCATGGGCGTGCGGGAGGGCGGGGCCACCCTGCTCCGGGGCGGCGCGTTCAAGCCCCGGACCTCCCCCTACGCTTTCCAGGGGCTGGGCGAAAACGGCATCGAGCTGCTGATCAAGGCCAAAAAAGCCTCGGGCCTGCCGGTGGTGACGGAGATCATGGAGATCGCCCAGCTGAAGTACTTCGAGGAGGTGGACATGATCCAGGTGGGAGCCCGGAACATGCAGAACTTCCAGCTGCTCAAGGAACTGGGCCATGTGGACAAACCCATCCTGCTGAAGCGCGGCCTGGCCAACACCCTCGACGAGCTGCTCATGAGCGCCGAATACATCATGGCCGGCGGAAACGAGGCCGTGGTCCTCTGCGAGCGGGGCATCCGCACCTTCGAGACCGCCACCCGCAACACCCTGGACATCTCCGCCATCCCGGTGCTGAAAAAGAAGACCCATCTGCCGGTGATGGTGGATCCCAGCCACGCCTCGGGCATCGCCGAGATGGTCAAGCCCCTGTCCCTGGCCGCGGTGGCCGCCGGCGCCGACGGCCTGATGATCGAAGTCCACAACGACCCCCAGCACGCCCTGTGCGACGGCGCCCAGTCTTTGACGCCGCAGAAATTCGCCGATGTGGCCAAAGCGGTCTTCGCCCTTCGCCCCTTTGCCATGAAATCTGAGGAAATGAGCCAGTGAGCCAGGAGGAACGGTCATGAACGTCGGCATCGTAGGATTGGGCCTGATCGGAGGCTCCATCGCCAAATCCATCAAACGGGAGACCCCCGACACGGTCCTGGGCTACGACATCAATCCCAGCACCGTCCACAAGGCCAAGCTGCTGGAGGCCATCGACCTGGAGCTGACCGAAGAGCGCATCGGCGTCTGCGACATCCTGCTGGTCGCCCTGTATCCAAGAGATATCGTCCGCTGGGTCAAGGAAAATTTTCAGCGTTTCAAGCCCGGCTGCGTCGTGATGGACTGCGGCGGCGTCAAGGAATCCATCTGCAGCCAGCTGTTCGCCCACGCCCAGGAAAACGGCTACTGCTTCGTGGGGGCCCACCCTATGGCCGGCGTGGAGCGCTGGGGCTTCGACAACGCCCTGGGCTCTCTGTTCAACAAATCCTCCCTCCTCCTGGTGCCGCCCAAAGGGATGGACCTGGAGAAGCTGCAGCGCATCAAGAAATTCTGGGGCGCCCTGGGCTTCGGGCTCATCGTGATCACCACCGCAAAGGAGCACGACCGGCGCATCGCCTTTACGTCCCAGCTGGCCCACGTGGTGTCCAGCGCCTATATCAAAAGCCCCACAGCCTTGAAACAGCACGGCTTTTCCGCCGGCAGCTACAAGGACATGACCCGGGTGGCCCGGCTGAACGAGGCCATGTGGACCGAGCTGTTTCTGGAGAATGCCCAGCACCTGACGGAAGAGATCGACGCCATGATCGAACATTTGGGGGAATTCCGGGAGGCTGTGTCTTCAAAAGACAAGGAAAAGCTGGCGGCGCTGCTGAAGGAGGGCCGGGAGCGCAAGGAACTGGCCGACAGGGAGGACATGGAAGAATGAACACCGTGACCGTGCACACCGATCCCTCTTATCCGGTGAGGATCGGTCCGGGCCTTTTGAAAGAACTGGGACAGCTTTTGCCTTCCGCTCTGGCCGGGTGTAAAATAGCGGTGATCAGCGATGATCGGGTGGACGGGTTCTACGGGCCGGCGGCGGAGGCTTCTTTGCGGGAAGCCGGCCACCCGGTTTCCACGTTCGTCTTTCCCAGCGGGGAGGCCCAGAAAAATCTGTCCACCTTCGGCCAGATCCTGGAATTCCTGGCCGGGGAAGGCTTGGACCGCAGCGACTGCGTCCTGGCCCTGGGCGGCGGGGTGACGGGCGACCTGGCGGGCTTCGCGGCCGCCTCTTACCTGCGGGGTATCCGCTTTGTCCAGGTCCCTACGACCTTCCTGGCCGCAGTGGATTCTTCCGTGGGAGGAAAAACCGGCGTCAACCTGAGCGGGGGGAAGAATCTGGCCGGCGCTTTCTGGCAGCCCCGGGCGGTCTTTTGCGACACCGAGGTGCTGAAGACCCTGCCCGAGGAGATCTACGCCGAAGGGACGGCAGAAGCGGTCAAATGCGCCGTGATCGGGGATCCGGCCCTCCTGGAGCTCCTGTGCGAAGCGTCCTTCCCGGAAGAGGAAGTGATCCGGCGCTGCGTGGCCTTAAAGGCTTTCATCGTGGAACAGGACGAAAAGGAAGAGGGCCTGCGGGCGCTGCTGAACTTCGGCCACACCCTGGGCCACGCCATGGAGGGCGCCAGCGGCTTCACCCTGCGCCACGGGAGGGCCGTGGCCCTGGGCATGATCGCCGCCACCCGGGCGGCGGAAAAGAGCGGCTTCGCCGAAAAAGGCACCCTGGACGCCTTGCGACGCGCCCTGGAAGCCAGAAACCTTTGGGGCCCCATCCAGGGAGACCCGGAAGAGCTCCTTTCCGCCATAGGCCGGGACAAAAAGAAGCGCAAAGACCGGATCACGCTGGTGCTGCCAAGGCGTATCGGCGCCTGCGAGCTGGTCTCCATGAGCCTGGAAGAAGCCAGGACCTTGCTCCGGTCCGGATTGGAGTGATATGGACATCCTGATCCAACCCTCGACCCTGAAAGGGACGATCCAAAGCATCCCCAGCAAATCCCAGGCCCACCGGGCCTTGATCTGCGCCGCCCTGAGCGGAAAGCCGGAGCTGGTCTCCATTGAGAGACCTTCCCAGGACCTGATGGCGACAAAGCAGGCTTTGGAGATCCTGCGGGGCGCCGGCGCGGCAGACTGCCGCGAGAGCGGCACCACCCTCCGGCTGCTGGTGCCGCTGGCAGCCGCCCTGGGCCTGGACGTGACCTTTACCGGAGAAGGACGGCTGCCCCGGCGCCCTATGGAACCCCTGCTGAGCCTGCTGGAAGACCACGGCGTCCGTTTTTCCCGGGCCTTCCTTCCCTTCCGGCTGTCCGGACGCCTTCGCTGCGGCAATTACCGGATCCCCGGCAACATCAGCTCCCAGTACATCAGCGGCCTGCTCCTGGCCCTTCCCCTCTTGGAAGGAGACAGCCTTCTGACCCTGACCACGCAACTGGAGAGCAGCGCCTATGTGGCCATGACCCTGGATTGCCAGAAAACCTTTGGCCTCCGGATCCAGCCCAGCGAAACCGGCTGGGCGATCCCCGGAGGCCAGACCTACCGGGCCCCGGGATCCTTCACCGTGGAAGGAGACTGGAGCAACGCCGCCTTTTGGCTGGCGGCCTCGGCCCTGGGCTCCGACCTGGAGGTCACGGGCCTTTCAGCAGAGTCCCTTCAGGCGGACCGGCGGATCCGGACCATCCTGGACAGCGGAGAAACCGACACGGATGTGCGGGAGATCCCCGATCTGGTCCCGGTCCTGGCGGTGCTTGCCTGCGGAAAAACCGAAACCACCGTTTTACGAAACTGCGGACGCCTGCGCCTCAAGGAGAGCGACCGGATCGAATCGGTCAAAGCCATGATCCTCTCCCTGGGCGGCCGGATCCGGGTCGAAGGCGAAGACCTGGTCATCGAAGGGAGCGGAAGCCTGGAAGGCGGCGCCGTGGACAGCTTCGAAGACCACCGGATCGCCATGGCCGCGGCCATCGCCGCCACCTTCTGCCGCCGCCCCGTCCTGATCCGCGGCGCCCAGGCGGTCTCCAAATCCTACCCCGGATTTTTTGCTGACTACAATGCCCTTGGAGGAAACGCCCATGTCGTCTGATTTCGGAAATCATCTGCGCATTCAGCTGTTCGGTCAATCCCACTCGGAAGCCCTGGGCGTGGTCATCGACGGACTCCCGGCGGGCGTGGAACCCGATATGGAGCGCATCCTGTCCTGGCTGGCGCGGCGGGCCCCGGGCAGAAGCGTCCTTTCTTCCTCGCGGAAAGAAGCGGACCTGCCGGAGATCCTGTCGGGCCTGGCCGGCGGAAAGACCTGCGGCGCGCCCCTCTGCGCGATCTTTCGCAACAAAGACACCCGCTCCGAAGACTACGCGGAACTGAAAAATGTTCCCCGGCCCGGCCACGCGGACTACACCGCCTTTATGAAAACCGGCGGCGCCAACGACATCCGGGGCGGCGGCCACTTTTCCGCCCGTCTCACCGCCCCCCTGGTCTTCGCCGGCGCCCTCTGCGCCCAGCTCCTGGAGGAAAAGGGCATCGTTTTGGGCGCCCACATCCGATCCATCGGACCCGTGGAAGACCGTCCCATGGACCCGGTCCGCACAAGCCCCGAGGAATTGAGATCCCTGCAGAACGGCGGCTTCCCCGTCCTGGACCCGGAAGCGGGCCGCCGGATGGAGGCCTGCATCCGGGAGGCGGCCTCGGAAAAGGATTCCGTGGGCGGCGTGGTGGAGTGCTGCGTCCTGGGCCTGCCCCCCGGACTAGGGGAACCCATCTTTGACGGGCTGGAAAACCGGATCGCCGCCGCAGTGTTCGGCATCCCCGCCGTCAAGGGAATCGAGTTCGGCGACGGCTTTCTGGCCGCCCGGTCCCGGGGCAGCGTCAACAACGACCCTTTCTTTTACGAAAACGGTCAGGTCCGGACTAAGACCAACCGCCACGGCGGCATCCTGGGCGGCCTGGCCAGCGGAATGCCCCTGATCTTCCGGGCGGCCTTTAAACCCACCCCTTCCATCGGCCTGCCCCAGGACTCGGTGGACCTGTCCACCGGCCAAAACGCCATTCTGGTCGTGAAAGGCCGCCACGACCCCTGCGTGGTGCCCCGGGCCGTGCCCTGCGTGGAGGCCGCCGCAGCCGTTGCGCTGTACGATTTATACTTATCACACATAGGAGACAAACGATGATGAACCTGGAAGAATGCAGAGAAAAAATCGACCGCATCGACGACCAACTGGCGGATCTGTTCAAAGAGCGGATGTATCTGGCCACGGATGTGGCCCGCTACAAGAAAGAAAACGGCTTGAATGTGCGCAACCGGGAGCGGGAGCGGGACATCCTGGACCGGATGACAGAGAAGAACGGGGACGAGATCGCCCTTTACACCAAGGTCTTTTTCAACACCCTCTTCGACCTGTCCCGCTCCGCCCAGGAAAAGATCCTGGCCCAGGAGACGGCCCTGGAAAAGAAGATCCGCAGAGCCATCGAAAAAACGCCTCCCCTGTTTCCCCAAAAAGCGGTGGTGGCGTGCCAGGGCGTGGAGGGCTCCTATTCCCAGCAGATCTGCGACAAGATGTTCGCCCTGCCCAGCATCATGTACTTCAGCAGCTTCGAATCGGTGTTCAACGCCGTGGACAAGGGCTTGTGCAAGTACGGCATCCTGCCCATCGAAAACAGCTCCTACGGCTCCGTCAACGAAGTCTACGACCTGATGAAGAAATACCGCTTTTCCATCGTGCGCAGCAGCAAGCTGAAGATCAACCACTCCCTGCTGGTCAACGAAGGCGCCAGGCTGGAGGACATCCGGGAGATCTGGACCCACGAGCAGGCCCTGGGCCAGTGCAGCGACTTTATCAACAGCCACGTCAAGATCCGCTTTATGTCCTGCGAAAACACCGCCCTGGCCGCGAAAAGGGTGGCCGACAGCGGGCGAAAGGACGTGGCCGCCATCTCCTCCATGGCCTGCGCCAGGCTCTACGGCCTTGTGCCGCTCCTGCACGACATCCAGAACAGCGACGACAACTACACCCGCTTCATCTGCATCGGGAAGGAAATGCAGATCTTCCCCGGCGCCAGCAAGATCAGCCTGATGATGGCCATTCCCCACACCCCCGGCGCCCTGTACCAGACCGTGGCCAAGTTCGCCTCTCTGGGCCTGAACATCTGCAAGATCGAAAGCCGGCCCATCCTGGGCACCGACTTCGCCTTTATGTTCTACTTCGACATCGACGCCAGCATCTACGCCCCGGAGGTCCTGCAATTCCTGGGCGACCTGAAAGGGTTCTGCGAGCCCTTCGTCTTCCTGGGGGCTTACTCGGAGTATTGATATGCAATACGGACTGATCGGAGAAAAGCTGGAACACAGCTACAGCAAGCTGATCCACGAAAAGCTGGGGCACTACAGCTACGAGCTGATCCCCCTGTCTTTGGGCGAGCTGGAAGCCTTTATCAAAGAGGGGGACTGGCAGGGGCTGAACGTGACGATCCCCTACAAGCAAACTGTGATCCCCTTTTGTGACGCGCTTTCGGAGCGGGCGGAGCGGATCGGCAGCGTGAACACCCTGCTGCGCAGGGAAGACGGTTCGATTTTCGGCGACAACACGGACTACGAGGGCTTCCTGGCCATGGCCGGCCAGGCCGGCATCGATTTTCGGGATCAAAAGGTGCTGATCCTGGGCAGCGGCGGCACCTCCCTGACCGCGCAGGCGGTGGTGGAAGACCGGGGCGGCCGTCCGGTGGTCGTCTCCCGAAGCGGCAGCAGCCACTACGGGAACCTGGAACTGCACAAGGACGCGGATCTGATCGTGAACACCACGCCGGTGGGCATGTACCCGGATACCGAGGCCCAGCCCCTGGATCTGCTGGGATTTCCCCGATGCCGGGGCGTGCTGGATGTGATCTACAATCCCTTTTACTCCCGGCTGGTCCTCCAGGCCAAGGCCCTGGGGATCCCCTGCAGCGGCGGGCTGAACATGCTGGTGGCCCAGGCCAAGGGCGCCGCGGAGCGTTTTACGGGCGCCTGCCTGCCCGGGGAACTGGTCGGGGGCATTCGGAACGACCTGATGAACGACCTGTGCAACTTGGTGATCATCGGGATGCCCGGCTCGGGAAAAACCTCCGTGGGCAAGCTGCTGGCGGCAGAACTGGGCATGGATTTCGTGGACACCGACGAGGAAGTGGAAGCCGCCGCAGGTCTGTCCATTCCGGATATTTTCGAACAGCTTGGAGAGGAAGCCTTCCGGAAACTGGAGGCGGAGCAAACCCAGAAGGTGTGCAAAGAAAACCGCCTGGTGATCGCCACCGGCGGCGGTGTGGTGAAGGATCCGCTGAATTACGCCAGGCTGAAGCAGAACGGGACGATCATCTTTTTACAAAGAGACCCTCGAATGCTGTCCATCAAAGGGCGTCCCCTGTCGAAAAATCGCGAGGAATTGATGGCGCTGTACCGGGAGCGGATCGGGCTCTACGAAGCCTTTGCGGATCTCTCGGTCTCCTGCGACTGCTCCATCGAAGAAGCGGTGAACACCATTCGGGAAAGGATAGGAAAATGAAGAAGCTGCTGATCATCAACGGACCCAACCTGAACCTGCTTGGCTTGCGGGAGCCGGACATTTACGGCCCGGAGACCTACGAGGATCTGCTGCGCCGGATCGAAGGGGCTTGCGCGGAGCGGGGCTTGGAGTGCGCGTGCTTTCAGAGCAACCACGAGGGGGCCCTGGTGGACCGGATCCAGGAGGCCCGGGGAGTGTTTGACGGGATCGTGATCAACCCGGCGGCCTACACCCACACCAGCATCGCCATCCTGGATGCGCTGCGGGCCGTGGGAATTCCCGCGGTGGAGGTCCACCTGAGCGACATCTCCGCCCGCGAGGAATTCCGAAGGGTCTCCTTCGCCGGCAAAGCCTGCCTCCGCACCATTGCCGGCCACGGCCCCGCCGGTTACGAGGAAGCCATCGCCTTCCTGGCTGATCATCTGGACAAGCCTACTTCCAAATGATTTTTTTCAGGACCACCAGCATCGGCAGGGCTAAAAACCAGCTCCCCAGCACGTCGCTGGGCCAGTGGACCCCCAGATAGATCCGGGAATATCCCATCAGTGCGATATACGCAAAGAGCAGCACACAGATCCATTTCAGGCGCTTTTCCGAACGGATGTAGGGGGGAGCGCCCTTTTCTTTTTTGTATAGCGGCAGTCCGGCGCCGCCGCTGCGCCAATAATAGATGAACAGCAGCGCCAGGAGCCCCCAGACCAAAAAACTGGTCAGACTGTGGCCGCTGGGGAAGCCGTAGCCCCCCTGATGGACCAGATGCAGGGAAACATCGGGCCGCAGCCTGGAAAACAAGGGTTTCATGACCTGATAGACCAGCACCGCCGAAAGGGCGGCCAGGGTGAGCGGCGCGCCGTAGGCTGCGCGGGTCCCGGGGATCAGCAGCAGAAGCAGACAAAGCGGCACCACGGCCTGCCAGTTCCCGCTGTAGGTAAAGGGGACCAGAAAAGCCGTCAGCCCCGGACTCCTTCCCCGGAGGACCGCCGCCTGGATCGCCCCGTCCAGCCCTTCCAGCCGCCCGTTCATCATGAGCAGCGCCGTCAAAACAAACCCCGCTGCCCCGATCAAAAAAATCCATCGATCCTGCAGGCTGATCGTCTTCTTCAATGGAGGATCTCCTTTGTGCCTTGAAAAGAAAAACCGATTGGTATAGCATAGACATACTATACCACAGCAACGCATTTTCAAATATACAGAACAAGAAGAGGAGACAGCATGGGTAAAAAACCTGTACTGGTCATCATGGCTGCCGGCATGGGCAGCCGCTACGGCGGGCTTAAACAGATGGACCCCATCGGCAGCAAGGGGGAACTGATCATCGATTTTTCTTTGTATGACGCCTGGCGGGCGGGTTTTGAAACTGCCGTCTGCATTATCAAAAAAGAAATCGAGGCGGATTTTAAGGCCATCATGGACCGGGGCGCCGCCAAACGATTCAAACTGCTGTACGCCTATCAAGAGATCCGGGACGTGCCGGAAGGCTTTCAAATTCCCGAAGAGCGCAAAAAGCCCTGGGGGACGGGTCACGCCCTCCTCCAGGCAAAACCGCTGATCCACGGACCCTTTGCCGTGATCAACGCGGACGACTACTACGGGCGGGACGCTTTCGTTTCCGCTTACGACTACCTGTCCCGGGCCGGGGACCGGGGATCCTATGACTACTGCATGATCGGCTATTCCATCGAAAACACGCTGACGGAGAACGGCCATGTGGCCCGGGGCGTCTGCGCCCTGACGCCGGAAGGATATCTGGCCGACATTCAGGAGCGGACCAAGATCCGGCGCAAGCGGGGAAAGATCCAGTTTACCCAGGATGACGAACACTGGACCACCCTGCCGGAGGGCACGCCGGTGTCCATGAACTTTTTCGGCTTTACGCCTTCGTTTCTGGAGGAGCTGGAACAGCGATTCCCGAAGGCCTTGGCGCAGATCCTGGCCGGCGATCCGCTCAAGGGCGAATTTTACGTCCCCCTGGTGGTGGGCGAACTGATCCGGGAAGACCGGGCCCGGGTGAAGGCGATCCCCTCTCTGGACAAGTGGCACGGCGTCACCTACAAGGAAGACAAGGCCTTGGTGACGGCGGCCATGGAAGAGAAAAAGCAAGCCGGCTTCTATCCCGCGGACCTCTGGGCGGACCCGCATTTCTGCGAAGGCGAGGTTCAGGAATGAAGGACCTTCGCGCCTTGCTGAAAACCCTGAGCGATCTGCCCGGCCCTTCGGGTTTCGAAGGAGCCGTGGTCCGCTGCGCCGTGGAACTCATGAAGCCTTTGACCAACGAGGCCTATGTGGATGCCTTCGGCAACGCCGTGGGCATCCGCCGAGCCGCCAAGCCCGGGGCCCGGCGCATTCTTTTATCCGCTCATCTGGACGAGATCGGGTTTATCGTCAGCGGTGCCGAAGAAGGATTTCTGCGGTTTTCCCCGATCGGAGGCATCGACGCGCGGATGCTGCCGGGCAGAGAGCTGACGATCCTGACCGACCCGCCGGCCTTTGGCATCGTCACCTGCCTGCCCCCCCACGTGCTCAGCGCCGAGGAGATGGACCAGTCCTTTCCTATGGAGGATCTGCGCATCGACGCGGGGCTCACCCAGGAAGAGGCCCTGGCGCGCATCCCTGCGGGCACGGCGGCGGTCTACCGGGCCAGCGGCTTTCCCCTGGGCAAAGACGCGTTCTGCGGGAAGGCCATGGACGACCGGGCCTGCTTTGCGGCAGCCCTCCTGGCCCTGGAAAAACTGGCGGGCAAAGCGCTGGAGCAGGACGTGATCCTGCTGGGCAGCGTCCGGGAGGAGCTGGGTTCCCAGGGCGCAAAGTCCGGGACCTTCGCCCTGGAGCCCCAGCTGTGCGTGGCGGTGGACGTCACCCATGCGGAAACTGCCGACGGCGGTCCGGAGAATACCGATTGTCTGCTCGGCGGGGGGCCCACGGTGGCCTTCGGCCCCAACAGCAGCCCCTGGGTCCGGGACCGGCTGCTCGCTCTGGCGGAGCAAAAGCAAATTCCGGTCCAGCGGGAAGTCATGGAAGGGGACAGCTACACCGATGGCTGGGAAATGCAGGTCTCCCGGGAAGGCATCCCCACCTCCATCCTCTCCCTGCCCACGCGATATATGCACACGCCCATGGAAACGGTATCCCTGAAAGACATCGAAGCCCTGGCGGACCTGCTGGCGGCGTTTCTGGAAGCGCCGGGATGGGAGGGTGACCGCCGATGAAAGAACTGATCAGACAGCTGTGCGGCGTTCCGGGCCTTTCGGGCTTCGAAGACGAGATCCGCGCCTTCATCGCCGAAAAGATCCGCCCCCATGTCCAGGAACTGAAGGTGGACAGTCTGGGCAACCTGATCGCCCGGAAAAAAGGCCGCCGCAGGACGGAAAGTCCGCTGATGATCGCCGCCCACATGGACGAGGTGGGCCTGATCGTCAAGAAGGTGGACGACAAAGGCTATATCCGCTTTGCTCCCACCGGCGGCATCGACCGGCGCACCCTGCTGGGCAAGAAAGTCCTGGTGGGCAAGGGCCGTATCCCCGGTGTCGTGGGCTTAAAGGCCGTTCACCTGGTAAGCCCCAAAGAAGAAAAAACCATTCCGGAAATGGCCCGGCTGTACATCGACATCGGCGCTTCGGGCAAGGAGGAAGCCCAAAGTCTTGTCCGGACCGGAGATCCTGTCCTCTTCCACAGCGACTGGGTGGAATACGGGGACGGACGGATCAAGGCCAAAGCCCTGGACGACCGGGTCGGCTGCGCCGCCATGATCCGGCTGATCCAAAGCGACCTGCCCATGGACTGTGTCTTCGTTTTTACGGCCCAGGAGGAAGTGGGCGCCCGTGGCGCGGCCGGCGCCGCCTTTTCTCTTCGCCCGTCCATCGCCCTTATTCTCGAAGGGACCACTGCGGCGGATCTGCCGGGCGTCAAGGAGCACCGGCAGGTGACCCGGCTGGGCGCCGGGCCGGTCCTGGGCCTGATGGACCGTCAGACGATCTACGACCGCAAGCTGTTTGAACTGCTGCGGGACCTGGCCGTGGAACGGGGCATCCCCTGGCAGACGAAGCGCACCATCGCCGGAGGGACCGACGCCTCGTCCATCCAGCCCTCGGGACGGGGCGTGCGGATGGCGGCCCTTTCCGTACCGGTGCGCTACATCCACACCCCCTCTTCCACCGCGTCGTTGAAAGACTGCGAACAGCTGTACACCCTGGCGGAGGGCTTCCTGGAAGCCCTGGCCGGCCACAAGGAGGATCTGTAATGGATATTTTGCAAACGCTGCGGGAGCTGAACGCCTGCCACGGCCCTTCGGGCGAGGAAAAAGAGATCCGGGACTGCATCCGGCGGATGAGCCTTTCCCGGGTGGACGAATCCCGGGTGGACAACCTGGGCAACCTGATCCTCCACAAAGCCGGCAAAGGGCCCAGGGTGCTGTTTGCCGCCCACATGGATTCCATCGGATTGATGGTCACCCACATCGAAAAGGAAGGCTTCCTGCGCTTCGGCAGCCTGGGGGGGCTGACGGCGGAAAACATCCTCCACACGCCGGTGCGCTTCCGGAGCGGCCTGCGGGGCGCTATTGTGGCGGACCAGTCCGCGGACAAGGCCAAGCTGAGCCTGGACGACCTGTGCGTGGACATCGGCGCCAGAGACGAGCAGGAGGCGGCCGCCCAGGTCCGCATCGGAGACAGCGCCGTGTACGACACGCCCCTGCACCAGATCGGCGGCCGCATCCTGTCGCCCTATCTGGACAACCGGATCTCCTGTATCGCCTTGCTCCAGGCCATGGAGAGCCTGGGCGAAAGCCCCAACGACCTGTACTTTGTGTTCACCACCCAGGAAGAACCGGGCCTCCGGGGGGCAAAACCTGCGGCCTTCGCCATCGATCCGGACTACGGCATGGTCTGCGACGTGACGCCCGCCGGCGACCAGCCGGGCAGCAAGCACCTGGGCAGCAGCCGGCTGGGCGGCGGCGCCGCCATCAAGATCATGGACACCTCGGTGATCTGCCACCCGGAAGTGGTGGAACGGCTTAAGGCCTTGGCCCGGGAACAGGGGATCACCGCGCAGAACGATGTGATCTTAAAGGGCGGCACCGACGCGGGACCCCTCCACGTTTCCCGCAGCGGGGTCCCCACCGGCGGCGTCTCGGTCCCCTGCCGCTACATCCACACGCCCCAGGAGATGGCCGACCTTGCCGATGTGGAGAGCTGCGCGGCCCTTCTGGCCGCCTTTGCCATGAGCGAACTGCCAGCCTGGCGTTAGCGAAAGCAACAAAAGGCCGGCCGGGAAGACCCGGCCGGCTTTTATTTTTATAAAGATCGCCTTAAGCCTCTTCTTTTTTCATTTTTCGGAAGGACTCCAGCGCATTTTCGTGGTGGATTTTTTTCACGTCAAACTTTAAGATCCCAAATACCGTCTGGATGATGAAGCTGATGCCGAACATGGCCACCACCGTCCCCAGGCCGATCTTGGCGCCCAGCAGAAATCCCACAAACAGGGCCGTGCCCTCGATGATGCCCCGGATGGCGCCGATGGGCGCCTTGGGCAGGCGCTTGGAAAGCGCCGTCATCAAAGAATCCCTGGGGCCGCAGCCCAGGCCGTTGCTGATGTAAAAATAACTGCCCATGGCCACGATAAACTGCCCGGCCAGCAGGAGCGCCACGCCGCCGGCGAAGTTCTGCATCTGGGGCAGCACGTCCAGGTACATCAGCAGGTCCACGAACTTGCCGATCAGGAAGGTGTTCAGGATGGTCCCGATGCCGATGGGCTCCTTGAGCAGGATGTCGATGCCCAGGATCACAAATCCGGTCAACACCACGATGTTTCCGTAGGAAATGGGCACGTGGTAGGAGATGCCCATGTGGAAGGCCTCCCAGGGGCCCAGGCCCACGTTGGCCCGGATCACGCAATAGGACCCGCAGGCAAAGAAAAACAGGCCCAGTATGGTCCGCAGGATCCGCACCGGATAGCTGCGCTTGTCGTGTTCGATTTTCATGCTTACCCCCTGTCGAAGAATACGCTTTTGCCGCTCACCGAAAGGGGCACGCCGTACGCTGCTTTGATTTTTTGAGAAAACAAGCCGCTTTGCATGGCGGTGATCCCCGCCGAAAACATGATCCGGTTGTCGATCCGAAGATCCGCCGCCAGGGATACCGCGGAACCCACGGCGATGCCCAGGTCCGCCATGGTGATGGCGCAGCCGATGCCTTCGGCCTCCGCTTCCGCGCAGGTGGCCTTTCCGCAAAAGCCGCAGTTCAGTCCGCTGTGGGCTTCCTGGATCCCGAAAAGAACGATGGCCTGGGCTTGATCCACATTCTTCGCATCCCGGATAAAGGAAGCGGCCCCCCTCTTTTCGCCCAGCTCGCGCATGCTTTGGGCCAGGGCGTCTTTGTCGCTTCCCTCTAAGATAAAGGTCTCCAGCCGGTCCAGGCCTCTTCCCTTGGGCGCCGTTCTGGCCGCTGCGGCCATGGCGTCGGCGGCAGACAGCGCCGCTCTGTACTCTGCTTCTTTGCTCCCGTGTTTCATCGAATCCTCCTGATCCAGGCTATATGCCCAGTCCGAACCGTTCCCTGACCCGGTCCATGGTCCTTCGAGCGATAGCGTCGGCTTTTTCTGTTCCTTCGGCCAGTATGTCTTTCAGCTCCCGGGCTTGACGGATCGCCCGGTAGCGTTCCTGGATGGGCGCAAGGGCGTCCACGGCGATCTCCACCAGATCCTTTTTCAAGGCGCCGTAGCCCTGCCCTTCGTATTGCCTTTCGATGTCCGCGACCGGTTTTCCGGAAAAGGCGCTGTAGATGTTCAGCAGGTTGCTGACGCCGGGCTTGTGTTTGACGTCGAAGCGGATCTCTCCTTCGGAGTCGGTAGTGGACCGCATGATGGCTTTTTTGATCTTCGCGGGCTCGTCCAGCAGGGAGATCCGGCTGGCTTCGTTGGGCGCGCTCTTGCTCATCTTGCTCAGGGGGTCGTCCAGAGCCATGATCCGGGCTCCCTCCCGAAGAAAGCGGCCTTTGGGCACCACGAAGGTCTCTCCGTATTTGTTGTTGATCCGAAGGGCGATGTCCCGCGTCAGCTCGATGTGCTGTTTCTGGTCGTTGCCCACGGGCACGATGTCCGTGTCGTAGAGCAGGATATCCGCCGCCATGAGCAGCGGATAGCAGAACAAGCCTGTGGGCGAGGATTCGCTGTCCCGGCTTTTTTGCTTGAACTGGGTCATGCGGGAGAGTTCCCCGGTGTAGGAATTGCAGGTGAGCACCCAGGCCAGTTCCGAGTGGGCGGGCACCGTGGACTGGACGAAAACGATGGATTTTTTCGGATCCACGCCCACCGCCAAATAAAGGGATGCGATGTCCAGAATCTGCTCTTTCAGCACTGCGGGGTCCTGCTCCACAGTGATGGAATGCAGATCCACGATGCAGTACACGCAGTGGTTTTTCTCCTGCAGCTCCACAAACTGGCGCAGGGCTCCCAGATAATTGCCGATGTGCAGGTTGCCTGTGGGCTGTACGCCGGAAAAAACTCGCTTCATCAATCGCTTTGCAGAATCGTCCCAGGCAAAATCAGGCTTGCCGCGCCGGTCCCGCTTCTCCTTTCTGTCCAACAACAAATTTAATTATACGCTGCCGCGCCCGGGTTTCCAATCCTATTTTACTCCACCAGCACACGGACCAGAAAATCCAGGAGGATCCGGGCCGTCTGTTCCACCGATCCCAGCTCCACATATTCGTCCGCGCTGTGGAAGCAGTCCCCGGAAGCCCCGAAGATCAAGGCCGGGGCGCCGATGCGGGTCCCCAGGTAGTTGAAGTCCCCGATGCTTGGAAAATAAGAAAACGTGGGTTCTTTTCCGCTGACGCCGCGCACCGAATCCACGAAGGTCTGCACCAGGGGTTCTTCTTTGGACACCGTGTAGGGCATAAACCCCCTGGAACCCTCTGAGGGAGAAGGCCGAAATGAGGCGCGGTAGCCGCTCTGGATCCCGGCCCGGGCAACCGCTTCGTCGATCTCCCGAAGGATCAGCGCCTCGTCCTCGCCCCGGACGGTGTGGCGGAACAATTTGATCTTGGCGTAATCCGGAACACTGCAGGCGCCCCCGTCGGCCTCCATGGCGATGAGACAGCAGGTGCCCTTCCCCAGGTGCTCATCGGGAATGAACTGAATGTGATCCAGCTCCCGGATGACCGCCGCCGCGTCCCGGGCGGCGCTGACGCCCAGCTCCGGCGTGGCGGCGTGAGCCGCTTTTCCGAAAAATTCCACCTGAAGCCCGTAGCCGCCCCGGGCCCCCAGGCCGATATCCGGAAACGGGGCGCCGTTGAAGCCTGACGTGGGCTCGCTGATCAGGGAAATATCCACATCCGACAGAAAGCCCGATTCGATCAGGGCGTTGGTCCCCATGCCGTAGGGGCCCTCCTCCACGGACACGAAGGAGGCTTTGATCTTCCCCCTGAACGCGGGGCAGCTTTCTTGGAAGGCCTTTAATGCCAGCATGGCGGCGGCGCAGCCGGACTTCATGTCCAGGGCGCCCACGCCGTAGAGCCGGTCGCCCTCCGCTTCCCCCCAGGGGTCCCGGGTCCACCCCTGGCACAGGTTCACCGTGTCCAGGTGTCCGTTCAGGTGGACCACCGGTCCTTCTTTGGAACCCTTCATCTCCACGATCAAATTTTTTCCGTGGAAACCCGTCACCTTCTCTTCGTGGTACTCCTGGATCTTTGCGGGGATATCCCTGCCCCGGAACCATTCCAGGGCGAAGTCCATGATCCGGTCTTCTTTAAAATAAGGGCTTGGGATGGCGACCAGCTGCTCCAGAAGCTCCCGGGTCTCTTCTTTACTTATCCTGTTTTCGTTTATCATATTTTCGAAAACTTCCCTTTCCTCCGGTCCTTTTCCCTACTCCACGTCCAGGGCCAGCTGGTTGTCCTTGGGCCCTTCCGGCGGCGTTTCCCCGTTTTCCTCGTCCTCGATCTCCCCATCGACTTCCCGGATGGACTTGGCCATGGTGACGATGATGGAATCCTCCTGGACCTTCATGATCCGAACGCCCTGGGTGGTCCGCCCCAGCCGGGACACTTCTCCGGCGTTGATGCGGATGATGATGCCGTCGGAGTTGATCAGGAACACGTCGTCGTCCTCGTTCACCACCATGGCGCCGATCAGCTCCCCGGTCTTGTTGAACTTGGTCTTGTCGTAGGTGAGAAGGCCCTTGCCTCCCCTGGCCTGGATCTTGTACTCCTTGACTTTCGTGCGCTTTCCGTAGCCGTTCTTTGTGACCACCAGCAGCTCTTCGGTCTTTTCGGCCAGCTCCATGGCCACCACTTCGTCGTTCTTCTCCAGGGCGATGGCCCGCACGCCGCCGGCCGCCCGGCCCATGGGCCGCACGTCCTCTTCGCTGAAGCAGATGCACTTGCCCCGGCGGGTGACGATGATCACGTTGCTGGTTCCGGTGGTCTCCTTGATGCCGATCAGCTCGTCGCCGTCCTTGAGCTTGATGGCGATCAGGCCCGCCTTGCGGCTGGTGTCGAACTGGGAGATATGGACCTTCTTGATGGTGCCGCTCTTCGTGACGGCGATCAGGTATTTATCCTGCTCGAAGTCCCGGATGGGGATGATGGCGGTGATGCGCTCCCGCTGCATCAAATTCAGGAAGTTCACCGCCGGCGTGCCCTTGGCGGTCCGCTGGGCTTCCGGGATCTCGTAGGCCTTGGTGCGGTAAGCTTTTCCCGTGTTCGTAAAGAACATCAGGAAGTCGTGGGTGGAGGTGCTGATCAGATTCTTGACGAAATCGTTCTCCCGGGTGGCCAGTCCGGTGATGCCCCGGCCTCCCCTTTTCTGGGTCCTGTAGGTGTCCGCGGAGATCCGCTTGATGTACCCCAGGTGGGTCAGGGTGATCACCACGTTCTCCTCGGCAATCAGATCCTCTTCGTCCAGCTCTTCCGTATTGGTGACGATCTTCGTGCGCCGGGCGTCGGCGTATTTGGTCTTGATCTCCAGAAGTTCATCCCGGATGACGTTCATCAACATCTTTTCGTCGGCCAGCAGCTGTTTATAGTAGCCGATCTTTTGCATCAAATCGGCGTATTCGTCCTCGATCTTCTTGCGCTCCAGTCCCTGGAGCCTGCGCAGCTGCATTTCCAGGATGGCCTGGGCCTGGACTTCGGAGAGCCCGAAGGTCTGCATCAGCCGCTCCTTGGCGTCGCTGTAGGAGGCCCTGATGACCCGGATGATCTCGTCGATGTTGTCCAGGGCGATGCGAAGGCCTTCCAGGATGTGGGCCCGGGCCTCGGCTTTGGCCAGTTCAAAACGGGTCCGCCGGGTCAGGACCTCCTTTTGGTGCTTCAAGTACGCGCTCAGGATCTCGTGCAGATTCAGCACCTTGGGCTGGCCGTCCACCAGGGCCAGCATGATCATGCTGTAGCTCTCTTCCATGGAGGTGTGCTTGTACAAGCGGTTCAGCATGATCTGGGGATTGGCCGAAGATCTCAGCTCGATCACGATCCGCATGCCGTTCCGGTTGGATTCGTCCCGGATGCCGGAAATCCCTTCCAGCTTTTTTTCTTTGACCAGGTCGGCGATTTTTTCGATGAGCCTGGATTTGTTCACTTGATACGGGATCTCCGATACGATGATCTGGGAGCGGCCTTTGGACGTCTCTTCGATCTCGGCCTTCGCCCGCACGATCACCCGGCCCAGACCGGTCCTGTAGGCTTCCTTGGCGGCGCCTTTGCCCATGATGATGGCCCCGGTGGGAAAATCCGGTCCCTTGACGATCTTGATCAGATCCTCCACCGTGGCGTTTTCGTCCTCGATCAGTTTGACGGCGCCGTCGATCACCTCTCCTAAATTGTGGGGCGGAATGGAGGTGGCCATGCCCACGGCGATGCCGTTGCTGCCGTTGACCAGCAGGTTCGGGTAGCGGCTGGGCAGCACCACGGGCTCCTGCTCCTCTTCGTCGAAGTTGGGCATAAAGTCCACGGTGTCCTTGTCGATGTCTCTGAGCATTTCCAAGGCAAAGGGGGTCATCCTGGCTTCGGTGTAGCGCATGGCCGCCGCCCCGTCCCCGTCCACGGAGCCGAAGTTGCCGTGGCCATCCACCAGCATGTATCGAATGGAA
>CAZCTS010000005.1:20955-37150 GCA_964501635.1 uncultured Oscillospiraceae bacterium | reverse complement strand
GACGTGGCCATGCCGACCGCGATGCCGTTGGCGCCGTTGACCAAAAGATTCGGAAACTTCGACGGCAAAACGGTCGGCTCCTGGTGCCGTTCATCATACGTCGGCACATAATCGACCGTGTCGAGTTTAAGATCGTCCATCATCGTCGAGGCAATGGCCGACATCCTAGCTTCCGTGTATCGCATGGCAGCCGCAGGCAAACCGGCGATCGATCCGAAGTTGCCTTGCTTGTCCACCAGCACATGACGCATGTTCCACTCTTGGGCCATGCGGACCATGGCGTCGTAGATGGAACTGTCTCCGTGGGGATGGAACTTGCCCATCACTTCGCCCACGATACGGGCGGACTTCTTGTGGGGCTTGTCCGGGGTGACCCCCAGCTCGCTCATGCCGTACAGGATCCGCCGGTGGACCGGCTTCAGCCCGTCCCGCACATCCGGCAGCGCCCGGCTCACGATGACGCTCATGGCGTAGTCGATGTAGGAATTTTTCATTTCGTCGTGGATTTCGTGCTGTATCAGTTTTCTGTCATGGATGAGATCCGACATTTCTTCCTCCTGCCTTAGATGTCAATGGTCGCGTATCTTGCGTTGTCTTCGATGAATTTTTTGCGGGGCGGCACCTTGTCGCCCATGAGCGTGGTGAAGATCTCATCGGCGGCGGCCACATCTTCCAGGGTGATCTGGACCAGGGTGCGGTTGTTGTAATCCATGGTGGTCTCCCACAGCTGATGGAAGTCCATTTCGCCCAGGCCCTTGTAGCGCTGGATCCCGGGTTTTCCGCCGGGCTTGTCGGCCAGCTCGGCCAGCAGCTTTTCCTGTTCCCGCTCTGAATACGTGTAGTAGATCTCTTTTCCTTTTTTCGTCTGGAACAGGGGCGGCTGGGCCGCGTAAATGTATCCGCCTTCGATCAGCGGCGTCATATAGCGGTAGAAAAAGGTGAGCAGCAGGGTCCGGATATGGGCCCCGTCCACGTCGGCGTCGGTCATGATGATGATCTTGTGGTAGCGCAGCTTTTCGATGTTGAAATCGTCTCCGATGCTGCAGCCGAAGGCGGTGATCATATTCTTGATCTCCTCGGAATTGAGGATCTTGTCCAGCCTGGCCTTTTCCACGTTCAAAATCTTTCCGCGAAGGGGCAGAATGGCCTGCCGGTAGCGGTCTCTTCCCTGTTTGGCCGAACCGCCGGCGGAATCTCCTTCCACCAGAAAGATCTCCGAAAGCGCCGGATCCTTCTCCGTGCAGTCCGCCAGCTTGCCCGGCAGGGACATGTCGTCCAGCACGCCTTTTCTCCGGGTGAGCTCCCGGGCTTTCCGGGCAGCTTCCCTGGCCCTGGCGGCCCGCAGGCACTTGTCCAGGATCACCCTGGCCTGCTGGGGGTTTTCTTCCAGGAAGGCCATGAGAAATTCGTTGGTGGTGGTCTCCACAAAGCCCCGCATGTCCGAATTGCCCAGCTTGGTCTTCGTCTGGCCTTCGAACTGGGGCTGGGTAAGCTTGACGGAGACGATGGCGGTGAGCCCTTCCCGGATATCTTCGCCGGAAAGCCCCTCGTCGCTGTCCTTGATATACTTGTTGCGCTTGGCGTACTCGTTGAACACCCGGGTGAGAGCCGATTTAAAGCCCACCATGTGGCTGCCGCCCTCGCTGGTGTTGATGTTGTTGGCGTAGGACAGGATCATTTCGTTGTAGCGGTCCGTGTACTGCATGGCCACTTCCACTTCCTTGTCGTGGTTCTGCAGCTCAAAATAGATGATGTCCGGATGGATCACCTCTTTGTTGCGGTTCTGGTGCTTGACGAACTCCCGGATGCCCCCTTCGTAATGAAAGACGGTGGACTTTTTCTGCCCTTCCCGCTCATCCTTCAGAACGATTTTGATCCCCTTGTTGAGAAACGCCATTTCCCGCAGGCGGTATTCCAGCGTCTCGTAGCTGAAATCCACTTCCTCGAAGATCTCCGCGTCGGGCACGAACATGGTCCTGGACCCGGTGCGCTTGCCGCACTCCCCCACCACGGTCACTTCGGTGAGGGCTTTGCCCCTGGAATAGGTCTGGCGATAAATATTGCCGTCCCGGCAGCTCTCCACTTCCATATACGAAGACAGGGCGTTGACCACGGAGGCGCCCACGCCGTGGAGCCCTCCGGAAACCTTGTATCCGCCGCCTTCGCCGAATTTTCCGCCGGCGTGGAGGATCGTCATGATCACCTCCATGGCCGGTTTGTTCAGCTTGGGATGGATGTCCACGGGCATGCCTCTGCCGTCGTCGATCACTTCGATGGAATTGTCCGCCCGGATGGTGACGCTGATGTTCTTGCAGAATCCGGCCAGGGCTTCGTCTATGCTGTTGTCCACGATCTCGTACACGCAGTGGTGCAGGCCTCTGGGGCCCGTGGTGCCGATGTACATGCTGGGCCGCTTGCGGACCGGTTCCAGGCCCTCCAGGACTTGGATCTGGTCGGCGTTGTACTGCTTGTTGGCCATGGACATATCTTTGGAATTCTCTAACGACATCGTTTCCTCCCCTAGTTTTTCGCTTATTTTGACCCGCAGGTCAAATACTGGCTTATTATATCAAAAAACTCCCAAAAGAGCAATGATTATCGACAAAAAGAACAAATGCGCCACGTTGCCAAAAAAAATTGCTCAGCGGGGCGATTTTTGCTGTATTCAGCTAAAATAAATCTCAATATGACCCCTTGATTTTCATGGTTTTTCGCCCTTCCGATCCATTTCTTCGGACCTCTCCAAAATAATTTTGGCTGTTCGCTTTTTCGCGAGACATTCCTTTCCTCTTGTTCAGGCGGATCAAAATTCATCCAACCACAACATGTATGGGCTGTTGATTTTGGGGAACAAGTTATACACAAGCTGTGCATAACCTGTGGAATACTAATAATTACGGTTTTCGATTGGGCTATTCCTGTGGAAAACTATATTTGCTATAATGGGAGTCACCCATACATTTAGGGAATTCGAAGATGCATCGGAAGTGGCTATGACCAAGGCGGAAATGAATAAAAATTGGGAGACGGTGCTGGAACTTTTGGCGGAAAACGTCACATCGGTCTCCATGCAAACCTGGTTTGCTCCTCTGAAACCCGTCCGGGTGAACGAAAAAGAGGGCAAACTTCTTTTATCCACCTACGCGGGCGGCGATATGCTCATCTCCTATATCGAGACCCGCTATAAGAACGTCCTGGCGGAGGCCATCCGGAAAGCCTTTAAGGCGGACCTGAAGCCGGTGATCATGCTCCCCGAGGAGATCGAGGAAAAAGGGGCCTACGTCAATCCCTTTACCGACGAGCTGTACTTGAATCCCAAGTACAATTTCAATAATTTTGTGGTGGGCAGCAACAACCGGCTGGCCCACGCGGTCTGTCTGGCGGTGGCCGAGGGCTATTCCAAAGAGTACAACCCTTTATTTTTGTACGGGGACGCGGGCCTGGGCAAAACCCATCTGATGCACGCCATCGGCCAGTTCATCATGTCCAACGATCCCAAACGCAAAGTGCTCTATGTCTCCTCGGAAATGTTCACCAACGAGTTGATCAAGGCCATCAGCGAGAAGAAAAACGAGGCTTTTCGCAATAAATACCGGACCGTGGACGTGCTTCTTTTTGACGATGTGCAGTTCGTCCAGGGCAGGGAAAGCACGGAGGAAGAGGTGTTCAACACCTTCGACACCCTCTATCACAGCGGAAAACAGATCGTCTTTTCCAGCGACCGTCCCCCCAAGGAGCTGGGCGACATTCCCGAACGTCTCCGCTCCCGCTTCACCTGGGGCATGGTGGCCGACATCCAGGCGCCGGATTACGAGACAAAGATGGCAATTTTAACAAAGAAGGCCGAAATGGACGGCATCGTGGTCACGGAAAACATCAACGATGTTCTGGACGTGATCGCCCAGAACATCCAGACCAACATCCGGGAACTGGAAGGCGCCTTTACCCGGGTCATCGCCCACGCCAGCCTGACCAACGAAAAAATCACAAGGGAGTTTGCCAAAAAAGTTCTGAAGGAAGTTTTTACGATCAAAAATAAGGAGATGACTCCTTCTTTGATCAAAAAGACCGTGGCCGCCTTTTTCGGCATCAAGGTGTCAGACATGGAATCCCCAAAAAGGGCCCGGAATTTCACCTATCCCAGACAGATCGCCATCTATCTGATCCGGGAAAAAACCAACTATTCCCTTCCGAAGATCGGGGAGGAATTCGGCAAGCGGGACCACACCACCATCCGGCACAGCTATGAAAAAATTTGCGGGGAAATAGAAATGAGCCCGGAGCTGCGTTCTACGGTCGCAAATATCGAACGTCTGCTGGCGGAATAGTTTTCCCCCTGGAGGAGGACAAAAATACGCCCTTTATCAACAGGTTTCCAATGCTCTTTTTCATTGATATCACAATAGAAAGAAGCGTTTTCCCTTTTTCCACAGGCCCTACTGCTACTACTACTAAAATCAATTATAAATAAAGGAGATCCGCCATGAAGTTCGTCTGTTCACAGCCTGCGCTGTCGAAAGCCCTGAATATTGTGTCCAAAGCCGTCTCTACCCGTACGACCATTCCTATTCTTAAAGGGATACTGCTGACGGTGCAGGACAGCCGCCTGACCCTGACCGCGTCGGATCTGGATCTGAGCATCGAAACCACGCTGGACGTCTCCGACGCACAGGAGGGTTCCGCCGTGGTCTCCGCCAGACTTTTTGGAGACATCGTCCGCCGTCTTCCCGGCGCGCTCATCCAAATGGAAATGGACGAAAAAAACAATCTGAACATCCATTGCCTTTCTTCCGATTTTTCCATCGTCGCGCTGCCGGCGGACGAGTTTCCCTCGATCGGAGCCGTCAAAATGGAAGAAAGTCTTGTGATCCCAAAAGAAGCCTTAAAAGAACTGATCAAAAAAACCACCTTTTCCGCCAGTGTGGACGAAAAGAAAGGGATCTTGACCGGCTGCCTTTTGGAAATGAAAAATAAAGAACTGGTCATGGCGGCATTGGATGGATTTCGCATGGCGGTGGGCACCGAGTCATTAAAAGAAGAAGCCAGAAGAAATATCGTGGTTCCGGCCAGGATCCTGAACGAAATCAGCAAATTGATCTCCGAAAGCATCCAGGACGAGGAGATCACGATCCTGCTGGACGAAAAGAAAATGGAGATCAAAACCGCGGACACCCGGGTGATCAGCCGTTTGATGGAAGGGGAATTCATCAAATACGGGGACATCATTCCGAAAAGTTATAAAACCCGCTGTGTGGCGGACCGGGGCGAAATGCTCAACAGCATCGAGCGGGCCTCCCTTTTGGCTAAAGAAGGGAAGAACAACCTGATCAAAGTACAGATCCAAAAAGGAAACATGGAGATCACCTCCCGAAGCGAAGAAGGAAATGTAAGAGAATCCGTGGCCTGCGAGACCGAAGGGGAAGAAATGGTGATCGGATTCAACTCCAAATACATCGCCGATGTGTTAAAAGCGGTGGGAGACGAGGAAGTGGTGTTCGAAATGAACAGCAGCACCAGCCCTTGCATCATCAAACCCACGGAAGGAAACGCATTTCTGTATCTGGTCCTTCCGGTCAGGATCGCGGCGAGCTAAGGGATGTATTTCAAGGAAGTATCCCTTCAAAACTTCAGAAACTACCGGGAAGAGCAGGTTTCCTTCGACGAGAAGATCAATATTTTTCTGGGCGAAAACGCCCAGGGAAAGACCAATCTCATCGAAAGCCTCTATACGATGAGCCTTGGAAAATCCTTCCGCACCAGCAAGGACGCCGAAATGATCGGCTTCGGGCAGGAATTCGCCCGGGTCAGGACCCTGGTGGTGGACCCGGAGGAGGCGGATCCGGAAAAAGAGCTGGAGATCGTCTACAAGGAAGAAGGAAAGATCATCCGGGTCCGGGGGATCAAGCTGCCGCGCAGCATGGACCTTCTGGAAGAGGTTTACATCGTGGTCTTTTCGCCCGAAGATCTTCGGATCATCAAAGAAGGCCCCGAGAACCGGAGAAGATTTCTGGACCGGGAACTGTGCCAGCTCAAGCCGGTCTACTACAGCACGCTGGGTCACTATAAGCGGGTGATGAAGCAGCGCAACGCTCTGCTCCGGGCTCAAAAAAGAGACAGCGTTCTTCTGGACGCCTACGACGAGGCGCTGGCGGACTACGGCATCCGGCTCACCCGGGAGAGGGCCGCCTTTGTGGACAGACTGGAAAAGATCAGCCGGGAGATCCACCGGACCATCTCCGAAGGAAAAGAAGCGCTGACGATCCGCTACGAAGGGGATTTTGTCAAAAGCAAAGAAGGAGAGGGGATCCTCAATAAAGAAGAGATCCTGGACCAGTTGGAAAGAAACCGGGAAAGGGATTATTTCAGAGGCTACACTTCCGCCGGACCCCACAAGGATGATCTTTCCCTTTCCATCAACGGCACCGACATCCGCCAATTCGGCTCCCAGGGGCAGCAGCGCACGGCGGCTCTGGCCATGAAACTGGCCGAGATCCAGCTGATCCGCCAGGAAACCGGCAAAAACGCCATTCTTCTCCTGGACGACGTGCTGTCGGAACTGGACGAGGGGCGGCAGACCTTTCTGATCGAGGCCATGAAGGAAGTGCAGGTATTCATCACCGCTACAGCGATCGAAAAAGAAATGCTGCGCAGGCTTCCGGAGGGAAGGGTCTTCGACATCCGGGAGGGTCACGTAAAAAGGTTGACATAAATTGCCGAAAAATATATAATGACCGTTGCGATTGCATGAAAAAGAATAAGGAGAAAGGAGGAGCGCCCACATGAAAATGACCTACCAGCCCAAGAAGCGGCAGAGAAGCAAGGAACACGGCTTCAGAAAAAGAATGAGTACCAAGAACGGCAGAAATGTACTGAAGAGAAGAAGGTTAAGAGGGAGAAAGTCTCTTTCCGCATAAAGGCCGCGTATCGTGGTCTTTTTGCTATTGAAAACCTTCAGGAAGTGAACGAATGTTAAAGCCCGACGTGCTCAGAAAAAAAGAGGATTTTACCAGCATCTACAGAAAAGAACGGTCGGTCGCGGGCAAATTCGTGGTGATTTTTTACAGAAAAAATCAGCTTCCGTATAACAGAAAAGCTTTTCTTGCAAGCAAAAAAGTCGGAAAGAGCGTTCAAAGAAACCGGGGCAGACGCCTGATGAAAGAAAGCTTTCGTCAGCTGGAGACCCAGATCCCCCCAGGGTGGGATCTCATCTTTATCGCCCGACACACCATTTTGGAATCGAAATGTGCGGATGTAAAAAAATCAATGGAAGCCGCAATGAAAAAAGCAGGGATCATCCGGTGATGCCATGAAAAAACTGATCGTTTTGTTCATCAGCATCTATCAGCGAATGATCTCCCCCTTCCTGCCCGGGACCTGCCGATTTGAGCCCACCTGCTCGGCCTACTGCAAACAAGCGGTTCTCCGATACGGGGCACTCAAAGGAAGCTGGCTGGGCATCAAGAGACTCCTGCGCTGTCATCCCTGGAATCCCGGCGGATACGACCCGCTGCCATAAAAATCCAAAAGAAGCATCAACGGAGGAACAATGAATACACTTATCGGAATATTCGCCCAGCCAATTGGTTCCTTGCTTGCATATATCTATGGCTTCGTTCACAGCTACGGTCTGGCCATCATCCTGCTGACGATCATCGTCAGGGTCTGCCTGCTTCCGATCTACACCAAACAGATCAAAAGCTCGGCAGCCATGGCGGAAATGCAGCCCAAGATGAAAGAGATCCAGAGCCGCTACGTCCACGACAAGGAGACGATGAACAAAAAACTCCAGGAGCTCTACGCCAAGGAGAAGTTCAATCCCATGAGCGGATGCCTGCCTCTTATCGTGCAGATGCCCATCATCATGGGCCTTTTCAGCCTTCTGAGAAACCCGCTGGAGTTTATGACCCAGCCGGAAATGATCGTGGCGGTCCACGAGTCCTTTATCTGGGTACCCGACCTGAGCCAGCCTGACAATTGGATCCTGCCCATCGCGGCAGGCTTGAGCACATTTTTTACCTATTCTCAAACGATGGGCTCCACGCCCAGCGACGCCAGCAACATGATGGCGGGAATGAAGTACTTCTTCCCCATCATGATTTTTCTGATGGGCAGGACTTTCCCCTCGGGACTGGCGCTTTATTGGGCTGTGGGAAACGGCCTGATGATCGTGCAGACCTTTTTCCTGAACAAGCAAAAAGAGAAGCAACGCCTGCGCGCTGAAGTCGAGCAGGCCCTGAAAAAGAAAAAATAGATCTACTGTCTTCGGAGGACAATTATGAGATATGCGGAAAAGTGGGGCGACAGCATCGACATTGCCGTTGAACTCGCCCTGGCAGACCTGAAGCTCACCAGAGACCAGGTCGAAGTAACAGTACTGGAAGAGCCGTCCAAGGGTTTCTTCGGGATCGGCTCCAAACTGGCCAAGGTGCGGGTCGAAGAGAAGGAATTCAAGCCAGAACAGAAAAAGGCCGCCGCAGAACCGGCCGCAAGCGTCGAAGCCAAGAAAGAAGAGCCCCGGAAGCCGGCGGAGATCAAAAGAGAAGAGCCTCGCAGACCTGCGGAGACCAAAAGAGAAGAGCCCCGCAGACCTGTGGAGACCAAAAGGGAAGAAGCCCGCAAACCTTCCGAAGAGAAGAAGGAAGACCGGCCCCAGCGGGTGGAGCGCAGAGTAGAGATCAAAAAAGAAGGCAAGCAGGAGATCGTCATCGAAGTCTGCGGACTGGACGAAGGGGATAGCCAGCCCAGGGCCCCCTACCGCTTCCAGCGGGAGAAGCGCAGGGACAAACCCCTGCGGGAGCTGGGCAAAGACGTCAAGCTCACCTACGGGGAAGCCAGGATCCTGAACGTGAGGCCGCTGGATCTGCCCGAAGAGCCGTCGCATCCGGCAAAGGATTTCCTGGAAGAAGTGACCGGGAAGATGGGGCTGGACGTGAGCGTCAAAGTCTATGCGGGCCAGGAGATCCTCTACGTGGACATCGACGGGCCCGACTCGGGGACCATCATCGGAAAGCGGGGCCAGACCCTGGACGCCATCCAGTACCTGACCAGCCTGGTGGTCAACAAGGAAAAAGAAGGCTACACCCGCGTGGTGATCGATGCGGAGGGATACCGCAGAAAAAGGGAAGTGACCCTGGAGAAGCTGGCCAACCGGCTGGCGGACAAAGCGTATAAATCCGGAAGGAGCGTCCGCCTGGAGCCGATGAATCCTTACGAGCGAAAGGTGATCCACACCGCCCTTCAGAGCAGGCCGGAAGTGAGCACAAAAAGCGAAGGGGAAGAGCCCTATAGAAGGGTGATCATCGAACCTCAGAAATAAACCAAGAAAAAGGCTGCTCCGACGCAGCCTTTTTTCAATCAGAGCACGGAAGGCGCCATGGAGAAGTATAAAGAACAAGAGACGATCGCCGCCATATCCACCGCCTACGGGGAAAGTGGCATCGGCATCGTGCGGATGTCGGGCCCGGCGTCCCTGGAGATCCTCCTGGATCTGTTTCGCACGGCCAAAGGGACCCAACTCCGGGCCGATGCCATCCAGCCCCGCCGGATGTACTACGGCGATATCCTGGACCCGAAGAGCGGAAAGACCCTGGACGAGGTCCTCTGCGTCTACATGAAAGGCCCCCGCACCTACACTGCGGAAGACCTGGCGGAGATCCATTGCCACGGGAGCCTGGTGTCCCTGCGGAGCATCCTTTCGGCCTGTTTTCAACTGGGCGCCCGGCCGGCGCAGCCCGGTGAGTTTACGAAAAGGGCCTTCCTGAACGGCCGCATCGACCTGAGCCAGGCCGAAGGGGTGATCGACCTGATCCGGGCCCGGTCCGACAAGGGCTTCGAGGTGGCTCTGGGGCAAGTGGAAGGAAGCTTGTCCAGGCGGGTGGAGGAGATCCGGGACCGGATCAAGGACCTGGTGGTCCTGCTGACGGTGAACATGGACTATCCCGACGAGGACGTGGAGGAAGCCACTTACGAAAAAATAGAAGACAGCTTAAAGCAAATAGACGATGAGCTGTTGAAATTGCTGGAGTTCTCCAAAGAGGGGCGCATTCTGAGGGAAGGCTTTTCCGTGACCATCGTGGGCAAGCCCAATGTGGGAAAATCCTCCCTGCTCAACTTCTTTCTGCGGGAGGAGCGGGCCATCGTCACAGAAATTCCGGGAACCACCCGGGACACCATCGAAGAGCAGGTGTCCTTGAACGGCATTTCCATTAAACTGACGGACACCGCCGGGATCCGGGAATCCCAGGACGCGGTGGAGCGTTTGGGCATCCAGCGCAGCAAGGAGGCCTTCAACAAGGCGGACCTGCTGCTGTTCCTGCTGGATGCCAGCATGCCTTTATCCGAGGAGGACCGGGCTTTGGCGCAGCTTCTCCGGAACCGCCGCTGCATCGTCCTGCTCAACAAAGCCGACCTGCCCGGGGTTGTGGCGGAACAGGAGGTCTCGGCCCTGCTTCCGGAAGCCACGGTCCTGACCACGTCCTTGACGGAAGGCATCGGCCTTTCCCTGCTGGAGGAGACAATCGGGGAGTGGATCACCGGGGGAAAGGTGCGGCGCAAGGAGGATGTGCTGGTCACAAACCTTCGGCACATCGATTTGATCCGCAAAGCGCAAGGGGAGACGGCGGAGGCCCTGGCCATGGCCGGGCGGCGGGAGGCCATCGACTTTATCGAAGTGAACGCCCGGGCGGCCTTCGATTATCTGGGCGAAATCACGGGGCAGACGGCGGGGGACGAGATCCTGGAAGAGATTTTCAGCCGCTTTTGCCTGGGGAAATAGGCGATGGACGTGAAACGCATGGGACAATTCGATATCGTGGTGATCGGCGCCGGCCACGCAGGTTGCGAGGCGGCGCTGGCGGCCGCCAGGATGGGAAAGAAGACCCTGATCCTTTCCATCAACCTGGAGGCGGTGGCGTTTTTGTTCTGCAACCCCTCCATCGGCGGCACGGGCAAAGGCCATCTGGTCCGGGAGATCGACGCTCTGGGGGGCCAGATGGGGCTGGCCATCGACAAGACTTTTATCCAGAGCAAGATGCTCAACACGGCCAAAGGGCCGGCGGTCCACTCCCTGCGGGCCCAGGCGGACAAGGTGGCCTATCACCAGGAGATGAAGAGGGTTCTGGAAAGCCAGGAAAACCTCTATCTGAAGCAGGGCGAAGTGGTGGAGATCGATGTTGACGAAGGGCGCCGGGTGCGGGGCGTAAGGCTCAAGACCGGCGCCTACTACGGCGCGGGAGCCGTGATCATCGCCACGGGCACCTTCCTGAAGGGAAGGATCTTTATCGGCGACGCTTCCTATGAAAGCGGTCCCAACGGATTATCGCCCTCCAACGAGCTGTCCGACAGCCTGCAGTCCCTGGGCATCCGCCTTCGGCGCTTCAAGACCGGGACCCCTGCCCGGGTCCTGTCCAAAAGCCTGGATTACAGCAAAATGATCCCCCAGTACGGCGATCCGCTCGTCGTGCCTTTTTCCTTTATGAACGAAGAGCTGCACAGAGAGCAAGTCCCCTGTCACTTGACCTACACCAACGAGGAGACCCACCGGGTGATCCGGGAGAATTCCCACCGCTCCGCCCTGTTCGGCGGCCTGATCAAGGGGGTGGGGCCCCGGTACTGCCCCTCCATCGAGGACAAGGTGCGGCGCTTTGCCGACAAGGAGCGTCATCAGATCTTTATCGAACCCGAAAGCCTGTCCACGGACGAAATGTACTTGCAGGGCATGTCCAGCAGCCTGCCCGAGGATGTGCAGGAAGCGTTTTACCGAACTATACCCGGTCTGGAGCGCCTGGAGATCGTGCGGCCGGCCTACGCCATCGAGTACGACTGCATCGATCCTCTGGACATCCATATCAACCTGGAGCACCGGCAGTTCGAAAATCTCTTCTGCGCCGGACAGTTCAACGGGAGCTCCGGCTACGAGGAGGCGGCAGCCCAGGGCCTGATGGCCGGCATCAACGCGGTGCGAAAGCTGGACGGAAAAGACCCCTTTGTCATCGACCGCTCGCAAGGGTATATCGGAGTCCTTTTGGACGATCTGGTGACGAAGGGCACTGAGGAGCCCTACCGGATCATGACCTCCCGGGCCGAGTACCGGTTGGTGCTGCGGCAGGACAACGCCGACACCCGCCTGACCCAGCGGGGCTACGAGCTGGGCCTGGTGAGCGAGGAGCGCTACCGGCGCTATCGGATGATCCAGGAGGAGACGGAGGCGGAACTGCTTCGGCTTTCCGCGGCAGAAGTGGGACCATCGTCTATTAACGATTTACTTTCGACCCATGGAAGCACTGTCTTGAACAACCGTACGACCTTAGCCGAGCTCCTGAAGCGCCCCGAGCTCACCTACGAAATGCTGGCGGCGGCGGACCCCCTTCGGCCGGCCCTGTCACGCCACTCCATCGACAAAGTCCAGGTGCAGATCAAGTATGCGGGCTACATCGCAAAGCAAATGGCCCAGATCCAGCGCTTCAAAAAACTGGAGGACCGCAAATTGGACCCGGCGCTGGACTACTCCTCTATGGAAGGCATCCGCCTGGAAGCCCGCCAGAAGCTGGCCCAGTTCAAGCCGGTCTCCGTAGGCCAGGCTTCCCGGATCTCCGGGGTCTCGCCGGCGGATATCAACGTGCTGTTGGTGCATCTGGAAAAGGATCGAAGGGGACATCATGGAAAAGCTTAAGCGATGTTTAGAAAAGAAGGGGATCGAGGCTTCAGCGGAGATCCTCAGCCGTTATGGCCGCTATATGGAAGAAGTGTTGCGGCGAAACGAAACCATGAACCTGACCGCGATCTGCGAGCCGAGAGAATTTTTGGAAAAGCATTTGATCGATTCCCTGGCTATCCTTGATTTTCAAGGCTTTATCGACGCCCGGCGCGTGATGGACCTGGGCACGGGGGCCGGTCTTCCTGGCATTCCCCTGGCCATCGCCGCCCCGGACAAGCAGTTTCTGCTGATGGACTCCGTGGGCAAAAAGCTCCGGGCTGTCCGGGAAATGGCGCAGGAGCTGGGACTGGACAAGGTGACGGTCCTCCACGCCCGGGCCGAAGACAAGGCCCATGACCCCAATTACCGGGAAGCTTTCGATCTGGTGGTCTCCAGGGCTGTGGCTAACCTGTCCGTCCTTTGCGAATATTGCCTTCCATACGTACGGGAAGGCGGGTGGTTCGTTGCCTACAAGACCGCTGCCGCCGGAGAGGAGATCCGGGCCGCATCCCGTGCCATCCATCTGCTGGGCGGCGGCGCCATGCAGAGGACCGAGGCGGAAAACCCGGAAAACGGCCACATCCTGGTCTGCATCCCGAAGGTCCGGCGCACACCGCCGGCCTACCCCCGCAAAGCCGGCACACCGTCCAAAGATCCCCTGTAACAGAAAGAGGCGCCCGATCATGAAAGTCCTGGGAAACGGAGTCCGCTTCGGCATCCTTTTGCAGCTGGCCATCGGGCCCATGTGCCTGATGACCTTCAACACGGCTATGACCCAGGGTTTTGCCCGGGGGATGGTGGTCGTGGCGGGCATTGCCACCGTGGACATCCTGTATATGGCCCTGGCGGGGCTGGGCGTGGCCCGGATCATGCAGAGCGACAGAGTCCAGAAGGGCATCCGCCTCTTCGGCTGCATCGTCCTGGTCCTGTTCGGACTGAACATCCTGGCCGGGGCCCTGGGCTATTCCCTGCTGCCGGGCATATCCCTGTTTAGCGCGAGCCAAGGCTCCAGCCTGTATCTGCGCTGCGTCTTTTTGACCGCCTCCAACCCTCTGACCATCATTTTTTTCAGCGGCATCATCGCTGCCCAGGTGGCTGAAAACCATTACAATGCAAGGCAGTTGCTGGTCTTCGGCGCCGGGGTGATGCTGTCCACCGGAGTATTTCTGACCGGCGTATCGGCGCTGGGCACGGTCCTGTCGGGCTTTATGCCCGAGGCGGCGGTCCGGGTCCTGAACGCTGGCGTGGGGATCTTCCTGATCTATTTCGGGCTGAAGTTGTATTTTAAGAAAAGCAAAGAGGCCTGAAACCCTCGTGTCCCTGGGCTGCGGCAGACCCGCCGGGGCCGGGAAAGGATAGAATGATGAGATATTTGGTGATTCTGGGAAGCCCCAGAAGAAACGGCAACACCGCAGCGCTGGCAGAGGTCTTTGTGGAGCGGCTGCGGGAGCTGGGCGAAGAAGCGGAAGTCGTGGATCTGCTCGACTGCCGCATCCTGCCCTGCAATGGCTGCGGCCGCTGCCAGGATGTGCAGGACGCCTACGGCTGCCCCATCGACGACGATATGGAATGGATGGTGGACAAGATCCGCCGGGCGGATTGCCTGGTGCTGGCCACGCCCATCTACAGCTGGTACTGCACCGCCCAGATGAAGGCGCTGCTGGACCGGCATTACGGAATGAACAAGTATTACGGCAAAGCGAGCGGTTCTCTGTGGGCCGGCAAATCCCTGGCCTTGATCACCACCCACGGCTATGGCGAAGCCAACGCCAACGGACCCTTCGAAGAGGGGATGCGCCGTCTTTGCAAGCACTCCAAGCTTTTTTACAGGGGTCGCTGCTCCGCCAGGGATATGGGCAAGCGCGAGACGTTTCTGACCGGAGAGGCCCGGGAAGAAGCCCGGTCCTTTGCGCAGCGCTTGACGGAATCCATGGCCGGGGAGCAAACTGAGAGCAGAGAAATCATCATCGAGGGCAAAAACTTCCAGGATATGGACGGGTTTTATCGGGAGATGGGGCGCCTCTTGTCCAAAGACAGGGGCTTCGAGCCCGGACACAACCTGGACGCCCTGAGCGACCTGCTGCGCGGCGGCTTCGGCGTGCTGGCCTTCGGCGAGCCCCTCACCATCCGCTGGCACGACTTTACGAAGAGCAGGGAGGAGTTGGGGGAGGAGAATATCCTTCGCATCGTGGAGGTGATGGAAAGCAGCAGGCCCGAAGGAGGCTGCGCGGTCAACACCAGGGACTAAGGAGCGAAAAGCATGAAAACACTGGGTCTGATCGGGGGCATGAGCTGGGAGAGCACGGTCACGTATTATCAGATCATCAATCAGACGGTAAAGGAACAGCTGGGCGGCTTTCATTCGGCGCCTCTGATTTTGTACAGTCTTGATTTTGCAGAGATCGAAGCGCTGCAGGCGGCGGGGGATTGGGCGAAAAGCGGTGAAATCCTAAGGGGCGCGGCACAAAAGCTCCAGGCGGCGGGCGCGGATCATTTGCTCCTGTGCACCAACACCATGCACAAGGTGGCGCCGGTCATGATGGAAGGGATCCGCATCCCCCTGATCCACATCGCCCAGGTGACCGCCGATGCCCTGGAAGAGGCAAACGTTGAAACCGTAGGACTTTTGGGCACCCGCTACACCATGACCCAGCCTTTTTACAAGGAGCAGCTGGAGCAGCGGGGCATCCGGGTGCTGGTCCCGGAGGAGGCGGAAGTGGCGGAGGTGAACCGCATCATCTTCCAGGAACTTTGCATGGGGCGCGTTTTGCCCCGATCCAGGGCCGCGTTTCTGGCGATCATCGACGATTTGGCGCGCAAAGGCGCCCAGGCCATCGTTTTGGGGTGCACGGAAATCGGTCTTCTGGTAAGCCAGGAAGACACGACTGTGCCCCTGTTCGACACCACTCAAATCCATGCCCGGCGGGCGGCGCTGAGGGTTATGGAAGAAAATCCAGCAGAAAATCCAAAGAAGTAGCGACATAATGCATTACAGTCAAGCACACAGGAGGAACTTATGGACACCATTTTCTACAACGGAACGATTCGGACGCAGGACGAAGCCTATCCGGTCTGCAGCGCGGCAGCGGTCAAGAACGGCGTCATCCTAAGGCTTGGAAGCGATGAGGAACTCTTGCCTCTGGCGGAGGCGGACACCAGGATCGTGGATCTGAAAGGGCGGCTGACGCTGCCGGGGTTTATCGACACTCATCTGCACATGCTCAATTACATGGACTTTTTGGAGCAGGTGAACCTGTCGGAGGCCCGCTCGCTGCGCCAGGTGAAGGAATTGTGCGCTCCCAGAGTGCCTCTGGCGGCGGAAAAAGGCAAATGGCTGGGCGGAGTCTCGTTTAACCAGGACTACTGGGACGTTCCGAAAATGCCTACGCGCAAGGATCTGGACGATATTTCCCGGGAAGTGCCCATCGTGATCCGCAGGGCTTGCTACAACATGTCCGTGGTCAATACCAAGGGCATGGAAATGCTGGGGATCATGGGGGA
>CAZCTS010000005.1:0-20945 GCA_964501635.1 uncultured Oscillospiraceae bacterium | reverse complement strand
ATCGTGCTCCTCATCATCAACTACCGCACGTCGGGGATCATGGGGGAGCGGGAAGGTTTGACCTCCATGCTCATGGGGTTTTACGAGGACGGAACACCCAACGGCATCCTCCGGCAGCATTCCCAGGACATCCTGGCCAAAGCCGTCACCATCCCTCCGATCGAAGACATCAAGGAAATGATCCTGAAAGCCAGCCAGGATATGTCCAGGCAGGGCATCACCACAGTGCACTCCGAAGACTACATCAATTACGCGGTGGACAGCAGCGAGCTGGTCTCCCGTGCCTTTAAAGAACTGGCGGCGGAGCAAAAGCTGCCCATTCGGGTCTATCAGCAGTGCGCATTCCGGACCAAGGAGCAGCTGGCAGCCTTTCTGGCTACGGAAAACAAGCCCGGGGCCGAGTTCGGCCGCTATAAGATCGGACCGCTCAAGGTCTTCCAGGACGGCGCCCTGGGGGCGCGCACCGCTTGCCTCAAGGACGGATATTTGAACGATCCGGGCAAGAAGGGCATCCTGATCCACCCGGAGGAAGAATTGTACGGCTTATTCGAAACAGCCCATAAAAACGGCATGCAGATCGCCACCCACGTGATCGGCGACGAGGCCCTGGACGTGGCCATGGACACCTACGAGCGGGTGATGCGGGATTATCCCAGAACAGATCCCAGACACGGGATCATCCACTGCCAGATCATGACAAGGCAGCAGCAGGAACGCTTCCGGCAGTTGAATCTCCTGGCCTACGTGCAGCCGGTGTTCATCGAAAGCGACATGAACATCGTGGACGACTGCGTGGGCGGCGAATTGGCAAGGCAGAGCTACAACTGGAGAGCCTTCGTGGATATGGGCGTCCACATGTGCGGCAGCTCCGATTGTCCGGTGGAAGCATTTGACATATTGCCTAATATATGTTATTGCGTCACCCGGGCAAAAAAGGATGGCTCCCGGGTCTGGTACCCGGAGAACGGCATCACGGTGGACGAGGCCGTGCGCATGTTCACCCTGGAAGGGGCCTACGCCTCCTTCGAAGAATCCGTCAAGGGCAGCATTTCAGTGGGAAAGGTTGCGGATATGGTGGTGCTGGACCGGGACATCTACGAAGTGGAACCCATGGAAATACAGCATACCCGGGTGGACATGACGATCATTGACGGAAAAACCGTATACGAAAGGTAATAAGAATCCAAGGGATGTTTCACGTGAAACATCCCTTTTCAAAGGTCGCTGTTTCACGTGAAACATTTGCCTGGGGAGTTGCTTGCGGTGCGCGAAAGCAGCATAGAGACCCTAAGCATCAAAAGGAGTCAAAATGAAAACCATCGTATTATACTATTCTTTCGGCGGACATACAAAGGCGGAGGCGGCTCGCCTGGCCTCGGAAAGGGACGCGGAGCTGATCGGTCTAGTGGAAACAAAGAAGAGAAGACTTTTATCGGCCTTTTTTCCCGGCGCTTATCACGCCAAAACGCGAAAAGCGTCGGAGATCCAAAGCCTGACGGCAGATTTGACGCAGTATGACCGGATCATCATCGGATCCCCGATCTGGGGCGGCTTTCCCACGCCGGCCTTCAACGCGATCGTGGATCTGCTGCCTGCAGGGAAGGAAGTGGAGCTGTTTTTCTGCTCCGCCGGAGGCTCCTCAAAAGACAGCGAAGAGGGCACGCGGCGGATGATACAAGACCGGGGCTGCACCCTGGTGGAATATCGCGATATCAAGGCGAAAAAAGACAAATAATTTGGCTTGCCTGCCGGATTCGGGCGGGTTTATGCGGAACGTTCCGATTCGGTGAATATACTGGCAAAACAGGCGCTTTTGGAGTATAATAAATCCATACTAAAATCTGATTTAAGGCAGACGTGGATCTATGGGGAAAGCAATCGCAATATTCAACCAGAAGGGCGGCGTGGGTAAAACCACCACCAATATCAATTTGGCCGCCTGTTTGGCGATCAAAGGGAAAAAAATACTGGTGCTGGATATCGACCCTCAAGGGAACACCACCAGCGGTCTTGGCATATCCAAGAAAACCCTTGGAAACACCAGCTACGAGCTGCTGATCAACGACCGGATGGATCCGCGGGACGCCATCCTTCGGACCGGCGTGGGCAATCTGGACATTTTGCCCGCCAGCGTGGATCTGGCCGCCGCCGAAATCGAGCTGGTGCAGCTGGAAGGCCGGGAGAAGCGGCTCAAAAAGGCGCTGGACAAGATCAGGGACAGCTACGACTACATATTCATCGACTGTCCGCCCTCTCTTGGTCTGCTCACCATCAACGCCCTTACGGCCGTGGACAGCGTCCTGATCCCCATCCAGTGCGAATTCTACGCCCTGGAAGGCGTCAGCCAGCTGATCAGCACCATCGAGCTTGTGCGCAAAAGCCTCAACCCGACCCTGCAGATCGAAGGAGTCATCCTTTCGATGTTCGACGGCCGGACGAACCTGTCCATCCAGGTGGTGGAAGAGGTCAAGAAGTTCTTCGGGAGCAAGCTCTACGCCACGGTGATCCCCCGCAATGTGCGGCTGGCCGAGGCGCCCAGCTACGGCATGCCCATCACGCTGTACGATCCAAGATCCAAAGGCGCCATCGCGTATCAGGCCTTTGCCGGGGAATTTCTGGAATCGGAGGAGCAGGGATGGCGAAGATAAAGCCCGGGGGCCTGGGCCGGGGGCTCAGCTCCCTGTTCGAAGACATCGATTTTCACCCGGAGGCCGTGCGGATCCGGGAGCCGGAAGCTGTTCAAAATCAGGGTCCGGAGCGCGCCGAGCCCCCGGCAGACGACCAAAGGGTCGTCTACATTGGGCTGGATCAGATCAAGCCCAATGCCAGGCAGCCCCGCAAGCAGTTCGACGAAGAAGCTTTACAGGATTTGACAAATTCCATACTGGAGCACGGCGTCATCCAGCCGGTCCTTCTGCGGGCAGCGGAAAAAGGCTACGAGATCGTAGCCGGCGAGCGCCGCTACCGGGCCGCCCGCCGGGCCGGCCTCAAAGAGATCCCCGCCATCGTGCGGGATCTGGATGAACAGCAGAATATGCTGTACGCCTTGATCGAAAACATGCAGCGGGAGGATCTGAACAGCATCGAAGAGGCCCAGGGTCTTTCGGAGATGATGAAAAGCTATGGCCTCACCCAGGAGCAAGTCGCCAAAAGCCTTGGAAAATCAAGGCCTTACGTGGCCAACGCCCTGCGGCTGCTCAAGCTTCCCGGCCCCGTGCAGACCCTTGTGGTGGAAGGGAAGCTGTCCGCCGGACACGCCCGGACCATCGCCGGCATGGAAGGCGCCAAGCGCCAGCTGGAAGCGGCGGAAAAAGCGGTGCAAAACGGATGGTCCGTCCGCGAGCTGGAGCGCTTCGCCCAGCGGAACCCCAGGGCGAAGCCGAGAAAATCGGCAAAGGATCCCCAGGTGCGCAGCGTGGAAGAGACCCTCTCCGGCGCCCTCGGCACCCGGGTCCGACTTTCGGGCAGCCCCCAGAAGGGCAGGATCCAACTGGAATACTACAGCCGCGAAGAGCTGGACCGCCTGCTGGAACTGCTGTCCAGCCTGTCGTAATACGTAAAAAAGGAGCGAATGGAATCTATGCAAGCAAACACGAAGAAGCATCTGCTCAGCCGGGAAGAATCCGAAGCCTTGCTGCAGCGCCAGCAGGTGGGCCACCTGGCCACCCTGAACGAAGACGGCTCCCCTTATGTGACCCCGGTCCACTTCGTCTATATGGACGAGGCTATTTACATCCACGGCCTGGGCGCGGGGCAGAAGGTAGAAAACCTGAAGCGCAATCCCCTGGCGGGCTTTGAGGTCCAGGAGTGCGGCGATTTCAAGATTTCCCCCGTGGCCAGGACCGCCTGCAACGTGAACACGGAGTACGAGAGCGTCATTATCCAGGGAAAGGCCGAACTCGTGGAGGATCCCGCAGTAAAAGAAGCCGTCCTTTGGGCTTTCGTCAAGAAATACGTGCCATCTATGGAAGAACTGCCCATGCCGGCCGCTTCCATCGCCGGCACTCTGATCATCCGCTTGCGCATCGAGGCCATGACGGGAAAATATTACCGGCAATCCTGATCCGCCAGGGCGGGTCCTGCATTTAGTATCGGTTCAGACGGGCCTTGCGCCCGTCTGTGTTTACGAAAGTGAGGTAATCCATGAAAATCGTCGACGTCAAACTGCAGCTGGCCGAGATCCCCCTCGGTCAACCCTACCCCTCCACCTGGAACCCGGGCAATCCGGAAACCAAGCTGTTTGTCTCCCTGGTCGAGGTGATCACGGATGACGGCATCCACGGCTACGGCGCCGCCTGCGATTCCTCCCAGCTTTTGGCCGGGATCTGGGAAAGCCACATCAAGCCCCTGCTGATCGGCCGGGATATCACGGAGATCGAAGCCATTTCAACGGGTCTGGTGAATGCATCCCAGTACGCCTACCGGCCCTGGATCGTGGAGATCGCCTGTTGGGACGCGCTTGGCAAATACTGTAAACTTCCGATCTACAAAATGCTGGGCGGCGCAAAGGACCGGGTCCTTGCCTATGCCAGCACCGGCTCCCTGAAGACCGTGGAAGCCCGGATGGAAGACATGGAACGCTTTATCAGCGAGGGGTTCCAGATCATGAAGGTCCGCGCCCACCACGACGATCCCCGGGAAGACCTGGAGATCATCGGAAAGATCGTAGAGAAGGCCGCCGGGCGCATCGACATCGCAGTGGATGCCAATCAGGCCTGGTTCTTTACCGGAAAGCGCAGCGTAGCCAAGTGGGATCTGAAAAAAGCGATCCAGGTGGCCCGGGAACTGGAAGATATGAACATCCTGTGGCTGGAAGAGCCCATGCACCAGTTCGACTACGAAGGGCTGGCCGAGCTTCGCCAGAGCACCTCCCTGAACATCGCCGGCGGCGAGATCAACGCCCATCTCCATCAATTCCGGGATTTTATTAAATACGGATGCTATGACATTTATCAGACCGACCCCACCTTCTGCGGCGGCTTCCACATCGCCCGCAAGATCGTCAGTTTGATCGAAGCCGAAAACAAGCTCTTCTCGCCCCACACCTGGACCCACGGCATGGGCCTGGCGGCCAGTCTGCAGATGGCGGCCTCCACCAGCGCCTGCCCCTTTATCGAATACTGCTACGATCCGCCTTACTGGGAAGTCGCGACCCGGGATGTGATGCTCAAGGAGCCTATCAAAGTAGATCCCGACGGGTTCATCACCATGTCCCAGGCCCCTGGCCTTGGGGTGGAGCCGGATCTGGAACTGCTGGACAAGTACACGATCCTGCGCAAGTAAGTCAACCATAGGAGAACATCATGGCATTTGAAAAAATCAAAAACGCGGCGGAGCTGCTTTCCCACGGAGACGCAAAATCCCGGCGGATCGTGCTGGAAGTGACGGACGAAGTGTTGAAAAGGCTGGATTCCTACCATCGGCTCCGCAGCTTTATCCGCCTGGAGGGAAGCATCCTGCACATCGGAGAGCGCCAGCTGGATCTGGACCGCTACGGCCGGATCTACGTTTTCTGCGCCGGAAAAGCCTCCAACAACATGGCCCACGCCTTCGAGGACATCCTGGGAGACCGGATGACCCAGGGGGTGGTGATCGTCAAGATCAAAGAGGACAGCGACGTGTACCGTCACACGGAAGTTTTCGTGGGCGGTCATCCCCTGCCCAACGAAGGCGGCATCGAAGGAAGCAAGCGCATCCTTTCCATCGCCGACCAGATGGAGGCCGACGACCTGTTCCTGGTGGGCCTGTCCGGCGGCTGCACGGCGCTGATGGGCTACCCCGTGGAGGGGATCACCCTGGAGGAGATGCAGCAGGCCACGGATATCATGCTGAAAGCCGGCATGTGGGTGATGGACATCAACGATGTGCGGGGGCATTTGTGCCAGATGAACCGGGGCAGGCTGGGGCAGCGGATCCGCAAGGGCACGCAGATCGAGTGCTTCGAGATCTGGGACGCGGTGGGCCTGGACGACCACAGGGACTACACCCAGCCTCTGCCCGTCATGGGCACGCCGGTGGGATCCGATCCGGTCACCTTCGGCGACATCCGCAAGATCCTGGAAGAGCACGACCTGACGGACAAGCTTCCTGAAAATGTGACCCGCTACCTGATGAACGCCGGCCCCGACCAGGAGACTCCTAAAGTGGCGGGCAACGTGACGTACTATGTGCTCAATACCCTGCCGGACGCCTGCAACTGCGCTCTGGAAGTGGCCGCGGAAAAGGGGATCCCCGCCCAGGTGCTCACGACCTACGCGGAAGGCGAGAGCCGGGATTACGGCGCCTTTATGGCCTGCCTGGCCAGAGAGATCCTCAAGAACGACCGGCCTTTCCCGAAACCCTGCCTGATCTTCTCCGGCGGAGAGACCACCACGGGGATCCCGGACAGCTCCGTGATCAAAGGCCACGGCGGGCCTTCCCAGGAGCTCACCTGCGGCTTTGCCCTGGTGGCCAAGGACGCGCCGGGGGCCTGCATGCTGTCCATCGACAGCGAGGGGACCGACGGCACCACGATCATGGCCGGCGGGCTCACGGATTCCACCACCAGCGCCGCCGCCGCGGAAAAAGGGGTGCATCTCCGTCAAGCCCTGAAAGAGCACGCCACCTACGAAGCTTTGATGGCCCTGGGCGACTGCGTCTACACCGGCAACACCGGCACGAATCTCTGTGATTTCAACGTATTGTATGTTCCGGCAGATCCGGAAGAATAGAAAAACCAGGAAAGAAGGCAGAAGCATGAACAGCACCAAGATCCAATCCCTGAAAGGCCGGGCAGGCATAGACTGCAAGGGAAAACCCATTTTAGAAGTAGACATTACCACCGAAGGCGGCGTTCTGGGCCGGGCTTCGTCGCCCTCGGGCATTTCGGCGGGCGAGCACGAGGCCTTCGTCCTGCGGGATCACGATCCGTCCTGGCACGACGGCAACGGCGTGTTCAAGGCGGTGGAAATGGCCGAAAAAGTGGTGTTTCCGGCGATTAAAGGAATGGATGTGATGGACCAGAGGGGCCTGGACGATTTCCTGTGCCAGCTGGACGGCACGCCCAACAAATCCAGACTGGGGGGCAACGTCACCTACAGCGTGTCCCTGGCTGTTCTGCGGGCGGCTGCCCAGATCCAGGGGGTCCCGCTCTACCGCTACCTGAATCCCGGGCAGATCCGGACCATCCCCCTGCCCACTTCGGACATGTTCGCCGGGGGCAGCTACGAAAAAGACACCATGCCCATGCAGGAATGCACGGTCATTCCCTATAAGGTCGACAGCATCGCCGAGGCGACCCATATTTTGTGCAAAATGTACAAGATCCTGCCCGAAGTGATCAAGGAATACCAGGGAGGCCGTCGGGCGGAGCCGGGGATCCAGTCGGCTTTCGTGTGTCCCAGCCCGGATTTTATGGTGGCTTTCGATCTGCTGTACGAAACGGCGGTGCGGGCCAAGTGCGAGGAGAAGATCGCCTTCCACGCCGACTGCGCCTTCAGCGAGATCTACGTTCCGGAGCGGGGGACCTACAATTATCTGGGCAAGGAGATCGACCTGGACGAGATGCTGGGCCGCTTAAAAGCGCTCACGGAAAAATACCCCTTCCTCTACGTGGAGGATCCGGTGGACGAAAACGACTGGGAAGGCTGGGTAAAGGCTGCAAAAGTCCTGGACAAAACGGTCCTCTGCGGAGATGACCTGACGGTGACCAGGATCGACCGGCTGCAGAAAGCCCTGGATCTGGGGGCCTGCGGGTCCTTTGTGTTCAAACCCAATCAGGTGGGCACCGTGACGGAAGCCATGGACGCCCAGAAGTTCGCCGTCGACCACGGCATGTTCTCCGTGCCCTCCATCCGCGCCGGCGGCGTCAACGACGACCCGGTGGCCGACATGGGCATTGCCGGCGGCGCCGCCGCCATTAAACAAGGCCCGCCCAAAAACGGGCAGGCCATTCACATCATCAACACCCTGACGAGGGCGGAGGAAGAGATCCAAGGGTCCAAGCCCTTCGATTTTACTCCCTTTATCCGGTTCTAGGCCGGCGGATCTTCGCCGAAAAAAGCGGCCGCAAAGGCGGGCAGATCTCCGAAGGCTTCCAATCGGGGGACGGTCCTGTTGATCTGCCCGAAGCCGAAGGCCGCGTGGACGAAGGGGATGCCCGCCCCGTCGGCGGCGTCGCAGTCCTTTTGGGTGTCTCCCACATATATGCATCGCTCCAGGCTGTTTCGCTCCATCACCAGGCGGATGTTTTCCGCCTTGGGCTTTCCGGTGCGGCCGGCGCATTCGCTGTCCAGAAAGTACTTCCGAAGCCCGGTTCCTTCGAAAAAGCCTTCGATGTAGCCTACCTGGCAGTTGCTCACCACATATAACTCGTAGCTGCGGGAAAGCTCTGCCAAGGTTTTGTGGGCTTTGGGGAAAAGCTTGCCCGGATGGGTCTTCAGGTATTCCAGTTCCACCTCCGCCGCGTGGCGGATCACTTCTTCCCGCCGCGCAGGGCTCATTTCCGGAAACCACATCCCGGCGATCTCCTCCAGGACCCGGCCCATGCTCTGCCGCACCATTTTGGTGGTGAAGCGCAGGGACACGTCGGGGCAGTCCGCCAGGGCGATGTTCCAGGAATCCGCCACCTGTTTGGCCGAATCCCACAGGGTGCCGTCCAGGTCGAAGAGGATGGCCGGCGGCCTTTGGCCGGCGCCCCTTGCCGCTTTCAAAGCCGCGTCTTCGGTCTCCCGGCGCCGGCCCTGGATGAACACGTTGGCCAGCTCGTCGGCCCGGATGTTCTGGCCGGCGATGTACAGGAATTCGTCTTTGGTAAACGAGCCGTTCATCTTGACAAAATCCCGATAAGCGCTCTCCAGCGTTTTTTCCGACCCTTTCAGGTTCAAATGGCCGTGGATGCGGTAAAAGCTGACCTGATGCCTGGCGACCTGGCCCAGAAGGGTCACCCAGAGGTCCTGGTTTTCCACCGGTTTTTTGGCCGAAGTCTTCCAGCCGTTCCGCTGCCAGTTTTCGTACCACTTCTTGCGGAAGCAGTCCACCAGATAAGCGCTGTCGGAAAAGACCCGGATCGAAAGCCCGGTCTCCTTGAGCGCCTCCAGCGCGGCGATCAGCGCCTGCAGTTCCATACGATTGTTCGTGGTGTCGAGCTCGCCTCCGAAGAGTTCCTTTCTGTGCCCGCCGTATTCCAGTATGCAACCCCAGCCGCCGATATTGTTGTCGTTTTGATTCCCGGAGCAGGCTCCGTCCGTGTAGATGTTGATCTCTTTCATGGGGATAGTATACCAAGGCGCGGCGCATTTGTAAAACCGACTTAACCCCACCGTAACATATCTGTAACACAAACAGGGTATACTCTGTATTGAACCGCAGTGCCATGCGCGCATCCATTGCCCGCACATCTGCGGTGTTCATCAAAATTTTTCAGAGAGGAGGAAGATTGCTTTGAAGAGATTCGGACGCATCACAGCCCTATTTATGATCGTGCTCCTGCTGTGCAGCAGCTTTGCCTTTGCCGGCGCGGCTGCCATCGTGAGCCCGGCCAGCAACACCATCGTCTATTCGGACAGTCTCCTCGTTTCAGTCAAGGTGACCGAGCCCAAGACGGTTCGGATCGCCGTATACGAAGAAAAAGAGACCAGCGGCGAAAGCCTGGTGTCAGCCAACGTGACGGCCTTTACCGAAGCGGACCTGGCGCTGATCGCCGCGGCAAAAGCGCCGGCTGTCCAAACGACCACCGCGGCGTCGATCCTCAGCGACGGCAGCGCGGTCAAGACTTACAGCAGCGTGGCGATGGGCGACGCGGTCACCTACACCTGCGACAGCACCCTGGGCTTCTACACCAAGCAGATCAGCGAGGTCAAGCCCGGACTCTACCGGGTGCAGGTGGAGACGGTCAATCCTGACGGCACGGCCAGCGAAGCCGTCCAGAGCATGGTGGCGGTAAAGGTGAAACCCGTGGAAGTAAAGAGCGCGATCTTCCCGGCGCCCCAGACCGGCGCGCTGCGCTTCTTGCAGACATTCATCAGGAATATGTTCAGATAGGCAAACCCATGATCCAGGGAAAAACGAGCCGGGTGGAGCATCTCAAGACGGTCATACTGGTAGTATTGTTTTTTACGACAATACTACTTTTATATTTGCTGTGGACCCTGGATTCCAGGGGCGTGTTCCGCCTGCCCGATATCCTGCCCGAGCGAGCGGCGGTCCAGGCGCCCGAAGCGGAAAGCCTGCTGATACCCCAGCGGGTGGTCTACAGCATGGGAGACGGCTCCTATCGGCGGCGCCACACGGATACCCAAGCGGTTTTTTTGAAAGGCCTGTCCGCCCTTCAATCCCTGGCCGGGGAGCCCGAAGTGGCCCTGGCCGAGATCACCCGGGAGCAGTACGACGAAGCGATGAAGACGTATCGTTCATTGACGATAGACTTTGGATACAGCATTCCCCTGGGGGAATTCTGCAGTCGCTGGGAAATCCCCCAGGTGGCGGGCATGGAGGGCATCCGCTCCCTGAACGCCCTGGCCTTCTCCGAAGCGGCCGGGCAGAGCATCTTCATCGCTGAGGGGGAAGCAGGCCGGTACTACCGGGTCTACAGCCAGGGGGATACGGAAATATTCTCCGCCATGCTGGAAGGGGAAGACCTGCAGAGCCTTACCGCCTGTTACACAGTAGGAAATATCCTGGGCGGCGACAATCCCTCCCTGATTCCCCTGTCGGAGGAAAGCGGCCTTGCGCCCCTTCGCTGGCAGCAGGAGACCGAAGAGGCCAGCCAGGATCTTCGCCAGGCCCTGGCCGAATCCCTGTTCGGGGAAAATTTTGATTTTGTGCGGCGCATCACCGACAATTTCGGCAACGTCACCTACATGTACGGATATGGGCAGAAGACCTTTACCCAAGGGGTGGACGGGGTGCTGGAATACAAGAGCGAAACGCCCGAAGGCACAGCAGGCGGCTTTTTCCGGGATCTGGAGACGGCGCTTTCCTTCGTGGCGTCCCACGGCACCTGGGAGGGCCTGGACGGCCAGGCGGCCGGATTTTTCCTGGCTGACGCGCAAGCCCTGTCCTCCAATAAGCGGGAGGGGCACCGCTTCCTCTTCGGCCTTCGCATCGAGGGCCAGCCGATCTATTACGAAAGCGGCGTGCCCATCCAGATCGACGTGCTGGACGGCCAGATCTCGTATTACCGCCGGGATGTGATCTTTGCCGAAGCCGGCCCGCAGCCACCGGTCCCGGGACCCACCCAGGATCCGGCCAACGTGATCGCCCGCAACTACAACCATATCTACAATGTGATGACCGGCAATGTGCTTTCGGTGAACGAGGAAAGCGCCTTTCAATACGTGGCTGCGGCCGTCCGGGACATCCGGCAGGGGCTGGTGCGCATCCCCAACGACGACCGTCTTCAGCCGGCCTGGATCCTGGTCATGGAGAGCGGACAGAAATTTTACTTTTCCCTGTATGAAGCGATCCCCATCGGCATGAGCAAGTAAAAACGGCGGCGGAAAATGGACTGGACAAAAGCCAAAAATATATTGATAATAGCCTTGCTGGTGACCAATTTGATCATCGGCGCCGCTTATTATGGAAGTCTGCGGGCCAGAAGCGCGGAATGGGCGGTCCAGGCGCAAAACACGGAAGCCTATCTGCAGGAACTGGGCGTGGCGCTGGAAACGCCCATCCCCCGGACGCCTGTCCGGATGCCGGTGCTCTTTGTACGCTTCGAGCCCCCGGATCCCAAGGCCGCCGGAGAGCCGGTCTACCACAAGGGTGTCCGGGTGGAAAACCCCGGCGGATCGGCCACCGTCATCCCCCTGGCCCGGGGAGACAACCGGCGGGAGGTGGTCAGCGCCTCCTATGCCCTCCTGAAATATTTGGCGGCCATGGACAGCCTGGCGCAGGAACCTTCGGCCATCACGGGGATCGAGTTGATCTATCTGGTGGAAAACGCCGGATACGACCCCCAGATCAGCGAGGACACCGCAGTGCCGGCCTGGAAGCTTTCCCTTTCCGGCGGGCAGGTGTTCTATGTGAACGCCTACGGCGAATAGTACGGAAAATCACGGAGAAAACAATCGATGCACACCAAATCTTCACAGCCCGGCGCTAGGATGACAGCGTCCGGGTCTTCTGCAGAAAGGGATCCCTCTTGAGCCTGGCCATCTGTTCCCTGGCCAGCGGAAGCAGCGGAAACTGTTATATGGTCCGCAGTCCCGGCACAGCGCTGCTGGTGGATGCGGGCATCAGCGCCCGGCGGATCAGAAACGGCCTGGCTCTTTTGAATGTGGATCCGGATATTTTGAAGGGGGTGCTGGTCACCCACGAGCACAGCGACCACATCAGCGGGCTCCGCACCCTGACCCGAAGGGGAGATTTACAGATCTTCGCCAACGAGCAGACCTTCCGGGGCATGCACCTTCCCCTGCCGGAAGCCTGCTGCCGCCGCTTTTCCACCGGGGACTCGTTCCGGGTGGGGGAGCTGGAAGTCCGGACCTTTGCCGTGTCCCACGACACGGCGGACCCGGTGGGCTATTCCCTGAGTTACGAAGGGCAGCGGATCACCATCGTCACGGATACGGGGACCGTCACCCAGGCCTTGATCCAGGAGATCCGGGACGCGGACATCCTGGTGCTGGAATCCAACCACGACGAAAGCATCCTGCGCATGGGGAGCTATCCCTGGTTTCTGAAGCAGCGGATCCTGGGGGAGCAGGGGCACCTGTCCAACGAGGCGGCTGCCCGGGCCCTGGCGGCGGTGCTCCAGGAGGAGACGCGCCTGGGCCGGGAAAAGCCCAGACGGGTGCTGCTGGCCCATTTGAGCCGGGAAAACAACTTCCCGGAAATGGCCGTGGCCACCATGGAGAACATCCTGGAGGAAAGCGGCTGTGCCGCAGGCCGCAGGACTCAGGTGATCACGCTGTCGCGAACGGAGATCAGCCCTGTCTACTGCGTCTGAAGGGGCCATCTGAAAAATATTGATCTGCACGATAAGGGGGTTTTATCGATGAACGAAGAATATGAAAAGAAAGCAAAAGAGCCCAATAAGGCCAGAAACCAGCTGCTGGCCATCCTTCTGGTGGTGATTTTGGCCGCCGGCGCCGGCTTCGGGGGCGGCCTGGCCGCCCTGCGCTACGCGACGGGTCGCCTGGACCCGGCTCCGGGGGAAAACAGCCTCGTCCAGGATCCGGCGGAAATCCAGATCAAGGTCCGGGAGGACGTCACCATCGCCGAAGCCATCGCCCAAAAGGTGCTGCCCTCGGTAGTGGGCATCAGCACCGTCACCGAGCAGCAGGGCGGATCCTTTTTCGGCTTTGGACAGGGATACACCTACGACGCCAGGAGCGTGGGCACCGGGGTGATCGTGGACGCGAAAGGCTATATTCTGACCAATTCCCACGTGGTGAACGACGGAAACACCAAATCTCTGACCGTCAGCCTGTTCGACGGCAGCGATGTGCAGGGCACGGTGCTCTGGAGCGACGCCACACTGGATCTGGCCGTGGTGAAAGTGGAGGCCCCGGATCTGGTAGCCGCGGAGCTTGGGGATTCCGACGAAGTGAACATCGGCTCCTATGCGGCGGCCATCGGCAATCCCCTGGGGCTGGATTTTGAGCGCAGCATGTCCCAGGGCATCATCAGCGGCCTGAACCGCTCCATCGAGGTGGGCAGCAGCGCCGGGTCTTCGGGCATGGAAGGGCTGATGCAGACCGACGCCACCATCAACTCGGGGAACAGCGGCGGACCTCTGCTCAACAGCCGGGGCCAGGTGATCGGCATCAACACCGCCAAAGCCGCCAGCGGAGAGGGCATGGGCTTTGCCATCCCCGTCAACGTCGCCAAGCCGATATTGGAACAGATCATGGAAAGAGGCACCTTTATCCGAGCCTATATCGGGATCTCCGGCGTGGGGCTGGAAGAGCAGACCTACTATTCCACGGATCAGCTGATGGAGGAATTCGGGACGATCAGCGGAATCTATGTGGCTTCGATCACGGCGGGCGGCGGGGCGGAAAAAGCCGGTCTGCAAAAGGGAGATGTGATCCTCCTCTTTGACGGAAAAGAAGTGGGCACCATGAATCGCCTGAACACGCTGCTGGTGGCTCACCGGCCGGGCGAGCAGGTGGAGCTGACGGTACTTCGGGAGCGCAGGGAGCAGACGTTCACTGTGACCCTCACCGACGGAACCGTGACCCAATAGTTATGAAAATCACAGTGATCTGCGTAGGAACGCTCAAAGAGGCCTACTGGCGGGCCGCCGTCGAAGAATATTCCAAGCGGCTGAGCCGTTTCTGCACCCTGGAGATCCTGGAGGTGCCGGAAAAAAAACTGCGGGCCCATGCCGGGGCTTCGGAAGAGCAGGGAGTGGTCGCGGAGGAGAGCCGGCGCCTGGCCGCCAGGATCCCCTCTTCCCCCTCGACCTTCGTGATCGCGCTGGACATCCGGGGCAGCGCGCTTTCTTCCGCGGAGCTGGCGGCCCGGATGGGGGAATGGGCGCTGACGGGAAAGAGCGAGCTGGTCTTCCTGATCGGCGGATCTCTTGGCCTTTCCCGGGAGCTCCTTTCCCGGGCGGACCTGCGCCTGTCCTTCTCCCCCATGACCTTCCCCCACCAGCTGATGAGGACCCTGTTGCTGGAACAGATCTATAGAGCCTTCAAAATCAATGCAAACCAGCCCTATCACAAATAGCGAAACGATAAAGCAGACAGGAAAACCTGTCTGCCTTTGTTTTAGAGAATAGAGAGTCAGTCTCTTTTTTTATTGCAGCTTCCGGACGGCGTCCAGGTATTTGCCCAGCATGCCGATGTTCACAAAATAGTAGGAGAAGTTGTCTTTCTTCTGCACCTGGACCAATTCAGAGAGGATCAGCTTTCGGATGTGCTGGGAAATGGTGGCCTGGGAGTATTCGAACTCGGACACCACGTCCTTGTTGCAGACCGGCTGACGGTTTCGGTTGGCGCTGTAAATAAAGCGGAAAATCTCCACTCTGGCCGGATGGGCCAGGGCGTCGGAGGCTTTTGCGATCAGGAGCACGTCTTCCCGGGGCAATAGATCGGATTCTTTTCGGATGCGCATGCCAGGTCCTTTTCTCTGCTTTGAATTGCGGGTGCGAAAGAATTATAACGGAAACGCGGCAGAAAAGATAGCCTAAACCAGACTGATGGAGTATTCTTAATAGAGAAAAACGATTTGCAGGAACTGCCCAATTATTTGCGGGAAACGAGGATCATGAAAAACAGAGAATACCAAATGGTGCTGCAAATTATTTTGCAGCTGCTGGACGAAGGCGTCCACGTGGTGGATCCGGAGGGCAACAGCGTCATCTACAACAAGGCCATGGCCCAGCTGGAGAAAATGGACCGCAAGGACGTGCTGCGAAAACCCTTCTCCGAAGTGTTCAAAAATCTGAAAGCGGAAAACAGCACCCTGCTCCAGGCCCTGGAATACAAGAAAAGCACCTGGCGCCAGGAGCAGACTTATCTGAACAAGGACGGCCGGGAGATCACCACCGTCAACACCACCGTGCCGGTTTTGGACGGGGAGCGGATGGTGGCGGCGGTGGAGATCGCCAAGAACATCACCGACATCCAGCGGATGAGCGACACGATTTTGGAACTGCGCAAGGAGATCGACGATCCCAGGCGCTCCAAGCAAAAGCGGATCCGCAAATACAGCTTTTCCAATCTGCTGGGGCAGAACCGGGAATTTCTGGACACTCTGGCCCTGGCCCGCAAAGCCGCCCAGAGCCCCGCTTCCTGCATCATTTACGGGGAAACGGGCACCGGCAAGGAACTGATCGCCCAGAGCATCCATTTCGACAGCGCGCGAAAGGATCAGCCTTTTGTAGCCCAGAACTGCGCAGCTGTGCCCGCCAGCCTTCTGGAGGGCATCCTGTTCGGCACATCCAAGGGAGGCTTTACCGGAGCGGTGGACCGGCCCGGGCTCTTTGAACAGGCCGACGGGGGGACCCTGCTGCTGGACGAGATCAACTCCATGCCCCTGGAGCTTCAGGGAAAACTGCTGCGGGTCCTTCAGGAGAACTACACCCGCCGGGTGGGCGGCACTCAGGACATTCCCCTGGACGTGCGCATCCTGGCCACCATCAACGAGCCGGCGGAAGAGCTGCTGGCTTCGGGGCGTCTGCGGAAGGATCTTTTCTACCGCATCGCGGTGATCCAGCTCCACATCCCGCCCCTGCGCAAGCGCCGGGACGACATCATCCTCCTGGCGGAGAAGTTCACCGAGAAGTACAACAAGCAGTACGGCAAACAGGTGTGGATGCTCTCCCAGGGAGCCAAGGACAAGCTGCTGTCCTACGATTACCCGGGCAACGTGCGGGAACTGGAAAATATCGTCATGTCGGCCCTGTCCATGATGGAGGACGAGGAGCACGTGCTCCAGGAGGACGACCTGATCATCAACCGGCGCAGGGCGCTGCCGGCCCAGGATGTGTTCACCCTGGGCGCCGGAGGTCTGGAGGAATACCTGGCCCGCATCGAGCGGGAAATGATCGAAAACGCGCTGGTGACCAGCGGCGGCAACATATCCAGAGCCGCCGACAGCTTGAAAGTGAAGCGTCAGACCCTGCAGCACAAGATCAAAAAGTACCGATAGAGCAAATATATTTGCATTAAACGCAAATATATTTGCTCATTATTCTTCGGAAAGCCCAAGATATGCCCGATTTTCAGGCCTCGGGCACTGCATCTGTTTGGCACACTTCTTGCTTATTATATTTGGTATACGAATGCAAACCAGTTGTTATCGATGGAAGTCTTGAATAGAATCTGAGCTTCCAGAAAGAAACGGAGGAGAATCATGGAAAACGTAAAAGTCATCATCTGGGGTCTGGGCGCCATGGGCGGCGGAATGGCCGACATGCTCTTAAAGAAAAAGGGCGTGGACATCGTGGGCGTGGCCGGCAGGGGCGCCAAGGTCGGCAAGTCGATGTACGACTATATCAAGACGCCCAGAGGCGACCGGCCCGACGTCATCATCGGGACTCCGGAAGACGTCATCAAGAAGGGCGCCGCCGATGTGGTCCTGAGCTGTACCGATTCCTTTACCCGCACCGCTTTCGACCGCCTCAAGTTCATCCTGGAGCAGGGGATCAACGTGGTCTCCTCCGCAGAGGAAATGTCCTATCCCCAGGCCCAGGAGCCGGAACTGGCCAGGCAGCTTGACGAGATCGCAAAAGCCAACGGCGTATCCATTCTGGGCACCGGCGTCAACCCCGGACACATCATGGACCTGCTGGTCGTCCTGTGGACAGGGATCTGCGAAGAAGTCGAAGAGATCACCGCCAGAAGAGTCAACAGCCTGTCGCCCTTTGGCCCCGCCGTCATGGTGGAGCAGGGCATCGGCATCACGAAGGAAGAATTCATCGAAGGCGTCAAGACCGGCCATCTCTCCGGACACGTGGGCTTCCACGAATCCATCCGCATGATCGCCGACGCCATCGGCTGGACGGTGGACAAGGTGGAGACCACCATGGATCCCATCATGACCGATGTGGACCGGAAGTCCCCCTACGGCTTCGCCAAGGCCGGCAACGTGGCCGGCGTGGCCATGAAGGGCGAGGGCTTCGTCAACGGCGGCAAGAACCTGATCCACATGGACCATCCCCAGCAGATCGAGCCCGAGCAGGTGGGCGTCAACACAGGAGACTATGTGATCATCAAGGGGACCCCCAATGTGAACATGGTCAATTCCCCCGAAACCCCGGGCGGCATCGGCACCATCGCCATGTGCGTCAACATGATCCCCCACGTGATCAACGCAAGACCCGGCCTCCACACCATGATCGACCTGCCTGTGCCCCGCGCGATTATGGGCGACCTGAGAGACCAGATCCGCGAAGAGTGCAAGATCGTCAAATAAAACAGCCGAAGATATTCAGCAGGGGGACGGTGCAGATCGTCCCCCGCGCAACAATCGACAGGAGGAAGTCAAATGATCAAAAAAGGCGAGTGGGTGCGCATTTACAACGTCGTGCTCGAGCCCTCACAAAGAGCGTCCAAGCTGCCCGAGGACACCGGCAAGGTGCCCCTGGAGATGTGGACGAAAGGTTTTCTGCAGGCGGACGCCGAAATCGGCGACCTGGTTTCCGTTGAGACCGCCGTGGGAAGGATCACCACCGGCACGCTGCTGGAAGTCCATCCTTACTACACCCACAGCTACGGAAAGTTTGTTCCCGAACTGATCCTGATCGACAAGCAGCTCAGGGAGATCATGCGCGGAGGTGAAAAATAATGGCATTGGCAAAAGACTATGCTTCCGTGATGGGAAGATCCAACGAGATCATGAAGACGGCCCTGGGCTTGAATTACGAGGATTTTGAATCCGGCTCCGTCCGCTTCGACTACGAAGCGCTGATGAAATCCACGGGATACACCCTGGACGAGGTGAACCGGATCCAGAGCCTGACCGGCGTGGGCAACACCCCGCTGCTGGAGCTGCGCAACATTTCCGCCCTTTCCAGAAAATACGCCAAACCCGGCTTCGGCGCCCGGATCTTTGCCAAGGACGAAGCCTCCAATCCTTCCGGAAGCTTTAAGGCCAGAAGAGCGGCCTGCGCCGTGGCCCACGCCAAGAAGCTGGGCTACAAAGGCGTGATCGCCGCCACCTCGGGCAACTACGGCGCCGCCGTGGCCTCCCAGGCCGCCATGCAGGGCCTGCGCTGCATCATCGTGCAGGAATGCTACGACTCCAGAGGCGTGGGCCAGCCGGAGATCGTGGAAAAAGCCAGGGCCTGCGAAGCCTACGGCGCCGAAGTGGTCCAGCTGACCGTGGGACCGGAGCTCTTCTACAGCTTCCTGTCCCTGCTGGAAGACACCGGCTACTTCAACGCCTCCCTCTACTCTCCCTTCGGCATCGCCGGCGTGGAGACCCTGGGCTACGAGATCGCCATGCAGTGCCGGGAAAAGCTGGGCAAGGACCCCGAAGTGGTGGTCTGCACCAACGCCGGCGGCGGCATGATGACCGGGACCGCCCGAGGCATGCTCAAGGCCGGCGCCGCCAACACCCAGTTCGTCGGCGCGTCCATCGATTTGACCGGTCTGCATATGGCCTCGGACAAGCAGTTCAACCGGAAGTCCTGCACCACAGGGCACACAGGTTTCGGCGTGCCCTACGCCACGGATCCGGACCACTCGGACGTGCCCCGCAGCGCCGCAAGGCCCCTGCGCTACATGGACCGCTACGTCTATGTGACCCAGGGCGAAGTGTTCTACATTACGGAAGCCCTGGCCAACCTGGAAGGCATCGAGAGAGGCCCGGCGGGCAACACCGCCCTGGCTGCCGCCTTCTCCCTGGCCCAGGAACTGCCCGAAGACGCAGTGATCGTGATCAGCGAAACCGAATACACCGGAGCGGGAAAGCACATCCAGCCCCAGCTGGACTTCGCCAGAGACAACGGTATCCGGATCTTCTTCGGCGATCCCAAGCAGGACAAGCCCGGAGAGAACATCGTGCTTCCCAGCGATCCCGGTCTGATCCGCTGCAAGGACGCCGATCTGGACCGCATGAGAGCCTCCCTGATCCGGAAGGCCGTCGCCAGCCGGAACGCAAGCCCCACCCCGGAGGACATCGCATTTTTAGCCGAAGAGACCAAGAGCGACGAAGCTTTCGTCCGGTCTGTGCTGGAAAAATAAACGGCTCGGGCGGGGATCTCCCCGCCCGCCATTTCTATCAACGAAGGAGAAAAAGATGAAAAGAGCGGATGATTTTCAGGAGAGAAGAAAACATCTGGCGGGCATGACAGACCGGGAACTGTACGATCATTTCTGGGCCGTCACAAGCCAGGTCGTGGATCCTCTCCTCGAATTGGGAAAGAAGAACACCACCCCCTCCATCGAGCGGGCCGTCCTGATGCGCATGGGCATTTCTTCCCAGAAGACCCAAGCCATCGTAGAGGGCTGCATGGACAAAGGGCTGATGGGCAAGGGCGCGGGCCACTGCCTCTACAAGCTGTCCAAGGCCAGAAATATCGGCCTTCGCGAAGCCGGCGATCTCCTGGCCCAAGGCAAGGGCTGGGACGAAGTGGCGGCGATGTTCAAAGGAGGCAAGTAAGATGGCGCAGGATAAGCTGAACAAAGACATCAAGATCGATGTGGAAGAGATCCTCAAAGACCTGGAGCAGTACGAGCCTCGCAGAAAGGGCTGGACCTGGAGAAAAAAGGATCCGGATTTGACCATGGGACCCTTCCGGTACCGGGACATGTCCCAGCCTCTGAAGCAGAGCACGGGCCTTCCCTCTTCAAAGTACTTTGACTATATGGATCCCCAGCCTATCGAAACGATCACCACAGAGATCGCATCGGGGCGGTTCGAGGACGATATCCGCAGGATGCGCATGGCCGCCTGGCACGGAGCCGACCACATCATGGTCATCCGGACCATGGGCCAGTCCCACATCGACGGACTCATCGAAGGGACCCCGGCGGGCATCGGCGGCGTTCCCATCACCCGCAAGCAAGTGCGGGCCCAGCGCAAAGCGCTGGACCTGATCGAAGACGAAGTCGGAAGGCCCATCAACTATCACTCCTACGTGTCCGGCGTGGCCGGACCTGATGTGGCGGTCATGTTTGCCGAAGAGGGCATCAACGGCGCCCACCAGGATCCCCAGTACAACGTTTTGTACCGGAATATCAACTGCGTCCGTTCCTTTGTGGATGCCTGCGAATCGAAAAAAATCATGACCTGGGCCAACATCGCCCAGATCGACGGCGCCCACAACGCCAACGCCACCGCCCGGGAAGCCTGGAAGGTGATGCCGGAGCTGATGGTGCAGCACGCCATCAATTCCCTGTTTTCCGAAAAAGTGGGCATGAAGCCGGAGAATATCTGTCTGTCCACCGTGCCGCCCACAGCCCCCCCGGCGCCTTGTGTCTATCTGGATCTGCCCTACGCGGTAGCCCTGCGGGATTATATGGACCGGTACAAAATGCGGGCCCAGATGAACACCAAATACATGG
>CAZCTS010000004.1:36201-41027 GCA_964501635.1 uncultured Oscillospiraceae bacterium | reverse complement strand
GCGGGCAGCGTCTTCAGCGCGATCTGCATCTTGGGCTTTCCGACCTCCGCCACGATCTCTTCGATGAACGCCACGATTTTCTTGATTTCCTCGTGGCCGAACATGATCGCGTCCAGCACTTCTTCTTCCGGCACTTCCAGGGCGCTTGCCTCCACCATCATCACGGCTTCCTTTGTTCCGGAGACCGTCACGTGCATATCCGAGGCTTCCCGCTCTGCAAGGGTCGGGTTGACGATCAGACGGCCCTCCACACGGCCTACGTTCACCGCTGCGGTGGGTCCTTCCCAGGGGATGTCCGAAATGGACAGCGCCACGGAAGATCCGATCAAAGCGGCGATTTCGGGGCTGCAGTCCAGGTCCACGCTCATGACCAGCGCCACCACCTGCACGTCGTTCTGGAAGCCTTTGGGGAACAGGGGCCGCATGGGCCGGTCCATCAGGCGGGAGGTGAGGACCGCTTTTTCAGAAGGACGGCCTTCCCTCTTGATGAATCCTCCGGGGATCTTGCCCGCCGCGTACATTTTTTCTTCGTAGTCGCAGGTGAGCGGAAAGAAATCCACATCCGGACGGGGCGCCTTGGAGCAGACCGCCGTGACGTTGACAACGGTGTCGCCGTAGCGCACCATCACCTGGCCGTTGGCCATTTCGCAGACTTTTCCGATCTCCATCTGCAGGAGTTTTCCGCCCAAAGCGGTCTTAAAGGTTCTGTAGTCTTGAAATCTCATAGTTTCCTTGCCTTTCTGTTTCAGGTCCGGCTTGACAAGTTAACCTATTGCCCTTTGCCGGACAATAAATTAAGTTCTCAAGCCTGACCCGCACCCGATACAAAAAATAGCGGGCGGGGTGCAACCCCGCCCTTTTGTCCCTTACTTTCTCAGGTTTAAACGGGAAATGAGCGATCTGTAGCGCTCGATATCCTTTTCCTTGAGATAGCTCAACAAATTCCTTCTCTGGCCAACCATTTTGAGGAGTCCTCGTCTGGAATGGAAGTCCTTCAGGTGGATCTTCAGATGTTCGTTCAGGTCGTTGATCCTGTAGGTCAGGACCGCCACCTGGACTTCCGGAGACCCGGTGTCGCCTTCGTGAGTCTTGTACTCGTCGATGATGCCTTGCTTGATTTCTTTCGTGATCATTTTCTCTCCTTTTTTGATTCGCCTTCAGCCGTGAGGAGCGCCGGAGTGTCGCCAAACTCAGCAGAAGGTATTTCTGACAATGTATGATAGCACAAGCGGAAGGCTTTGTAAAGATTTGTTTCTCCGCTTGCAGGATCGACCGGTCAGGATAAAATTTCCGGCCCCGCCTCGTTCACATCCACTTTCCGCTTGGCCGCCCGGTCCGAATCCACCTTCTGGTAGACTTTAGCCAGGGCGATCACCAGTTGTCTGGCGCACTGCTCGGACATGACCACAGTCTCCACTTCTTCGGTGGTCTTCGCCTGGCCTTGGGGACGCGTCTGAAGATAGCTGATAAAGCACTCGTTTCCCGTGGCGTTGATGGTAAACCCGTTAACATATTTCATAACTTTTCCTCCTGTTCTCGTGGTGCAGCGCCTGCGCCAGCCGGCAATCCATTTCGATCTGCTCTGTGAGCTCTTCGACGGAGTCGAAATTCCGCTCCGGGCGAAGCAGGCTGATCAGCTCCACGCGCACATCCAATCCGTAAATTTCCCTGTTGAACTCAAAGATATGAGTCTCCGCATTTTTGGCAAAAAGCCCTATGGTGGGTTTCTGTCCGATGTTGGTGATCGAATCGTATCGCCTGTTTTCCACCGTGGTGCTGGTCAGATAGACTCCGTTTGGCGGCAGCACCATGGAGAGGTCCAGGGCCAGATTGATCGTGGGGAAACCCAAAGTCCGCCCAAAGCGGCGGCCTTCGATCACATGGCCGTAAATCGCGTACCGTCTCCCGGTAAAGCGGAGATAGCGCCCCAGATTGCCCGACTCCACAGCTTTGCGGATCAAGGTGCTGGAGACGATCTCCCCATCCACTTCCACCGGCGTCAGCACTTCGACACCGTAGCCCAGCTCCTCGCCGATGGCCTTGAGGATGTCCGGGTTTCCCTGGGCCTTATAGCCAAAATGGTAATTGAACCCGCAAAAGGCTTCCTTCATCTGAAGGGAATCGAAGAGCAGATGGCGGCAGAATTCCTCCGGCGTGCTGGTGCGCATAGCCTGGTCGAAGGCAAAGGAAAACAGATAGGACACGCCCATGCTTTCCAGGATCGCGGCTTTTTCTTCGAAGGTGATGATGTTTTTGACTACATTCTCGCCGGCGATCACGTTGTTGGGGTGGTTGGAAAATGTAAACACAGAAGGAACCAGATCCTGCTTTGCGGCTTCCTTGATGCATGCCCGGATCAGGGTCTGATGGCCTTTGTGGATCCCGTCGAAGTTGCCCAGCGCCACCGCCGTGGGACGGATGCCGGTCAAATCCTTGCTGCTCTTGAATATTTTCATTTCAGCACCTTGCGTACTTGATAGCCCTTTTCCTTTGTATAGCCGGCTATGCCCAGCAGCATGCCCTGGTGGAATACGGCCAGTGTCCGGGGATCCGGCATCCCCTCTTGTTCCGCGCCCAATCCTTTGGAAAAGAGCGGATTGCCGTTGACAAACAGCGAAGCCTGCTCCTTGTCCAATTGGAGCCTGGCCAGATCCCGCAAGCCGGACGCGGGAGGCAGAAGTGCGGCGGCGAAGGTCTCCGCATCCATTTCGAGCACATCCTCAAGGGTTCTTGCGTCCTTCAACTCCAGACCGGATGTCCGGGTCCTGAGCAAAAAGCTCATGCAGGCGCCGGTTCCAAGGATTTGTCCCAGGTCGTGGCACAGGGTCCTCACGTAAGTTCCTCTGGAGCAGCGAATGTCGAATCGGAGCCGCCCTGTCGCCCCGTCATAACCCAGCCACTGGATGGTGTGGATGCTTGCAGGTCTTTCGGCCACTGTCACCGAAATCCCCTCCCGGGCATAACTGTAGAGCCTTCGGCCCTCCACTTTCACCGCCGAATAGGCAGGCGGCCTCTGGGCGATAGACCCCAAAAAGGCAAAAAGCGCTTCCCGGACAGCGGTTTCCCCAAGGGCGCCCACCCGCTCTCTCCGATCTTCCAGCACCTTTCCCCAGATGTCCTGGGTGTCCGTTTCAATGCCCAGGAGCGCCTCGCAGCGATAAGCTTTTTCGGCGCTTTCCATGTATTCGATCACCCGGGTGGCCTGCCCCAGACAAAGGGGCAAAACGCCGCAGGCGTTGGGATCCAGGGTGCCGGTATGGCCGACTTTCCGCTGCCCGCTTTTCCGCCTGATCACCGCGACGCAATCGTGAGAGGTCATGCCGGCCGGTTTCAGCAGGTTCAGGATCCCGTCCACGATGACAATTCCTCTTCGATGGCAGTTCGGACAGTATCGAGCGCGGCGGACAGAGGCCCCTTGACGGTGCAGCCGGAAGCTTTCCGGTGGCCGCCTCCGCCCAGACGGTAAGCCAGCCCGCCCACATCCGCATAGGTCTTTGCCCGAAAACTCGCCTTGTAATTGCCGTCGGGCTTCTCCTTCAGAAAGGCCGCGATCTCCACATTCCGTATGCTCCGCAGCCGGTCGATGATGGTTTCGGTCTGGTCCGTTGTGGCGCCCGCCTCCTGGATCATCTCCAAGGTGGCATGGGCGATGGACGCTTTCCCGGAGGCAAAAATCTGCAGGTTGCCCAGCGTAGCGGCTTCCAGTTTCATTTGGGACAGGGGAATGCTGTCGTAGATCGCATTGCACAGGGGCACGTGGTCCATGCCGTATTCATAGAGCCGGGCCACCATCAGATGAGTCTGTCGGTCGGCGTTGGAATAGCGGAAGGAGCCCGTGTCCGTCATGATGGCCACATAGAGGGCGTCCGCCATTTCCGCTGTGATCCGCACGCCGATCTCTTCCAGCAGCTTCAGCACGAGAACGCCGGTGGCGGAAGCCTCGGGGTCCACCAGGCAATCCCAGGCAAAATTTGCGTGCAGCAGATGGTGGTCGATGCAGGCTGTTGTCCTGGCGGAATAGAAAACACTCTTCCGGTTTTCGATCCTGGATTCATCGCCGCAATCCACGGCGATGCTCAGATCCGGCGTCCGATCCGCCTGACGTATGCAGTAGCCTTTGTCCAAAAAGGACAGATACTCGGGGATCTCGTCCTCGATCAGAATGCTGCACTCTTTTCCCATCTGCCGCAGCCCCAGGCATAGGGCCACGGAAGAGCCCAGGGCATCCCCATCCATGTTGATGTGGGGAAAGAGCAGCACGCTGCGGGCTTCTTTTAATTGCTCGATGATCGCTCTCATTTGAACCCTTTCGGCTATACGAAGCGGAAGCACCTATTTTTCGGGAGGAATTTCCAGTTCCGACAGGATCTTATCCATTTTCATCCCGTATTCCATGGAGGTGTCAAAACGGAAGATCAATTCGGGGGTGTGGCGGATCTGGATCAGCCGGGCCAATTCGGTCCGGATAAATCCCCGGCTCCGCTGGAAGGCGGCCAGGATCTGGTCCTTTTCCTCCTGCGACAAGGGCTTGGCCGCGCTGCCGCCCAGAGCCGTCACGTAGACGGTGGCATAGCTGCCGTCCCGGGTCACCTCCACTGCGTTGACGCCGATGAAGCCCTGAAACCCCGGGTCCTTCAGCTCGCCCCGCAGCAGCAGGTCGCTGATGATCTTTCGTATTTCCTCCCCTATGCGCTGGGGCCTGTATCCTCTGCCCATTCCCTATTTTCTCTCCACTTCCACAATGGCGAAGGCTTCGATGATGTCTCCCTGCTTGATGTCGTTAAATTTGTCCAAAGAGAAATTAGAAGAGGTAATAAATATGATGC
>CAZCTS010000004.1:32066-36191 GCA_964501635.1 uncultured Oscillospiraceae bacterium | reverse complement strand
TAAATTTGTCCAATGCGATGCCGCATTCGTATCCGCTGGCCACTTCCCGCACATCGTCCTTGAATCTGCGCAGGGAGGAGATGGTCCCCTCGTGGACCACGATGCCGTCGCGCACCAGGCGCACCCGGGCGTTGCGGAGGATCTTGCCTTCCGTCACATAGGAGCCTGCCACGATGCCGGCTCCAGGCACTTTAAAGGTTTCCCGGACTTCGATCTTGCCCATCACCACTTCTTTGAAGATGGGGTCCAGCATGCCCTTGATGGCGGCTTCGATGTCGTCGATGATCTCGTAGATGATCCGATAGGTCCGGATCTCCACTTTTTCGTTGTCGGCCATGGAGCTGACCGCCGTGCTTGGCCGCACGTTGAAGCCGATGATCACCGCGTTGGAGGTGCTGGCCAGCATGACGTCGGACTCCGTAATGGTGCCCACGCCGCTGTGAAGGATCTTCACTTTGACGTTCTCGTTGTGCAGCTTTTCAAGAGACTGTTCCAGCGCGCCCACAGACCCCTGCACATCGGCCTTCAGGATCAGGTTCAGTTCCTTGACTTCCCCTTCTTCGATCTGCGTGAAGAGCTGCTCCAGGGTGATGGAGGAGTTTTTCGCCATCACTTCCTGCCGCTGCTTGCTCTTGCGGTTTTCCGCGATCTCTCTGGCGATCTTATCCTCTTTGACTGCGTTGAACTCGTCCCCCGCCTGGGGCACGTCGGTCAGGCCCGTGATCTCCACGGCTCGCGCCGGACCGGCTTTTCGGATGTTGTCGCCCTTGGAGTTGGTCATAGCCCGGATCCGTCCGCTGCAGGTGCCGGCCACGATGGACATGCCGGCCTGGAGTGTTCCGTTGGTCACCAGCAGCGTGGCCACCGGACCCTTGGATTTGTCCAACCTGGCTTCGATGACCGTGCCCATGGCCAGACGGTTTGGATTGGCTTTCAGTTCCAGGACTTCGGCTTGGAGGAGGATCATTTCCAGGAGCTGGATGATCCCTTCCCCTGTCTTGGCGGAGACCGGCACGCTGATCACGTCGCCGCCCCAGTCTTCCACCAGGATGCCCTGCTCGCTGAGATCCCTTTTGACTCTTTCCGGATCGGCGCCGGGCTTGTCCATCTTGTTGATGGCCACAATGATCGGCACACCCGCGGCTTTGGCGTGGCTGATGGATTCGATGGTCTGTGGTTTGACGCTGTCGTCCGCCGCCACCACCAGGACTGCGATGTCGGTGACATGGGCCCCTCTGGCGCGCATGGCTGTAAACGCCTCGTGTCCGGGCGTGTCCAGAAATACGATGCGATGTCCCTTCAGCTCCACTTCCGAGGCGCCGATGTGCTGGGTGATGCCGCCGGCCTCCTGCCCCGTCACGTTGGTGCTGCGGATGGCGTCCAGCAGCGAGGTCTTGCCGTGGTCCACGTGGCCCATGACCGCGATGATCGGAGCGCGGGTGACCAGTTCGGATTCCTTGTCTTCGCCCAGATCCAGACCTGCTTCCACCACTTCCTCGTTCACTTTGTTGACGACCACGTTCACGCCCAGCTCGATGCCCAGCAGAACAGCGGCTTCCTCGTCCAGATTCTGATTGATGTTGGCCATGATGCCCATCTTCATCAGCGCCATGATGGCGTCCGAAGAGGTGCGTCCGATCTGCTCGCAGAAACCGGCCACTGTGATGGGAACATTGATGACCACGCTGCCTTCGGGCAGATCCTGGGCCTCCATGAAGTCCTGTTCCGGCAGATCGCTTTTATCTTTGTATTTGTGACGTTTTTTCGGCGCGGATTTCGTCAGATCCAAAGGTTTGGCGTCGAAGCGGTCTTTTTTGGTCTTCGCCTTGCCTTTATATGGCTTTTTGTCTGCGCCGGCTGCCGGCGCGGTGTAGACCAAAACCCGCTCTTTCGGGTCGCCCTTCTTGACCGGAGCGTCGTTTTTCTTCCTGGGGGAATGGTCGTCCTTCGCCTCGCCGGGGCTTTTCCGCGGCGGAACATTGCCCTTGGCCTCTCCGAAACTTTTGCGGGGCGAAACGTAATCCTTGGATTCTCCTGTATTCTTGTGGGCCGGGTTGTATTCCTTAGGCTTTCGATCGGCGTCGGGCGCGATCTTTTTGGGGATCGGCTTTTGAGGCACCGGCTTTGGCTCGTCTTCAGCCCGCCGAATGATCTTGATGCCGATACCGGGTGTGTAATCCACTTTTTCGGGGGCCGGCGCCGGCGTCTTCATTTGCGCAGGCGCTTTGGCGGCGCCGGAAGACTCGGCTTGTTCCGGGACCGTTTCGCTTTCCACGGGTTCCTTGTCTGCCGATTCAGGGGCCGCTGCGGTTTCCGCCGGCGGCGCGGCAGGCACAGGGATCTCCTGGGTTGCAACAGGATGGACCGTTTCGATGATTTCCGGCTTCTCCGATTCCGGGATAGCCGTTTCCAGAACGATCGGCGCGACAATATCCCGGGCCGCGATTTCTTCCTTGACCGGTTCGGGGATCGTTTCGATCGGTTCTTTTTCCTTTTCGGTTTCCTGGATCACATCGCTCTTTTTAAGGGGCACCGCGTTTTTCGGCATGGGACGTCCCATGGGCAAGGGCCTGGCGATGGGCGGGGCTTCCTGTCTGGAGACAGGTCTGCCCGAAGGAGAGCTCTCCGCTCTGGGCGCCGGCTTTCCGGCAGGAGGCGTCTGGGTGGAATGCAAAGGGGGAGCGATGTCCCGGTCTCTGCTCGCCGCAGGGGCTTGTCCTCTGCGTGCCTGAGCTTCGATGATGGCCTTGTCGACGGCTTTGATCTGGACTTTCACCTCGCCGGCGTCCCTTGGGGCTTCCCGCTTGACCGAGGCTTTGACGATCTTCGTCTCCGCCTTCGCTCGACTGTTTGCGATGGAATTCGTCACCACCATCGCGTCGATGTCTTCGATGACGCTCTTGCTGGTCTTGTCTTCGTATCCAAGCTCGTGGAGCTTTTCAATCAGATCTTTATCTGTAAGTCCCAACTCTTTGGCTAATTCCTGGACTTTCTTTGGCATTCGAACACCTCCTATAATCGGTTCGTTCGCTGATCGATCTTCTGAAGGATATCGCCGATTGCGCTTTCGATCAGTTTCAGATCTTCTTCGTTGACATTGATGTGCAGACTTCGTGCAAATGCATTCTTTTTATATGCTTTGGCAACGCATTCGGTGTTCGGGCACAAATAGGCGCCCCTGCCGTTGGCTTTGCCGGTGGGATCCAGATGCACGGTCCCCTCCGGACTTGCCACGACGCGGATCAGCTCTCTCTTGGGTTTGGATTCCATGCAGCCGATGCAGCGCCTCATAGGCACTTTAGTCTTGTTCATGTTCCGTTTCCTCTTGGAATGTATCTTCTGCGGGCGCGTCCTCTGCGGGCGCGTCCTCTGCGGGTTTTTCCGGGGGATAATACTGCGTATGGCTCTTGATGTCGATTTTCCATCCGCACAGCTTGGCCGCCAGCCGAACGTTCTGTCCTTCTTTTCCGATGGCCAGGGAAAGCTGGAAGTCGGGCACCACAACGGTAGCCGCCTTCCCTTCTTCGTCGACCAGGACCATTTCCACCTTGGCCGGAGACAAGGCGCTGCTGATCAGCTTGCCCGGCTCCTCGCTCCAGGTGATGATGTCGATCTTCTCTCCTGAAAGCTCCTCCACGATGGACTGGACCCGGTTGCCCCGGGTGCCCACGCAGGCGCCCACGGGATCCACGTTTTCGTCGTAGGTGCAGACGGCGATCTTCGTCCTGGACCCGGCTTCCCTGGCGATACTCTTGATCTCTACGATGCCGTCCTGAATTTCGGGCACTTCCAGCTCGAAGAGCCGCTTGACCAAGCCAGGATGGGTGCGGGACAGGAAAACCTGGGGACCCTTCGTCGTCTTCTTGACGTCCATCACATATACTTTGATGCGCTGGTTGACCTTGTACTTTTCGCCGGGGATCTGCTCGTTTCCGTTGAGGATGCCCTCCGCGCGGCCCATGTTGACGAAGACCTTGTCGTTGCTGATGCGCTGCACCACGCCGGTCACCACTTCGGTCTGCCGGTTGATGTAGTCGTCGTAGATCATGCCCCGCTCGGTTTCGCGGATCCGCTGGACCACTACCTGCTTCGCGGTCTGGGCGGCGATCCGGCCGAAATCTCTGG
>CAZCTS010000004.1:30861-32056 GCA_964501635.1 uncultured Oscillospiraceae bacterium | reverse complement strand
CTTCCACGGCCACTTCCACAAAGGGATCGGCCACTTCTTCCACAATGTCTTTTCGCATGAAGACGTCGATGTCGCCGCTCTCTCTGTCGATGTTGACCCGCACGTTCTGCGAGGTGCCGTAGTTCTTCTTATAAGCTGAAACCAGGGCGGATTCGATGGCTTCGATCAGAAGGTCTTTGGATATCCCCTTTTCTCTTTCCAGGTCTTCCACCGCCTGGATAAATTCATTGTTCATTCTTCGTCTATTCCTCCCTTAAAAAACAACTGCGAGCTGAACCTTGCTTACCAGTTCTTTTGATATGGTCTTCTCATTTCCTTTATCGTCGACGAGGGTGATGTTCCCCTCGCTGCCGGACGCTAAGATCCCCTGAAGCGCTTTTTTTCCATCCAGGGGCCGATAGAGCCTTACATCCACCAGACTGCCGGCGAATCTCCTGAAATCTTTTTCGCTGATCAAGAGGCGATCCAATCCCGGCGAAGAAACCTCAAGGTAGTAGTTTTGCTGGATCGGATCTTCCTGATCCAGTTTTTCGCTGAGATAGCGGCTGATGATCTCGCAATCGTCGGTGCTCATGGACTCGTAGCCCTCAGGGCCCAGCTTATCCACGTAGACCCGCAGGTACCAGGCTTCCGCCTCTTTTACGAACTCCGCCCGGGACAGCTCGTAGCCCTTTTCTTTTCCGAATCCATCCATCCAATCCCAGATGTGATCCGTGACTTTTTTCCTGGCCAAGGCCCTTCGCCTCCCTACAAAACGAAAGAGTGGGCCCTCCCACTCTTTGAAATAACTTAACGACGCATGTATACTATCATATTCATAATATATTTGCAATAGTCTTTTTATGGATGATGCGGATCAATTCTTCGGTGATCTGGCTTTGCGGGACCGTTCCCAGGGGTTTGCCGTTTTCGAAGATCAAACCCACGCCCTTTCCGCAGGCCACGCCCACATCGGCGCCGGCGGCTTCTCCGGGGCCGTTCACTTCGCAGCCCATCACGGCCACTCTCATGAAATCGCCTCTTTGGGCGAGGATCTTGGACAGAGGCTCCAGCGCTTCCCGCACCTGTTCGGCAATGGCGGGAAGATCCACCCGCGTCCGGCCGCAGGTGGGACAGGACACCAGGTCGATGCCGGTCCTCCGAATGCCGGCGGCTTCCAGGATCTCTCTTGCCAAGACCACTTCCTGGACGGGAT
>CAZCTS010000004.1:1264-30851 GCA_964501635.1 uncultured Oscillospiraceae bacterium | reverse complement strand
ATCGCCGGTCAGAGAGACCCGCATCGTGTCGCCGATGCCCTCCAGCAAGAGGGCGCCCAGGGCAACGGCGGACTTGATCCTGGCCTGGTGCCCCACGCCGGCTTCGGTCAAACCGATATGCAGCGGCACATCGCTCTGTTGAGCGAACAAACGGTGGGCTTGATGATTCATGGGCACATCGGCGGATTTCAGCGACACGACCAGATCCCCAAATCCGACGCTTTCCGCAAACGCCACGGCTTCGCAGGCGCTTTCGCACAAGGCCTGGGCGCAGACCCCTCCATAACGCGCCAGAATACCCTTTTCCAGAGAGCCGGAATTGACGCCGATCCGGACCGGTATTCCGCTGGCGGCGGCCTTTCGATAGACCTCTTTGAGCCGATCCCGGGAGCCGATGTTGCCCGGATTGATCCGGATCTTGTCGGCGCCGTTTTCGATCGACTCCAACGCAAGGCGATAATCGAAATGAATATCCGCTACCAGGGGAATCGCAATGGCTTTCTTGATTTTTTTCAGCGCAGCCGCCGCCTCCGCATCCGGGACGGCGACCCGGACGATCTGGCAGCCTTCCTCGGTCAGGGCCCGGATCTGTTTTATGGTCGCTTCCGCATCCCGGGTATCCGTGTTGGTCATGGACTGGATGGAGACCGGGGACGCGCCGCCGATCACAACGTTGCCGCATCGGACCATTCGCGTCGTTCTTCTCATGGCATTCCTCACAGAATAAATTGAAACGTGTCTTTGAAAATCAGAAAGATCATCAGACCTATCAGCAGGATCATTCCGATCATGTGCACCCGGGCTTCCGCCTCATCGCTGATGCGCCCCCGGGCCAGGGCGCGGATCGCCAGGAAGAGCAGCCGTCCGCCGTCCAGGGCCGGAAGCGGAAGAAGGTTCACGATACCCAGGTTCAGGCTGATCATGGCCATCAAATAGACCACGTTCATCAAACCGTAGCTGGCCTGCTGTCCGATGATGCTGACGATGCCCACGGGACCCACCACATCCCCGGCAGAGGCCCGGCCGGTGAAGAGACGGCCCAGAAATTCCCCCATGGCCGCGGTCATGGCCGCGGTGGTTCGAAGGCCTTCCCGAATACCCAACAGCGGAGAATGGGACAGCACCGGTGTGATGCCGATCACTCTGCGGCCCTCTTCGTTTTTTTCCAGCGCGCTGACGAAGGTCTGTTCGTTCCCCTGGCGAAGCACGGTCACCCGGATGAAATCGCCCTGGCTCTCTGCAATGGCGGCCACCACTTCCGCCCATTGGTCGTAGGCCTGTCCGTTGATAGCCGTGATCCGGTCTCCGGGCATCAGACCGGCTTCCCGGGCGGGATATCCTTCCGGCACCTGGTCCAGGACCGTGGTGGTGGAGCCTGCGTAGGTGAGCACTGCCGCCAGGATCACCACGGTGGCCAGGATGTTCATAAAGGATCCTGCCACGATCACCAGGATCTTCGCCCAGCCGGGCTGACGGTTGAAGGCCCGCTCGTCGGGGCTGTCCTCGTCTTCGCCTTCCATTTTGCAGTAGCCGCCGATGGGAAACGCGCGCAAAGAGTATTCGGTCTCTCCCCTTTGCCGCTGAAAGATCAGCGGGCCCATCCCGATGGAAAACTCGTTTACTTTGATTCCGACCGCCTTTGCCACGGCAAAATGTCCAAACTCGTGGACAAAGACCAGGCCGCAAAACATCAGGATCGCTATGAATATCGACATTGTTTTTCCTAAACCTTAACCTTCTACAACATTTCAGAACGGACCCGGCGCCTTGTTTCGGCTTCCAGATCCAGGATCTCCGCTACGCTTTCCGCGGGGGGACCCTTGTAGCCATTCAGCGCTTCTTCCACCAGCGCCGGGATCCGGTAAAATTCGATCTTTCCTTCCAGGAATCCGGCAACGGCTTCCTCGTTGGCCGCGTTCAGCACCACGGGACAGGAGCCGCCGGCCTCCATGGCTTCCCTGGCCAGCCCAAGGCATCGGAATGTGCCCGGATCCGGTTTTTCGAAATGCAGACAGGCAAGCTCCGCCAGATCCAGCCGCCGATCCGAATGAAACAAGCGTTCCGGATAGGACATCGCATAGGAAATCGGCACTTTCATGTCCGGCCAGCCCATTTGTCCGATCACGGAACCATCCCTGAATACAACGGCGGAGTGAAGAATGCTTTCCGGGTGGACCAGCACTTTCACTTTAGAGGGCTCCAGATCGAAAAACCAGCAGGCCTCGATCACTTCCAGCCCTTTGTTCATCATGGTGGCCGAGTCCACAGTGATCTTGGCGCCCATGGACCAATTGGGATGCTTCAGGGCTTGCTCTTTCGTCACCGAGCGGAGCTGTTCTTTGGTATAGCCTCTGAACGGACCGCCGGAAGCCGTCAGCAAGAGCCCTTCGGGCGGCGTTTGACCCTGGAGGCACTGGAAGATCGCCGAATGCTCGCTGTCCACCGGCAAGAAACGGACGCCGGCTTTTTTGACGGCCTCCATGATGATTCCCCCGCCTGTCACTAGGGTCTCCTTGTTGGCCAGGCCCACGTCCTTGCCGGATGTCACTGCGGCCAGGGTTGGCTGCAGGCCGATCATGCCCATCAGGCCGTTGATCGTCATGTCCACCCCGTCCAGGGAGGCGGCAGCGCAAAGGCCTTCCATGCCATATGAAAATTCGATTTCGGGAAAGGATTTTTGCAGAAGGGCAGCGTCTTTTTCCGTGGCCACGGAAGCGAAGGCAGGATGAAAAGCCCGAAGCTGGCGGGCAAACAAGTCTATATTCTGTCCGGCTGTCATAGCCAGCACCCGGAATCGATCCGGATGGGCTTTGACGACCTCCAGCACCTGGGTGCCGATGGACCCGGTGGAACCCAGAAGAGCGATCGACTTCATAGTTGCTTTACAAATCCTTTCAACGGTAAATGACCAGGACGATATAATAATAGACGGCCGGCAGGGTAAACAGAATGCTGTCGAAGCGGTCCAGGACCCCGCCGTGGCCAGGGATCAGATCGCCGTAATCCTTGATGCCCATCTTGCGCTTGAACGCCGAGGCCACCAGATCGCCCATCTGGGCGAAAATAGATCCGATGAAGCCGATCAGGGCGCAATGGAGCAGCAGATCCGGCGCCGCGATCAGTCCGAACAGCACGCACGACCCCACACTTCCCGCCAATCCCCCCAGGGCCCCTTCCCAGGTTTTTTTTGGGCTCAAAGCAGGAGCCAGCTTTCGCTTTCCGAATCCCACGCCGATCAAATAAGCGAAGATGTCGGTGCCGAAGGCGGTGAGCAGCGCCAGCCAGATCAGGACAGAACCTTGCTCCAGCTGATCGATCCAAACGATATGGGCGCTGAAGAAACCGATATAAAAGACCGAAAGCATCGTGACCGGTCCCTGGGATATGCTGTGCTCCTTGGTGAAAAGCATGATCACCAGATCGAACGCCACAACAAAGAAAAACCAAAGCATTATATATTGAGCGTAGCTCTCTGCTTGAGATCCGGTCAGGATCATGTGGGCGCAGAGCAGGTACAGGATAGAAAGGCATATCCAGCCCGCTGGCTTGCTGGGCGCAGCGCCGATCCGGGCGAATCCGTCCGCAAATTCGGACATGGCCAGGGCGCTGATCAGGAATGCCATGATCAGCAGCGGCATTCCGCCCATATATACAAATATGGCCAGGGGAACCAGAATAAGAGCCGACAGGACCCGCGTTTTCATGTGAGGCCTCCGAATCTGCGGTCTCTCGATTGATAGGCCAGGATCGCTTTTTCGTATTCCACGGGGTCAAAATCCGGCCAGAGCACATCCGTGACCACCCATTCGCTGTATGCGGCCTGCCAGATCAGGAAATTCGAGAGCCGGTATTCGCCCCCGGTGCGAATGATCAGGTCCGGATCGGGCACGCCGGCGGAATAAAGTCTGCTTCCGAGGACCTCTTCGTCGATGGAGTCGATAGCCAGGCTGCCGTCCTGCACCTCTCTGCACAAGGAGCGGACAGACTGAAGGATCTCCGCTCTCCCCCCGTAATTCAGCGCGATGTTGAACCCAAGACCCGTGTTGTTCTTTGTGGTTTCAATGGCCTTTTGGATGGCGTTTTGGGCATCGGAGGGCAGCGAGGTCCAATCTCCCCATATGTTTACCTTAACATTATTATCGTTAAGTTCTCGGATTTCTTTCTGAACGTACAGAACCAGCAGTTTGAAGATGCCGAACACCTCCTCCTGGGGTCTTTTCCAGTTCTCGGTGGAAAAGGCGTACACCGTCAGGTGGGAAATGCCCAATGCCGAAGAACGCTTGACGATTTCCTTTAAGGCCATCATCCCTGCGTTGTGTCCCTGAAGGCGGGGCAAGCCTCTCTTCTTTGCCCACCTTCCGTTTCCATCCATCACGATGGCTACGTGGCCCGGCATCCTTTCGGGGTCCAATTGTCGCTGTGTCATGGGATCCTCTCCCCGCTTTGGAGAAGAAGCCGGGGGCTACCCGACTTCCAGCGTTTAAAGAAATGTATCCGGAATAAAGCAGACCCAAAGCGTCCACCGTTCATCCAGACAACTCAGGTTCACCGCTCTTTGGATGCCCTTCGTTTCCGGGCACACCGGGGACCCTGTGGAACGAACCAAGGGTTCTATCCCCTTTTTTCGAAGAATCTGCAGGGCTTCTTCCAGGGGCAAGCCCAGCACATCCAAATCTTCCATTAAATTTCCATCAATTCCTTTTCTTTGTGCAAAACGATCTCATCGATCTCTTTCATGCACTTGTCCGTAAGCTTTTGGATCTCCTCCAGGTCGCTCTTCAAATCATCCTCGGTGATCTCGCTTTTCTTTTCCAGTTTTTTAAGGTCGTCGTTGGCGTCTCTGCGGCAATTCCGAACGGCCACTTTGGCGTCCTCCCCCATCTTCTTGATCAGTTTGGTCAAGTCCCTGCGCCGTTCTTCGGTGAGCTGGGGGATCGCCAGCCGGATGCTCTTTCCGTCGTTGCTGGGGTTGATGCCCAGGTTGGAGACCAGGATCGCCTTCTCGATATTTCCCACGCTCTTGGGGTCGAAGGGGGTGATCAGGAGCGTGCGGGGGTCTGGCACGGAAACGTTGGACAGGTTTTTGAGGAGCGTAGGCGTTCCATAGTAATCGACCTGGATCTGGTCCAGCAGAGCCGCGTTGGCCCGTCCTGCCCGAACGGTGTTCAGTTCGGCTTTTAATACATGCAATGTCTTGCCCATCTTTTCCTGGTAGACGTCTTGTGTGCTCATATTTTCCTCCTTTGTTCTGCTTTTTTCTGATTTGCCTGGGGATCCTATCGGATGAGGGTCCCGATGTTTTCGCCCAGGCAGGCTCTCATGATGCCGTTTTCTTCGGCCAGGCCGAATACGTGCACCAAAATTTTATTGTCTCTGCAAAGGGATGCGGCCGTGGAATCCATCACCTTCAAATCTTTTTCCAGCACATCCATATGGGTCAGCTGGCTGAATTTCTTGGCGTTGGGATTTTCGGAAGGATCCGAATCGTAGACTGCGTCCACTTTTTTAGCTAAAAATATCACGTCGGCTTCCATTTCCGCCGCCCGGAGGGCTGCGGTGGTGTCGGTGCTGAAAAACGGGTTGCCCGTCCCTGCCGCGAAGATGACCACGATGCCCCGGGCCAGATGAGCCAGGGCTCTTCTGCGAATATACGGTTCTGCGATCTCCCGCATTTCGATGGCGGTCTGGACTCTCGTCGGGATCCCGTTGGCTTCGAAGGCATCCTGCAAGGCCAGGGCGTTGATGACGGTTGCCAGCATGCCCATGTAATCCGCAGTGGCCCGGTCCATGCTCGTGCTGGTTCGCCCTCTCCAGAAGTTGCCGCCCCCCACTACGATGGCTACTTGCACATCCAGCGCCACCAGCGCCTTGATGTCGTTGGCGACTTTGTTGAGCATCCCCTCGTCCAGGCCTACCTTGTTTTCGCCTGCCAGAGCCTCCCCGCTGATCTTGATGATGATTCTCTTATATTTTGGCTTCATGCATTCCTCCCTATTGCAGGTTCCACTGCGACAGCCTGATAAATATCCGTATAATTATAGCATAGGACGGCGCTGTTTTCCAACGCTTTTATTAAAGGAGAGACGAGCTTCGTCTCTCCCCTGGTCGCTTATTCGGTCTTTTTCGTCCTGAGGTCGCTGCCGTATTTGGACGAAAAGTAGGTGTTGCTGTATTTTTCGATCTTCCAGTCCGGTACCCCGCATTTGGGGCAAGGCGCGACGATCAGCTTGTTGCGAAGCCAGCGGGCAGCCCTGGAGTTTCTGGAATTGCGGGCGTGGATCACTTCTCCGCAATGGGTCGTGATCACCACGTAGTCGCCCTGGACCTCCAGCGAACGGATGCCGTGGAGATAGCCGTTCCGCGAGGGCCAGAGCTTGATCCGGTCGATCAGCAGAAAGAGATCCACATTCTTCCTGTAATATCTCGTGGCATCTGTCATCGCAAACCTCTGTGAGAAAACGGAGGGAAGAGAAAGTCCCCTTCCCTCCTGCTGGCGAGACGCACGGGTGCTTCCCCCGTCTGTAGGGATTTAGAGTCCCCATGATCCATGCGATCCGCGCCCCAGATCCAATGATGCTATATATTCAACGGCGAACCGTCGATATAGGTGATGCTCCGGCCGGCCCGGCGGATGTTCTTGAACCCGCCTCGCACGGCTGCCAGCCGCTCCAGGCCGAAGCCGATGCCTACCCATACATCGAAGACGCCCCAGCGGCCGTCCAGGTACATGGGCCCATAGGCGCCGGAAGCCACTTCCAGACCGTCCACCACCACATCTATAGTTTCTTTATACACCACCGACTCTTCCCTGACAAGTTCATAATGGTCGATGCCCAGGACTTCCATGGCTCTTCGCGCATAGTTTTCCAGGGTTTGGATCTGTTGCCCGTCCTCGGTGGCTGCCAGTTCCACCATGTTCAGCATCGTGAATTCGTTCAGATGCTGGGAGCCTTGGGATTCTTTGCGAAAGCAGGAACCGCACTCAAAAATTTTCACCGGCTGGCCGCTGATCCGCTTCAGCTCCCGCATCATAATGTAGAGATTGGGCGCCAGCATGGGTCGCAGGCACTTGTTGCGCTCCAGCCAGAAGACCTGCTGCGACAGATCGCTGTCCCCGCTGATGTTCATGCGGTCCAGCATATCGCCGGTTATAATGGAGGGCGTGACCACCTGGGTGAATCCCTGTTCCTGCTTGAGCCAGTCCTCCATGAGCCGGATGGTGCTCAGCAAGATGGGTTCCCTTCTGTCCTTGAGCAGGGAGTCGATGTGGTCCCGGTTGATCCGGACCCATTCGTTCTCGGTGATCTGGAAGAAGCGGTTTCGCTGGGCTTCGCTTTCGAAAGTGGTTTCCAGAACCGATTCGCCGGCGCCCAGCTCCGCCAGCCGTTCCAGCTGGGTGGTGGTAAAATTGAACATATCCTTCCCTCGGATGTTTCATCCTTTTACTTCAGTTTTTATGATTTTCCGGAACTTTTTTCTTTGAGCAATACGCGCATCCGCCCGGATTCCCCGTGCAGACCTCGCAGGATTCCCGGGGCATCGCCGACAGATCGGAAGCGGCCAGATATAATCCGGAACAGCTCTTCAGCGGAAGCATCAAGCCGTTTTCCCGGGTGGACACGCCGATGGTCTCAGAGGAAAGCCAGCGGCAAAGCCGCTGATTCTCCTCCATGGGTATGCCGTAGAATCCGGGCCCGAAATAGGCGGACAACTGCCCCTCGCTATCCGGAAAGCTGCGGCGCGCGTCCACAGAAAAAATCCTGGTCAGCATATCCCTGGCCACATCCACGTAGGCCGTCCCCCAGTTGTGGGCGAACAGCTGGGCCGTGATGGAGTCCTCCTCTTCGCAGAGGCACTCTCCGGCCGTCACCACAAACGCGTAGACGCCCTGAACCACTCCCTCGGGGATCTGGGAAAAAGCCCGGCACACCAGCTCTTCTCCCTGCCGCCTCAAAGCTCCCCCGGTAAAGCAATCCCCGGTCCAGCAGGACACCGCGGCCCGGACCTTGATCCCCTTTAGCCCCCGCTGCCTGGTCTCCTCGGCCATCTCCATCATCCGCCGGTGCTTGGGCTTCGTCAGGTCCAGACCGCTGTACCGGATAAAGTACCGGGTGGCTTCTTCGCAAAGGTCCTCTTCTTTAAATGTGATGATCCTTGATTTTTCTGTCATTTCGGGAAGTACATGGCGCGGGCGTAGCGCAGTTCAAAATCCGGATGCGCAGCCAGGCTGACGTGCCGCGTCCCGGCCGCTGCCGCTTCGGCGGTCTTGATGGTTTCGGGTGCCAGGACAGCCATGGAGGCGCCGGCGCCCGCTGCGTTGCCCGCCGCCAGGACCCGATCCAAAGCGACGGGCGGGATCAAGCCCATCCCAAGGGCGCTGTTCCGGTCGATGGAACTGCCGAAAGCCCCCGCGATCCATACATCGTCCAGATCCTCCGCTGTCTTCCCCGCCTCTTCCAGCAGGATGTGGCAACCCGCCAGGATGGCCCCTTTGGCCAGCTGCACTTCCCGGATGTCCTGCTGGCAGATCGAAACTGTTTCGCTCAGCCGGAATGCGGGGCTGCCATTGTCCAGATACAGGGCCTCTTCCAGGGCCTTGGGCAGATGAGACGCTTCTCCGGGCTTTCGCATCCGTCCCTTGGGATCGACGATGCCCCATTTCAGAAATTGGGCCACCGCGTCGATCAAGCCGGACCCGCAGATCCCGGAGGATGGTTCGTCTCCGATGGTTTGGCACCGGACGCCCTGATCCGTCAGCCGGACGGCCTCGATGACTCCTCTGGCCGCCCTGGCTCCGCATCGGATGGAGGCGCCTTCGAAGGCCGGTCCCGCGGCAGCGGAGCAGGCCGTCAATTTGCCTTCCGACACAAGGACGATCTCCCCGTTGGTGCCCACATCGATGTACAAATGGGTCCCGTTTCGTTCCGGCAGGCCCGAAGCGATCAATCCGGCTGTGATATCCGACCCCACATGTCCTGCGATGCCGGGGAGCAGCAGCAATTCGACCTGGGGGCCCACTTTAATACCCAGGCTTGCGGCCGGGATCCGCACAGAGCCGCGATAAGCCGGTTCGTAGGGTGCCCTGGCCAGGGAAGAAGGATCACGGGCCAGCAGCAGATGACACATGGTGGTATTGCCCACAGCGGTCATGCGCAGGACCGGTTTGGTCTCTGCGCCGGCGGTCATCTGCGTCAGCAGTTCGTTCATGCTGGCGACGATCTGCTGATGGAGCGCTTGAAGGCCTCCTTCGTTTTCCATGCAATAATTGATACGCGAAATCACATCCTGCCCGTATTTTGCCTGGGGATTGGCAGCGGACACGATTTTCTGCAGACGATGCTCTTTCAGATCCCAAAGCATGCCCACCACCGTGGTGGTGCCGATGTCGAAAGCGGCGCCCCAGCCTTCGGCGGACTCCCCGGGGAGCCCTTCCAGAAATCCTTCCGGAAGGATCGTAAGGCGTCCTTTCCGGTCGTCGGTCTCCCCCAGCCGGCAGCGGCCGCACTGGTGGCAGCGCCCTCCAAAGATACAGACTTGATCGTTTTTCATTGTTTCTCCTGGGCTGAAAAGGGGCGGCATTTGATAATACCGCCCCCTGGGTTTTCTCGTTTCAGATAACAAGTGCTTTTGGGAAAGCAATCCGACTCCTTGCCGGCTTACTCGATCCCCGCATGCCTCTTGAACCTTTCCACGGAGTTGATCCGTATGTCCAAAGCTTCGGCGATCCTGAACTTCGCTTCCATTCCCATGGTCGAGCTTGTGCAGGGCTCCTGGTGTCCAAGGCCGAATCCCCGCTCCTCGCGGACTTCGGACATGGTCACCACGTCGCAGATCTCCTCCAGCGTCAGACCGAGCTTTTCGGCCACATAACGCTTCGCTTCGTCGATACGCATCTTTTTGCTGAGCTGCAGGCGCATCACCATATCGCCCGTGGTGCGTACACCACCCATGCTGGAAGCCACCGAATGGGCCGCCTCCATGCCCAGCGGATCACCGACGCCTACCTACAATCCGTCCAGGCGGCAAATCTCTATCAGACACTTGTCCGCCCGGGTGACCACGTCGGCAGGGACGTTTTCGCACATGGGGATGCCGCCAACGCCCATGCCCACGTCGGCGTGGACCGGGATGTTGGACGCTTCCACCGTGGCCTTCATGAAGGTGCAGACTCTGGCGATGTTCCAGGGGAAGCTCTGGCTGCAGTTGGTGTTCACCACCGCTCCGAAAATCGAAGCGCCTGCTTTTTCCGCCAGCTTGACCTGCTTATGAGGATACAGTCCCGCAAGCCGCTGGCCGTCATATTCCAGCTTTCCGTGCATGCCCAGAACGAATTCTCCGGCCATGCCGATGATCACCGGCATATCGGGATAGGTTTTGGTGATCTTCTCGCAGGCCTGAAGGGCCGCCAGAAAATCCGCGTCCCCCGCTGCGCCGCAGGTGTCCAGCTCAATGGCGTCGGCGCCCACTTCGTAGGTCTGTTTGGCCACGAACAGGATGTCGTTGACGGAATGGCCCACCGCTTCTTCCTGGGCGGCCAGGGCTTCCTTGATCTTGCCCTGGGGCAGGAGTTCGGCCCAGTTTTCCACGGGCCCGTCGGGCTTGGTGTAGAATCCCAGGTTCGGCATGGCGCCGTAATACAGGGGCAAAGTGGTCTTATCCAGGGCCAGCTTTAATATGCCGGCTTCCCGCTTGGCGATGCCTTTGGCTGTCTTGTAGTTGTAGTCCGGGTTTCCGATGTCCACGCTGTCGCAGCCCAGGACCCGTTCGTGGATCATGGCTGTGGTGTCCCGGGACATGGGGATGCCGCATTTGGTGGGGATCTTGTCCGAGCCGGAATCCGACGTGGTCACCACCGCGTCCATGGGGCTCACCCCCACCACGCCGCCGGGCGCCGTGACGATGTCAAAGATCTTGTGGAGTTCCTCTTCGGTGAGCGGGGGGATTTTGCCCCGGTCCACCGCGTCCTCCATGCCGTCCCGCAAGTCGTCCCAGATCTCCTGGGTGCTCATGTAGACGATGGAGCCGTCACCCATTCGGGTGAAGTACTTTTTTTCACTCATGCAGGCCCTCCTCCCCTTTCGATTGCCAATTGCGCGAGAATGTAGTCCACGGTTTCCGACGCGTCTTCGCAGTAGCAGTCCGCGCCGATCCTGTCGGCCCAGCGCTTCGTGACCGGCGCGCCGCCGACCAGAGTTTTTACCTGGTCCCGCAGTCCCGCCTCTGCCAGCTTCTTTTCGATTTCTTTCTGAACCGTCATGGTGGAAGTGAGCAGCGCGCTGCTCCCCACAAAATTGGCTCCGGTCTCCTTGACCTTGGCGATAAAGACATCCGCGGGAACTTCCCGGCCCAGGTCGTACACTTCGATTCCGTTGGATTTGACCAGGGCGGCCACGATGCCTTTGCCGATGTCGTGAACGTCCCCTTCGACGGTCCCGATCACCATCCTGGCCTTGGCGTTGCTGCTGGCGTCTCCGATTTTCTCCTCGATGGCCGCGGCGGCCAGTTTCATGATCTCCGTGGAGAATATCAACTCCGGCAGGAAGATCTCTCCCCTTCCGAACAGATCGCCCAGGTGCTTGATCCCGGCGCCAAAGCCTTCCGTCAGAAGGGCAAGGGGAGGAATACCCAGCTCGTCTCCCGCGGCAAGGGCCTGGTTTGCCATGTCCTCGTCGCAATCCACCACTGAATCAAAGGCCAGCTTCAGTACTTCTTCTCTAGTCATAGGCGCTCCTTTTCTATGAATTCCCAGTGCTGCAAAATACACGAAAAATTTCATCGACCATACATTGATGATACAGCGTCAATATGCTTTTATCAAGGAGGAATCAAAATCGCTTCCGACGGCTTGCGGTTCCGGGCACAAACGGCTATATTTATAGCGTATCCATCACTACGGTTTCCGGAACAGGAGCGGCGCATGACAGAAAACAATCGATGCTTATATACAGAAAAACCCGACCCCGAGGGCCGGCCGCAGAAGCAGCTGGATTCCTTCGATCTGCTGGATCGGCTGCACATCCCCTACGCGTGGTTGGACCACGAAGTAAAAATGACCATCGCGGATTGCGGAGACATCGATGAGCTCCTCCAGATCGACTTGTGCAAGAATCTCTTCCTCTACAACAAGAGCAAAGACGCTTTCTATCTGCTCATGATGCCCGGAACCAAAAAATTCGTCACCAGGGAGGTGTCCTCTCTGATCGGGTCCAGCCGCCTGGAGTTCGCGCCGGAATCCTATATGGAAGAATATTTGAACCTTTCCCCCGGATCCGTCAGCGTGATGGGGCTGATGTACGATACGGACAACAAAGTGCAGCTGCTGATCGACCGGGACGTGCTTCTCCACCGCTACATCGGCTGCCACCCCTGCGTCAACACCGCCAGCCTGCGGATGCCCACGGAAGACTTTTTGAACAAATTCCTCCCGGCTGTTCACCACGAACCGATCCTGCTGAACCTGCAGTCCGGGTCAGCCTAATAGTTCACCGGCTTGCCTCATATTTTCCACCACATCGATGCCGAAGGGGCAGCGCTCCCTGCACGCTCCGCAGGAAATGCAGGCGGAAGCCTTGCTCTCCAGCGCGTCGTAGGCGCTGCGGATCTCTCCGGTGACGCCCGATATGCGCGCCTGGTCCAGCAGCCTGGTGGCCCCGGCGATGTTGATCTCCACGGGGCAGGGCTGGCAGTGGCTGCAGTAGACGCAGGCGTTTCCTTGATAAGACTCGATCTGATCGAAGATCCAGCTGTAGTCTTTCTCGGCTTCTGTGGCCTCCAGATACGCCAGGGATCGCTCCAGCTCTTCGATGGATTTGACGCCGATCAGGGCGCTGGCCACCCCGGGGCGGGACAGCGCGTAATGAATGCATTGGGACGGGGTCATGGCCTGCCGGAAGGGCGAGGTGTCGGCGGACAGCAGTCGTCCCCCGCCCAGGGTCTTCATGACGGTGATCCCCACCCCCTTCTTTTCGCAAAGGTTGTACAGCTCCGCCCGGTCCTGGTCCACGTCCAGCGTTCCGGGCGCTTTTCCGCCTTCCTTGAGACCGTCCACCTGCTCCATAAATCCGTCGATGCTGTAGTGGTTGTAGATCATATCCATGGCGGGATTGATGCTGAACATCAGCACATCGAAAAGATCTGTTGCCACCAGTTTCCTGGCAATGGTGGAGTTATGGCAGCCGATGCCCAGGGTCCGAAAGCGTCCGGATTTTTTTAATTCAAGACAATAGGCCAGGATGCCGTTTTCTTCCAGCAGTTTCCAATCTTCTTCTGTATCGCAGTAATGGATCATGCCGATGTCCATGTAATCGGTTCCCAGGCGCTGAAACAAATCATCCAGAAAGAACTTGCACTGCGCCAGATCCCGGGTCTTGGTATATTGGCCTTCGATCCAGGCTGAGCAGATCTGGCCCTGGATGTACATTTTTTCTCTTCTGCCCTTGAGGGCTTCTCCGATGTGGCTGCGCACATTGGGTTCGGACATGAAAATATCCAGCACGTTGACGCCGGCGTCCATGGCGGCGTGAACAATGTTTGCAACGGCTGCCGCATCCTGGCCTTCCAGGTATTCGCCGCCCAGGCCGATGATGCCGGCGGACAGGCCGGTCTTTCCCAGAGGTCTGTATATCATATGATTTCTCCTATCATTCTGATCATTCTGATTTTTTACTGCACCGCTTCTTCTTACGCCAGCATTTCTTTGGCGCAGCGGATCACGGAGGCAGCCACGGCTTCCACGTCCTGCTCCTGGATGCCCCAGTTGCTCAGACTGCAGCGCATCACCGGCATCCCCAAGGCTTTCGCATGGTTCAGAAAAGCGCCGCCGTCCAGGCGGATCTTCTGCCGAAGCGCCAGGATCTCCTCATCGGTGACCTTCTCTTTGTTCAGGGTAAAGGCGAAGCCGTTCAGACGGACGGGTCCCAACACTTTCAGAGCGCCGGAGGCCTCCAGCTTTTGCGCGAACAAGCGGGCCATGGCACAGTCTCGCTCCACCATTTCGGCATATCCTTTTTTGCCGTAGGCCATCAGGGTCATCCAGACAGCCAGGGCGCGGAATCGCCGGCTGCCTTCGTTGCCCAAACTCGTGTAGTCGGTATCGTCGGAAACCGGACCCTTCACAGAAGTTTCCTGGGCATAGGTCCGGTATTGGTATTCTTTATACTCTTTTCTTACCAAGGCGATGGCGCAGTCGTAGGCCACGTTCAGCCACTTGTGGCAGTCGATGGTGACGCTGTCGGCCAGAAGGATCCCTTCGAACAGCGGCTTGTACTGCTCCGACGCCGCGGCCACGATGCCGATGGCGCCGTCCACATGGAGGAAGAAGTCGTATTTCTCCTTCAAAGCGGCGATCGCTTTCAGGTCGTCCACGTCGCCGGTGTTGGCGGTGCCCATGTTGGCGATGACGATGCAGGGCTTTCCCTTGTTCTCTTTAAGAGCAGCCTCCAGCTTTGCCACATCCACCGCTTCCCGGCCTTCCAGATGATCCACCACGGTGAGGCTGTTCCGGCCAAGGCCCACGATCGATAAACCCTTATAGACCGAAGGATGAGCCGTTCCCGACAGGACCACCGGCCGCTCCAGACCGTAGACCCCGTCGTCGGCGGTTTTCCCCTGGGCCTGGGCGGCCCACTCCCGGGCTACGGCCAGGGCCGCCGCAGTGGCCATGGTGGCGCCGGAAGTAAAGCTTCCGGTCATGCCGGAGGGCAATCCCAACAGATCGATCAGACCGGATACGGCTTCGGTTTCGATGTGCCGGTCCAGGTGACCGGTGGTTCCAAAGGCGTTCTGATCATAGAGCGAGGTGAGCCAGTCCCCGGCCAGTGCCGCAGGCGTGACGCCGCCCACTACAAAGCCATAAAATCTGGGCCCTGTGCACAGATTGACATAAGGCGAATATTCTTTGAGAAAGTAATCGAGTGCGCCCTGCGCGCCCAATCCCTCTTCCCCGATGGCCATTTTTTCTTTTTTGGGGAAAACAGGATAAACCGTTCCTTCGGTGCGCCGAGCCATGAATGAGCCGGCTTCTTCCAGAACGGATCCAAGCAATTTGAGCTGTTGTTCCTTGTCATCCTTCATTTTTTGATACATGATATACCTCCGTTTAAGCGACAACACAATTTTAGTATATCACAGGTGGCGGCTTGTTTGTATGAAGGATGTTTACAGCAGATCGCTATTTTTCGCCGATTCAAACTCTTTTCGGATGGCCTGCAGGACCGCAGGATCCCGCAGCACGGCTGCGCCGGCCATGGCCAGCGCCTGGGCGGTGACCATCATATTGTCGATCGCGTAATCGGAAAGGGTGCATTGAGCGAATTCTTTTGTGTGGGCCGCCATGTTCCGGTCCCGTGTGATGGGGAAATAGGGATGGATGGCCGGGCAAACATGGGAGACATTCCCCGCATCCAGCGAGCCGTAGGTTTTTCTGGGCTCCAGGATCTCCTCCACACCTAATTTTTCAAGCTGGGCGGAATACAGTTCGGAGAGTGTTTCGTTTGTGACCATATTGTCGTATCCGGCCTCGTAGGCGGCCATGCTCAATTCCGTGCCGGCGGCCAAGGCAGCGCCCCGAGCGCAGTTTTTCACCTTTTCCACCAGTTCGAGCAGGTAGGATTTTGATTGCGCCCGAACGTAAAACTGGGCCGCGCAGTGGTCCGGGATCACGTTGGCGGCAGTCCCTCCCTTTGTGATGATCCCGTGGATCCGGGCGTCTTCTCTCGTCTGCTGGCGAAGGGCGTTGATCAGATTGAATGTGCCGATGGCCGCGTCCAGCGCATTGATCCCCTGTTCCGGCTCCGAGGCGGCGTGGGAGGGTTTCCCCATATAATTGAATTCGATGGCTTCCAAAGCCAGGGAACTGCCGCTCTTGTTGTGCCCCGTTCCGGGATGGGCCATCATTGCCACATCGATATCATCGAATGCTCCTTTTTCCACATAGAACACTTTCGCGCCGCTGGTCTCTTCCGCCGGCGTGCCCAGCACCACCACGGCGCCGCCCAGTTCTTTCACTGCTTTGCTCAGCAATATCCCTGCCCCGGTGGAGACGGCGCCAAGCATATTGTGTCCGCAGCCGTGGCCAATTTCCGGCAGCGCGTCATACTCCGCCATATAGCAGATCGCCGGCCCCGGCTTGCTTGCCCTGTATTCTGCCCGAAAGCCGGTTTTGATGCCCAGATACTCCCGTTCCACCTTAAAGCCATGGCGTTCCAGAAGTTCAATGTGCCGCGCTGCGGCGTATTCTTCCTCGTAGCCCAGTTCGGGATGGTCGAAGATCTCCCGGCTCAGGCAAACCAATTCCTCTCGCAGATCCTTTGCGGCATTGTTTATTGTATCCATCATTGCAATCCTTTCTTTGTTCAGCTTGTCGGGAAGCGAGCGCAGCTCGTCAAACTTCTTTTCTACTTCAATTCCAGCGCGATCTTGACGCCGGGCAAAGCCAGCAGCTCGTGGACCATCTCCTCTTCGCTCCGGTCGTTGAGGATGCGCAGGGTCATCTGCAGTCCGATCTGGCCGGGCAGTCCGCTTCGCGCCGAGTGGATCTCAATTTCCCGAACGCTGAATCCTCCTCGATCGAGGGCTTCCAGAAGGGGATTCACCGCTTCGGAGCCGTCGACTTCCACATAATAATTATAGAGCCTGTATCTCCTTTTTCTGTTGTTCTCTACTCTCGGGAGCAGTGCGACGGTCACAAGAGACAGCGCGGTGCCGATCAAGGCGCCGGAATAAAATCCGATCCCGCAGGCAAGACCGATGGCGGCCATGCACCACAAGCCCGCAGCGGTCGTAAGTCCTTTGACCTTGGCTGTACTTTTGACCAGTATGGTCCCGGCGCCCAGAAAACCGATGCCGGAAAGCACCTGGGACCCGATCCGGAGGGGGTCTGCGTCCAGGCCCAGCACTTCAGTTCCATACAAGCCTACCAGTACGGCCATTGCCGAGCCTACAGCGACCAGTATGTGCGTCCGAAAGCCGGCGACCCGTCCGTGGCTTTCCCGTTCCAAGCCCACGATGCCCGACAGCACTGAAGCAAGCACCAGGCGAAATGTGACGGAGACGATGTTGACCTCATACAGCATTTGAACCAGTCCACTCATGATACACATCCCCTTCCCGCAGATCAGTTCCTGCAAACGATTGAAAAACCCGAAAACGGATATTCCACGATGGCTGTGCCGTCTTCCAGATAGACGTGCTGCAAGCCCACCGTCAAGCCCTCCCTCGTCTTCCCCTCCAAAATGCTGCGCAGAGCATCTGCCGCTTCTGCGATCATTTCCGGCGCTGCGATCAGGTCGTTGTGAGAGCAATACAACGAACGGATCTGACCTCCCCGGGCCATTATTTTTTCCATGGAGCGCAGATAATCCTGCAGATCGGAGCGGCCGAATTCGGGACAATCGAAGTGGGCGTACAGCGCAGCCTGGTAAAAGGTATCCCCGGTAAACAGGATCCCATGGGTCAGATCCAGCAGCATCATGCTGTCCGGCGAATGGCCGGGCGTATGGATCACTTCCAGCAAGCGGTGGCCCAAATCGATCCGCTCGCCTTCGCGCAAGGGGCTTATTCGGTAGGGCGGAATAAAAAATGTTTCGGCGTCGATGGATCCGGGCAATCCCCCCACAAACATCTCCGGATCCAACTGATCGGCAAATAGTTCGTGGGGCGCGCCTCTTTCCGCAGTATAGCGCGCCTGAGGGTCGTCGTAGGCCAACACGCGATCAAAGCGGTGGTTGCAGCCGATGTGATCGAAGTGGGAATGACTGTTCGCGGCAATGATCTCTCCGGGGTACAGCTTCCGGGCGACCTCTGTGATATCAAAAAAGCCTTCCCCCGTGTCCCACAGCAGCGCCCTCTGGCTTCCGACGATCAAAAACGAACTGACTTCCTGGCAGTGCCTGGGTTCCGTGATGGCATAGACCCGCCCCGGGAGCCGATACACCTGAAACCATTCAGAATCATGAATATCCGACACCTTCTCATATTTTGAGTAGTAGTCTCTGGGGTAGTGCTCTTGCCAGCTCATCCGCGTTCGTCCTCCTCTTAAAATAATTGAGATTTGTTATATTGAATATAACAAATCTCATTGCGCATGTCCACGAAGGGTTCACTGTCTTACAGGTGAAAGACCCGGTCTCCGAAAAAATAGCCGGCGGCGATCAGGCTTCCGTTCCATAAAGCGATGCCTGCTGCGGAGGCCGAAAGATAGGTCTTCATCTGGACTTTCGCAGCGCCTGCGGGAAAACAGATGAGCGTCCGGACCACCGGCACCAGTTTGGCGACAAACACCGCTTGAAAAGCTCTGGCCTGGAGCTTAGCCTCGAATCGCTCTATTTTCTCTCCGATGGAAGGACTTTTCGCCTTCAGCCTGTCGATCAGCAAGTCCTGTCCCACATACCCGATGCAGTACAGGAAGATGCTGCCTGCCAGACCGGCCAGGATCGACAGCGTGTAACCCAACAGAAAACTGCTCCCGGAATAGGCGATCCACACGCCGGTGGCCGGCAGAACGATCCCGGCCGGAAAGCCCGGCAAATTCAGATACTCCAGAAAGACCACGGCAAAGACCACGATCATTCCATGCTCATCCAGATACTGCAGGATCTCTTGGACGTCCATTGTTACCCTTCTTTTTTTAGAACTCCCTGGGGACCAAACAACACAGGCGCTTTTTTGTACAACGCGGCCATAGCCGCCACAGTGATCAGGGTCTCGGGGATCATGTAGCTGCCGTTGTAAATCAGGGAAAATGTGACTGCGCCAAAGCCGTCTTCGACCAAGGAGCCCCAGATCAGGAATCCCGATACAAAAGAGCACAAAAATCTTATGAAGCAGACGGCGAAGGTGCCGAAGCATATGCTTTTTAGGGACCTTTTTGCCCCCAGCATGGCCGAAAATCCCTCCGCAAGTCCCAGCAGCGTAAACGCCAGGATATAATCCAGCAGAATGGCTCCTGCCATTGCGGTGACCGTGCCGGCGGGCGGCGCGTAGAGTCCGCCCAAAAGCATCTGGAGCAGGCTGTTGGCGAAGCCTGCCAGCAGGCCCCAGCGCACCCCGTGCCGGAAGGAGATCAGGATGAAGGGCAACATGGAAACCGCCGTGACCGCTCCTCCGTTGGGCATCCTGAACAGTTGGATCTGCGCCAGCACCGTCCCCACGGCTACCAGAATGGCGCACTCCGTCAGGATCCGCACCTTTGAATCGTTCGTACTCATATTATACTTCTCCTTTGATATGATGTACATAAAAACAGCGTGCGCACAGGAAAGTGCACACGCCGGATCTCGAAAAATTCTTGGAATTCTTCGACACTTATGCTCCCTACGCCGGTATTGTCCGGATCAGGTTAAAGAGTGTGATCTCAGCCGCGAAGCGGCACCCCTGTCTTTATGTCATATCCAGTTTATCGCATCCGCAGGGAATGTCAAGTCCTTCGGGTTCGATGGGCCCCTCTTGGGTCAGCGAATGTATCCTTTCTTCTGCAGAACGAGCCGGGACTGTTCCAGCCGGGCTTCGTTGATCATCAGCACCGGACCGGTGCAGCCCATGCCGGATTCCGCATAGATCCCTTCGGCCCACAGAGACTCCACCGCCTCTTCCAGGTCCATCACTTCGATCCCATGGATCTCTTCGGTGCAGGTTTCCCTGGGCGGCGCGGAGGCTTTGACCACGCCAGGCTGGGGGGCTTGCTCGCGGCTCTTTGCGCCGTCGATCAGCTCCTGCAACCCCGCCTTCTTCGCCTGGGCGTACTCCCGCCCGGAGATGGACGACAGGTCTCCTTTTACGATTTGAGCCGCGTATTCGATGGCATTGACGATCACCGGAGCGCCGGAAGCCCTGGAAACGATCAGGATGCGCTTGCCATACCCTTCCCCGATCCCGGGCCCATAGCCGTATCCCACGGATTCCACCCCGCCGCCCGTGGTGAAGGCGGACAGCATTTTCATCATCAGGTTCCCGGTCAGCGTATCCATGACCATCACATCGGCGGATCCCCGGAGCAGGTCGTTTCCGCGCATGACGGCGCCGCCGTCGGCTCTGGCCGAATCGGCAAAGCGGATCGGGTAGCCGTTTTCCGACAAGGACTGAAGGATCCGCTCGCACTGACGGGCGCCTTCCACATTGGCGATCCCCACCGTGGGTTCGGCGATCCCGCAGGCTTTGGCCGCGATGATGCCGGCGATGGCGTTGCGGACCATGGCCTCGACCCGGTCGGTGGCAGAAGTCCCCGTGGTGGTGGCCAGAAACATCTCTTTGCCCAGGGCCGGCGTTTGGATCCGGCCGACCGTGGCCACGCCGATGGGGAAGGGATAATGGGCGGCCACCGCCGCGTCGATCTGGCCGGTCTTCAGCATTTCGTCCATCCGGGCCAGACAGCCCTCCCCGTCGATCAGAACCGCTCGATAGCCCTTCTGCACCGCTGTCTGGACTGCGGAGCGGATCACATCCTGCCCCAGCTCTGAATCGGGCACCGCCACGCCGATGACCGGCTCGCTGCCGACCGCGGCGGGAATGACGCCTTTAGGCGCTTCGTTTTCTTTTGTGTTCGTCTGCATAAAGAAGGAGATGCCGTCGAACTGGTTGGTCATGCGCCCCAGGAACAGGGAACCCTTTCCGATGATCATGGCGTTCTTCGTGCGGCCGGCCAGCATGCTCTCCCGGGCAAAGCCCAGATAGGGCACGCCGGAGGGGATATGCCCCTGGGTGGGGGCAAAACCCCTTAACCCATGCTTTTTGACGAAAGCCGACAGCTCCGCCCTCTCCAGCTGTCCCAGCTTGACGCCCAGGGCGGCGATCATCTTGTAGTTCGCTTCCGGCACGTCGCCGGCGCCCGCAGGCTTGGTGATGTCGGGGTTCTGCATCTCCGGGGAGTATTTGTCCACATCGGTGATGGTCATGCCCGCGCCCGCAAGGGGCGTGGTGACCAGGGATTCGATGACAGCCTGGGGCGAGGATCCGGTCCCCACGGTGTGGCGGCCGATGATATCCAGATTGATCTCCGGGTTGATGCCGTCATTCTCCGATATCAGCGCGGCAAAGCCCCCCAGACAGTCTTCCAGGATGGGCAGTCCCTTGCGGACGTGGTCCTTGCCGTTCATGCCCAGCTTGGCCGTGCAGCCGCCTCCGGCCACGACCACATTCTTGAAAGCGCCGGCTTTGACCAGCGAAGCAGCCTCCACGATGGCGTGGGCCGGGCCTGCGCAGAAGGCTCGGGTGTCGGAGCCTGTGGCGTTCAGCAGACCGGCGATCTCCGCGGCGGCTTTGGCGAAGTTTCCGCCGCCCCGCTGGTTCATGTCTCCGCAAGCTTCTTCGCTGCAGTCGATCACATAGTCCACTTCCTTGGGATCCGTGCCGCTTTGCTTCAGCAGATGAAGGATGGTCAGCACCTCGGAAGCCTTGGACACCAGATTTTCAAATATGACGTGGGCGCTCAGGTTCACATCCACATCGTGGGCCCGCTTGACGTAGCCGACCAGCTGATCCGCGACGATCATCGGCTGGGCGTCTTCTTCCTCCACCTGCTTGCGGATCGTCTCCTGGTCCGTTCCCTCTTTGATCAGGGCCAGCAGGGAGGGATTGAACAGCGGATGAGCTTCCAGCTTTTCCTTTGTGCGCCGGGCGAATCCCGCCTCCAGATGCACCAGATCGAAGGCGTCGCAGATCTGCATCAGCACAGCGAATTCGTCCTCGGGCATGATCTCGCCGAAGGGGCCGAATCGGGCTGGGTTTTCCACTTTCTTGTCGAACCAGGGCTCCTGGATCTCGCTGAGCGCTTCGATGGACAGATTCCCGATGTAGGTCTGGTTCGGCGGATAGGCCAGGCAGTCTTCGTAGGAGCGCATGTGCCCGGGCAGCTCATGCAAATAGTCGGAATCGGGGTTGGCCTTCCGCTCCGAAGTCTGGGTCGTGCCGTGGTGCATCACCATGCCGGGCACGTGGACCAGCACATAACCGGCTCCTTTTAAAACACTGTTGCTCATCTTGCGGCATTCCTTTCATAAATAGACAGGGGGCGGCGACGCCACCCCCTGCAGTTCGTGTACGCTAAAACTTTGTGTACTGCTCTCTGATGGTGCTCATTTCCTTGATGATGTCATCCACATCCAACACCATTTCCATCATGCTTACCTGTTCATCGTAGATCCCCGCGTCCACTTCTTCTTTGATTTGGGGTTCGCAAATGTGATAGACGAGAAGTCCCAACGAGACTCCTGCCAGCGGACCTGCATAAGTCGGATCACCTGCCGTGACCGTCTCCGCAGCCAGACCGGCTGCTTCTCCCTCGGCTGCGCCGAGGAGGACGATGACGTTTTCAGGACCGAATTTCTCGGCAATTTCCTTGACTCTCTTCTGATTCTCCAGGTCCATGGCGCCTGCGGCGGTTCAGACAAAGCACTCGGTCGATGAAAATACAACCTCTGCGCCTGCCGATTGAACACAAGCTTCAATCGCCGGACCAGGAATGCCATCGCGGTCGCCGATGATAATTGCCTTTTTACCTTCTAAAATGGCCATTTCCTTTCCTCCTTTATTAAATTTTATTTATACCGCAAAACGGGATAAATCGTTACAGATGGGCCAGGATCATGGCTTCCACGTTCCCCGGCGTCGCATCGTCCTTGATCAGTTCCTTCACCTTTTCGCCGCCCTTGTACAAAACGATGGTGGGCAGCCCCAGCACTTTCTGGCCGATGGCCAGCCTTCTGGCCTTCGAGGTGTTGATGCTCACGAACTTCATCCGATCCCCGTAGGTTTCGGCCAGCTTGTGGATGTGGGGCATCAAGGCTTCGCAGGGCACGCAGCCGTCGCCGAAAAAGTCGCACAGGACATAGCCTTCGGCCTGAAGCACTTCCGCTTCGAATGTGTCTTTATCTACTTCCAGCATTTTATTTCCCTTTCTATTCTTCCAGGCTTTCCACATATTTTCCGGCCTGTATGGCTGCGATGGCTCCGTCGGCGGCGGCGGTCACCACCTGCCGCAGACTCTTGACCCGGATGTCTCCTGCGGCAAACACGCCGGGAATGGCGGTCTTCATGTCGTCGTCGGTCCGGATGTAACCGTTTTCCAGGGGCAGTTTTCCCTCCAGCACGCCGGTGTTGGGCTTATAGCCGATAAAGACAAAAACGCCAAACAGTCCGTCCTCTTCGTCGGCCAGGACCTCCCGCCGCTCTCCGGTCTTGGTGTCTTCCACCACCATGCGGGACAGCAAGCCGTCGCCGGACAATTCTTTGACCACCGCATTCCACATAAAATGGAGATTCGGGGTTTTGAACGCCTTTTCCTGGATCGACTTTACAGCCCGAAGCTCATCTCTACGGTGGATGAGGGTCACCTTTCGCGCAAACTTGGTCAGGTAGATGGCCTCTTCCACGGCAGCGTCTCCGCCGCCCACCACAAAGACCTCGAAGCCTTCAAAGAATGCAGCGTCGCAGGTGGCGCAGTAGGAAACGCCTTTCCCGGTGAACTCATCCTCGCCGGGGCAGTTGATCTTGGTGGGCATGGCCCCGCCGGCCAGGATCACGGTCTTTCCAAGATAGGTGTCTTTCTGTCCGATCACCTTTTTCGGCTCGCCTTGCAACTCCATGTCCACGATGGTGTCCAGGATCTTTTCCGCGCCGAACCTGGCTGCCTGGGCCGAAAAACGGGCAACCAGACTGGGTCCGGTCTCGCCCTCCAGGGAACCCGGATAGTTGTCGATCTCCGCGGTCTGAACGATCTGGCCGCCATCCTTTTCCTTTTCGACGATCAGCGTGGACAGCCTGCTGCGGCCGGCGTACAAGCCCGCCGCCAAGCCCGCCGGCCCTGCGCCGACAATGATCACATCGTAAATTTTATCCATAAAGCAGTCCTCCTCAACAAATATGTTTTACTCGAAAACAGTCTGCCCTTCCACCGGGGTCGAAAGCGCCTGCAGTGCCTTGTCCAGCAGCTTCCTGCGCAGTTCTTTTTCTTCTTCCGGCGTGGCGGCCGGATTTCCCAGCGGATAGGGGATCGCCACGGTGGGCACGATCCTGTTTGCGCCCACTGTCATCGAGATGGGGACCACTGTGCACATGTGGACCACCGGGATCCCGGCCCGTTCGATTTCCTTGACCATCGTTGCACCGCAACGTGTGCAGGTTCCTCAGGTCGAGGTCAGGATGACGGCTGAGATACCGTCCTCCACCAATTCCTTGCTGATCGCTTGCGCGTATTTCTTTGCCGACGCCACAGCGGTGCCGTTGCCCACCGTAGAGTAAAAGTAGCGGCTGAGGCTTCCGATCTTGCCTTCTTTTTCGAATTCCCGCAGCATGTCCACCGGCAGCACCCGGTCCGCGTCCGCGTTGGCGTAGGTGGGATCGTAGCCTCCGTGGGCGGTTTCGTACCCCGCCTGGGTAAGATCCGACACGCCTTCGATATCGTATTTTCCGTATTTTGAAGCGGAAGAGGATTCGATGCGGTCCGGGTTGCCTTTCGGCACGATGCCACCGGAGGTGACCAGGGCGATCTTGGCCTTGCTCATGTCTTTGATTGCCGCATTCGGGGTCACCCGGTCGAAGGCGGGCATGGGGAATTCCGTTTCGAAGGGTTCTCCGGCCAGCTTTTTGAGCAGCATGTCCACGGCTCTTCGGGATCCTCTCTTGGCTTCGAAAAAATTCTTCCGGATGCCCATGGGGATATAGCCTTCTTCCGCGGCGGTCCCGACGGCTTCTTTTCGGGCCAGTTTAAGGGCCAGGGGCACCATGGCCGACACTGCAGAGCGCATTCCTGCCGCATTGTCCTTGGTGGGCACGATGTGGACGCTGGACTTGAACAGATCCACGCCCGGATTTTCCCCGTACATGCCTGTAATAGCAGGAATGCCGAGTTTTTCCTTGACTTCGGCCGCCACGGTCCCGCAGGCCACGCCGTAGCGTCCGGCGTTGAAGGCCGGGCCGCAGACCACCAGGTCCGGCTTCTGCTCGTCGATCATCGCCAGAATAGCCTTCTTGGACGACTCTGCGTTTTCGTTGAAATACGAATCCCCGCAAATGACTGTGGCCACGATCTTGGCGTCTTCGCCGAAAGCCGCCTGGAAGGCCAGGCCCGGACCCACCGGGCCCGCTTTGACCTCCGGCGGGATATTGGCCTTTTCCTCGCCGCCGATCTGGGCGAAAAACTGGTTGAGGTAATGGACCACTCTGATCTGATTCATGTTTTCCTCCTATCTGGCGCTGAGGGTGTTGAAGCCCATTTCGTTGGTGGCGCCGGTGATCACCTGCAGCTCCGCGGTGATGGTTCCGTCTTCTTTCAGGGAGCCGGACCATCCGCCGGCGATGTGGTCCACCTGGTCGATGGAGCCGATCACCCGGTCCATAGCAGGCAGATGGATCACCATGTTGGCGTTTCCGCCGGTGACTACGGCGTTTGCCGCCGCGTCGGCGTCTGCCAGAGACTGGGACGCTCCGTCCTGCCCGGCGTATTCGTCGGTGATGATCACGGTTTTGATGCCTTTGGCTTCGATCTTTTTGCAGTTCATGATCAAGTCGGTGTCCGGATTGCCGAAACCTTCCTGAGATATGATGACGCCGTCCAGGCCCAGGAAAGCGCACAATTCCGATGTCCGATCGGAGGAGCGCTCCTTGTCTGCCAGGAACACATTCTCGTTGGTGATTATCACACCCACAAAATTCAAGGATTTTCCGTGTTCGGCGAACAGATCTTCCACCACCGGATTGTTCAGATGATGATAGGTCGTATTCTTATCGCAGGCGGACACGCAGTTTCCGCTGACGATGGCGCCGTCCATCAGCTCGGTGGGGCTAAGCATAGTAGGCAGGATCTGCTTGGCATCTACGCCATATACATAGGTGTCGTGGAGGAGTCCCTGGCTCTGCAGCATCAGCACATAGGCCACCCGGGGCAGATCGGGATACTTCTTGATCCCCTCGGTGACGGAACAGGTTTCGTAGGTGTGGATTTCTTCCGGCTCCAGCTGTTCCGCCAGCTTGCCCAGGTACTCCGCAGCTTTGAGCCCAGCCAGGCGAAGAGATTTTTCGTAGGGCTGCTGCAGCACCCCTTCTTTGGGTTGAACGATCAGGACCAGGTTGTTGAGCTTTGAAAAAGGCGTGTATTTGGCGCCTTCGCCGCTCATGTCGATGATCCCTTCCTGAAAGCCCACCACTTTCCCGGTGGTCAGCACCGCAGCCCCTTTCAGGACATGGGTCCGGCCGGATCCCACGGTCTGGACTTTCCCGCGCCAAAAGGGAAAAATGCAGCCCTCCCCGCTGACTTTGACCCGGGGTTCGATCACATCCTTGACCGGTGTAATGCGGACGGATTCGCCCGGACGGGCCAGATCCAACTCCAGGGATGCAATGATTTCATCCTCCAGGATCAGGGCGGACAATTCTTCTTTGTTGACATATAACGTATTATTGTCTATCTTTGATACCGGACCGAATTGGATATCCCGAATGGGCACATATCCTAATTCTAATTTCATACACTCTTCCTCCTTCGATCGAATCAGCTGAATTTCTCTCTATTGCAACGCGCTTTCCAACAGGGACAGATCGATCTGCCTAAAATCTTCTTTGTTTTTTTCCGTAGACCCCTCTCCACGGTCTTTTCGGGTGGTCTTGGCAAAGCGGTCGAACACCTGGATCGCATCTTCGATGATCATGACGGAATCCCCGTCGGTCTGTTCCAGCGGCTCGTCGCTGACGATGACGGAACGGTAAGGCGTCTCGTTGGGTTTAAGGCTTCCCATCAAGGGATGGGTGATCAGCCGGTGGCGCCGGTGGACCAGATCCCTTACCTGCACCAGCACATCCCGATAGCTCCCCGCAACAAATCGGACCGGGCAGGCCTGCCGATATGCGCTCTCCACCGATGGGTTGTTTGTGATGATCAAAGCGCCCTCCGTCGGCCCCTGAAAAGGATGATTTATGCGTCTTTTCGACACTCAATTTTTGAATGTTACTCCTTTGCATATCGTAGCACAGCGCCTTGAACGGTTCAAGCGAAATCGTGGCAGGAACTCATTAATAAGCGACTCTGCGCTCCTCCTGCAGCCGGGTTATTTTTTCGGCATCGCAATACTCCAGGATCTGCATGGCGTACTTCCGGGATGTGCCCAGCTCATCCCGAAGCTCTGCCAATGTGATCCCGCCCTGCTCTTCGATGCTCCTTCTGACAAGGGCCACGACGCGGGTCAGGAGCTGGCTGTCGATATAGGTGCTCGGGTTCATGCGGACCAGAGCGCCCTCCGAAGCCAGGGCGGTCAAGAGCTGGCGGCATTCCCCGCGATCCGGGCAATCTTTCAGGACTTCTTCGATTTCCGGAGGTTCGTGGGCCCAGCGGCGGAAGGACTGCCGAAGTTCCTCCATTTTTGCTTTCTGCTTTTCAGAAAACGAAACCCGGAATCCCGACAGGGCTACCGTGGTGGCGTCCCATTTCAAGACCTCCCGGGCGGCTAAAATCGCGATCAGCCGCTCCAGATGCCTGGGCTCGGCCGTCCGAAGGGCCAGGCTCAACTTGTTTCGGAACTCCTCCTTGGCCATGCCCAAAGACAGCGGCTCTCTTTGATGGTATTCCGTCAGGATCTTCGACGCTTTCTGCGCAGCCTCGGCAATAAAGTCGTCGTGGACCATCACTTTGTCCGTCAGCGGCACGACCCGGCCTTCTTCCAGGCCTTCCTTGAAATGAGCCTGGGCTTCTTGGACTGTCATGCCGGCCTGCTTGGCCAAAGCGGCGATCTCCGGAAAGGTCCGGCTCTGCTCTTTGAGCATCAGCTCCAACAGGTCGGAGTGTTTTCCCTTTTCCTTGATCTGCAGGGCTTCCAGGAGCGAGGGGTCGTTCCTTTTATGCTTTTTAGGGTTTGCATCCAGCACGACGCCGCCCCCTATGGTCTCCACGGGAGAGTAATAGCGAAGGACAAAATAGTCGCCCTGCTTCAGCGCCACCGGCGTCTCGGTCCGAAGCTGGGCGTAGCAGCTTTCACCGCCGCTGAGCGCTTCCCGGTCCAGCAGGACCGCTTTGCAGAGGGCCTCGTCGGATCCGAAGTGGAAATGGAGGCGGCTGCCGCTCTCCAACTTCCGCTTCGTGCTTTTCAGGAGCTGCAGACGCACATCCAGCATCAGCGTCGGCCGGAGGCTTTTTTCCGCCGCCAGGACCTGTCCCCTCTCCAAGTCTTCTTTTTTTATGCCCGTTAGATTGACAGCTGTCCGCTGGCCGGCCCGGGCCGAATCCACCATCATTCCGTGGACCTGGATATTTCGCACCTTTGCCACCTGCTCCCGGGGATAGATCATGACGGACTGCCCCACTCGTATCGTTCCCTCCAGTAGGGTGCCGGTGACCACGGTCCCGAAGCCGTCGATGGTAAAGACCCTGTCGATGGGGATGCGCAACAGCGAAGGATCGTTGTTCCGCTTTCCGGGTTCCCGGACCATCTCAAAAATGAGATCCCGCAGAACATCGATTTGAAAGCCGGTCTTGGCGGACACATCGATCATGGGCGCCTGCTCCAAAAACGTGCCCAATAGCGCCGACCGTATATCTCCGTGGACCAGCTCCATCCATTCCGGGTCCACCATGTCGGATTTCGTGACGGCGATGATCCCCCTTTGAATGTTGAGCAGCTGCAGAATATCCAAATGCTCCAGGGTCTGGGGCATCACCCCCTCGTCGGCGGCCACCACCAGGAGCGCCAGGTCGATGCCGCCGATGCCGGCCAGCATGTTCCGGATAAACTTTTCGTGGCCGGGCACGTCGATGATACCGATATCCGTGCCGTCGGGGGCTTTCATGTCCGCAAAGCCCAGCTCGATGGTGATGCCCCGCCGCTTCTCTTCGATCAGTCGGTCTGTATCGATGCCCGTCAGGGCCTGGATCAGGCTGGTTTTTCCGTGGTCCACATGGCCGGCGGTCCCGATGATGATATTGTTCATGCAATCCCTCGACTTCCGTATGCGATAGCTTTCCTTGATTATACATTACCCAAAAGGGTTTTCAAAAGAAAGAATTTCGGCTATAATCGCCATAGCGAATATCGAACAGAAAGGAGGATCACCATGCCGATCGACAAATCAAAACTGCTCGCCCGGGCCAACCACAGCGGTTGAGCAGCCAAAGTGGGCCCAGGAGCCCTTGCGCAAGTTTTGTGCAAGCTGCCAAAATTTTCTGACCCGAACCTGCTGGTGGGCTTTGACACCTCGGATGACGCCTCCGTCTATCAAATCAACGAAACGACCGCCATTATCCAGACGGTGGATCTGTTCCCGGCGGTGACCGACGATCCCTACGACTTCGGACGCATTGCCGCCGCCAACGCCCTCTCGGACGTGTACGCTATGGGGGGAGAGCCCAAACTCGCCCTGAATATTTTATGCTACCCGGAGGACTTTCCGATGGCTTCCGTGGAAGCTATCCTTATGGGCGGCTGCGACAAAGTGGCCGAAGCCGGCGCCATGATCACCGGCGGCCACACCATCAAGGACCCGACGCCCAAATACGGCCTCTCGGTGACCGGCTTCGCCCATCCAAAGTTAAATATAATGACTGCAATAAAAGGTGTTGTTACTATTTTAGAAGGTAGTGGACTTGGTGCTTTAGGTATTGGTTTACCTGATA
>CAZCTS010000004.1:0-1254 GCA_964501635.1 uncultured Oscillospiraceae bacterium | reverse complement strand
TTCGCCCACCCAAAAAACATCCGGACCAACAACGGCGTCCGGGAAGGCGATGTGCTGATCCTTACAAAGCCCCTCGGGATCGGCACGCTGAATTCCGCCGCCACCCTGGGCCTGATCACGCCGGAAGAAAGAAAGCTGGTGACGGAGACCATGGCGGAACTGAACAAAGTCGCTTTTGAAGTGTCCAGAGGTTTTCCCATCCACGCCTCCACGGATGTGACGGGTTTCGGACTGCTGGGCCACGCCTACGAAATGTTTGCCGGCACGGATTGCTCCCTGAGTCTCCTCTCCTGGCAAATCCCCGTTCTGGAGGGAGCCCTGGCCTACGCCAGGCAAGCCATCGTGCCCGGCGGCACCTTTGCCAATCAAATCTATCTGGATCCCTACGTTTCCTATTCCTCCGCTGTGGAGGATGCGGTAAAGCTCCTGCTGGCCGATCCCCAGACCTCCGGGGGCCTGCTGTTCGCCTTGAACGAAAAGGATGCGCAGGTGCTGGTCCGCAGGTTGCAGGACCGCCTTGCCTACGCCCAGATCATCGGCGTGGCCACCGGGAAAAAGGAACACCGCATTTACGTAGAATAGCAAGCATTCGGACCCTGAAAATCGCTAAGGGCGCAGCTCCGGCTGCGCCCTTTGATTTGTATGGATGACCCAGACGGGCTCACGGCCAAGCCGCCGTCAAATCATGATTTGATACACGCCGGCGATCGCTATCCCTTCGTTTTGCGCGGCCTGCTCCAGGGCTTCCCGGCTGTCCGGCGGAGCGCTCCAGGCCATGCCGCAGCCCGATGCGATCTCTCGGGGCACCGGGATCAGCCGGCCGGGGCGTCCCCGGGCGGCGCAGGCTTTTTCCATGGCCATCGCCGCTGTAGTGGTGTGGAAGGTGATGATCAGCGTCAAGCTCTTCGGTTTCATGAGGCGATCTCCCGGACAGCCCGGATCGCCTGTTCGATCTCCGCCTCGGTGTTGAACCAGCTGAAACTGAAGCGAACGGCGCCCTGCTCCGCTGTGCCCAGCGCCTGATGCAGCCTGGGCGCGCAGTGGGCGCCGGGGCGCGTGGCGATATCGTAGGTCTGGGACAGCTCGTCGGACACGGCGCCGGAATCGTAGTCCCGGATGTTCAGGGCTACGATGGCGGTCCTCAGCGGGGCGGCGAAATCGCCGTATACCGTCACACCCTCGATGGCGGAAACCCCCTCGTAAAACCGCCGCATCAAGCCGGCTTCCTTCGCAGCCAGCACATCGATGCCCGTG
>CAZCTS010000003.1:19546-44824 GCA_964501635.1 uncultured Oscillospiraceae bacterium | reverse complement strand
TAGGATCCGACCCGGACCTGAAGGAGCGGAACAAAAAAGTCCAGAGCCGTATGAGCCCCCAGGCAGAGCAAAAATCCCCCGAGCCCCTTGTGGATGCTGATCATATAGCAAAGGAACAGGGAGGCGGCCACGTGGAAACAGACCGTGCAGACCCGTTCCACCGCCGCCGCCAGAAAAAGGCCGGCCGGTGTGGCCGCAAGCTGAGCCGCTCCCGCGGCCAGGGCAGGATCTGCCGGGAGCGGCGCTCCGGCATTGAGGCTGTAGGACAGATACAGGTTGGCTCCGTAGGTGAGTCCCACCAATATAAACGCTTCCACGGCCCCGTGGCCGAATCCGGCGGCAAGGCCCGTGCGGTAGCTGAGCCGGCTGTGCAGCAGGGAGCGGAACACGAAGAAGCGGCCGCAGGTCTCAAAGAGCCCCGCAGTAAAGGCCATAAACAGAAAATAGACCAGCGGCATCGTTTGATACAAGCCGCCCAGCCCGCCGGAAACGGCAGGCAGGGAAAGCAGCGGGATCCGAATCGCGATCTGGGGGATAAAAAATCCAAGCGCCCCGGCGATCACCGCCGTGCCGGCCCCTTTCCATCGCCGCGCCAAAAACAGCCAGCCGGCCAGGGGCAGCACTGCGGTGAGGGCAAAGGTGAGCCACATGGCCGCCAGGCTTGCCGCGGAAACGGTCATCGTCGGATTGATTGCATCTCCGTTCATTTCGATCTCATTTCTTCATCTGCATAATGGTGATGCCGATGGCCACGCCCATCAGGATCGGCAGTATGATTCCCCAGTTCATCGGTCTATTCCTCCCCGGTTTCGATCTGCAGTTCGCCGATCAGATAGCAGACCGCCCGGCCCGCCATTTCCACCCGGCCATCCGCCGGCAGATCCCGGCAGGCCAGCACGCCGCCCCGGCCGGAGACCTGGTGGGAGATCAACTCGGCCTTGCCGAGCTTTCCCGCCCAATAGGGGATCAGGGTGCTGTGGGCCGAGCCCGTCACCGGATCCTCGTCCACGCCGAAGGCCGGCGCAAAGACCCGGCAGACAAAGTCGCTCTCTTCTCCCGGCGCTGTCACAATGGCGCATTTCACGTCGCTGATCCGGGCCAGAGCCGCGATGTCGGGCCGGAGCTCCCGGACCGTCTTGGCGCTGTCCAGCAGGATCAGGGTGTCCCGGGTCTTTCCGCAGTACAGGATGTCTGCGCCCAGAGCCTCCTGCAGCCCTTCCGGCGGGGAGATCTGCTCGGGCACCCAGCGGGGCGCGTTCATGTTGAGCAGGTCGTTTTCGCAGGTGACGGTCAGTTCCCCGCAGAGGGCGCGGAAATGGATGTCCCGGATGTCCGGCTCCAGAAACTTTTTGATGACAAAAGCCGACCCCAGGGTGGCGTGGCCGCAGAAGTCGATCTCGCCGCCGGGCGTAAACCAGCGCAGATCGTAATACCCCTCCCGCTTCACCAGAAACGCGGTTTCCGAAAATTTATTTTCGATGGCGATGTTCTGCATCAGCGGCGCCGAAATGGGATGGTCCAGCACGCAGACCCCCGCCTGGTTGCCGCCGAAGAGCTTGTCCGAAAATGCGTCGACGATGTAGTACTTCATTCCTGATTCTCCTTTGCAAAGTGTGTGCGAATGAATTGATAGGTGGTTGGCGGGACCAGCTCCGCCGTTTTTTCGATTTCGCCCCGGTCGATCAGGGCCCGCACCCGGCTGGCGCTGATTGGCACGCCGCGGATCTCTTTTCGCCGGATCTCCTCCACCCGGATGCCCAGGGGCGGCAGATAGGCCAGCATCTGCCGGTTGTAGGCCGAAGTCACCTGGCAATTGGGCTCCGTGCCGACAAAGCGAACGGTGATCCCCATTTCCCGGGCGAAGACCCGGGCAAAGATCTCCAGATCCAGCCGGCAGGCGATGTCCCCGGAGCGGGCCTTCTCCTTGATAAAATATGTGGGGAAGGTGACGCTGGAGATCATGTAGGGACCGGTCTCGTGGACCCGCACATTGGGGATGTCCGAAGTGCCCTCCCGGACCAGCCGAAGCCGGTCGGCGGCGGAAAACCGGCTCCGGTCTTCCGTGAGCACGAACAGATGCAGGAGATCGCAGCGGGCCGAGGCGGTCTCGACCAGATAGCGGTGCCCCAGGGTAAAGGGGTTGCAGTTGACCACCGCGGCGCCCACGGTGCCGCCGCAAGCCTCGGCCAAAGACCGGGCGTAGTCCCGGGCGCCGTTCCTGCGGTTCTCCATGAGCAGCGCTTCGGGCACGGAAGCGATGGGATAGAATCCAAAGTCGGAAAACATCCGCAGGTTCCCGGGCTTGGTGAACAAGAACTGATGGGTTATCCCCCGGCGGAGGGCTTCCCTGCGCAGCTCCGTCAGAATTTTCGCCGTCAGATCCTGGCCCTGGCGATCTTCCCTCACCGCAATGCACTTGAACACGTTCTCTTCCAGGGAACCGCTTCCCAGCAGCTCTTCTCCATCGTACAGACAGACAGAAAACTCGATCCCCTCTTCGTATTCCAGCCCTGCGGCGCGGAGAAAAGTGCGCAGTTCTTCTGATTTTTTCCCCGAAAAGGGACTTCCGGTCTCGATCTGCATGGCTTCTCCTTCGCCTCGCATCAATTTCCCTGTAATTATAGACCATCCTGGCAGAAATGAACAGTATGACGGGCCTTTTTACCGCTTTCCTCCACTGGATTATTTTCTCCCTGCGCTGGACAGGACCTCGCCCCGGGCAACAGAAAAGGCGCCCCTTTCGGGGCGCCTGCAGCAGTTTTTCCCTCTATTCCTGGACTTCGGCTTTGTGGGCTGCGATGATTTTTTCCGCCAGATGGGCGGGCACCTCTTCGTAGCGATCGAAACTCAGGGTGAAATTTCCTCTGGCCTGGGTCATGGACCGCAGGGCGATGGAATAGTCGAAGACCTCGACCTGGGGCGCTTCGGCGATCAGCTTCTGCTGTCCGCCTTTGAAGGGCTCCATGCCGAGGATCTTGCCCCGGCGTTTGTTCATGTCGCCCATCACGTCGCCGGTGTATTCGTCGGGCACCACGATCTCCAGGTGCATGATCGGCTCCAGCAGGCAGGGTTTGGCTTCCACTATGCCCTTTTTGAAGGCGATGGAAGCGGCGATTTTGAAAGAGATCTCGTTGGAGTCCACGTCGTGGTAGGAACCGTCGTGAAGCACGGCCTTTAAGTTGACGACACGGCAGCCGGCCAGGGGACCCTTGTCCAGGCTTTCCCGCAGGCCCTTTTCCACGGCAGGCACATAGTTTTTGGGCACGGAGCCTCCGAACAGTTCTTCGGCGAATTCGAACTCTTCCGTGGAGGGGCCGAAGCGGATCCATACGTCGCCGTACTGCCCCGCGCCGCCGGACTGCTTCTTGTGTTTGCCCTGGACGTCGGAGGTTCCCTTGATGGTCTCCCGATAGGCGACCTTCTGGTGGACCGTCAGCACATCCACGCCGAACTTCTCCTTGAGCTTGGCCATGATGACGTTCATCTGGATGTCGCCCTGTCCGCCGATGAGCATCTGGTGGGTCTCCGGGTTGCGCTCCACCACGAAAGACGGATCTTCCTCCATGAGTTTTTTGAGCCCTGTCCCCACCTTTTCGTCGTCGCCCTTGGATTTGGGCTCCACGGCGATAAAGTGCGTAGGTTGGGGGAATTCAACGGGCGGATAGGCCACCACGTGGGATTTTTCGCTCAGGGTGTCCCCGGTCTGGGTGTACTGCAGCTTGGCGATCGCCACGATATCCCCGAAGTCCGCCTGGGGGCAGTCGCCCTGGTTCTTTCCCCGAAGAAAGAACATGGCGCCTAGTTTTTCGGATTTCTCGGCCTTTCCGTTGAATATTTCCTGGCCCGGCACCAGTTTTCCGGTGATCACCTTGGCCAGGGAGATCTTGCCCAGGAAGGGATCGGCGATGGTCTTGAACACAAAGGCGGAGGCAGGGCCTTCCCCGCAGGAGATCTCCACCTCTTCGCCCTTGTCATTTTTGGCCGCGAAGGGGGGATGGTCCGTGGGCTTGGGCGCGTATTGGACGATGGAAGTCAGGATCTCTTTGATCCCCTCGCCCTTGAGGGCGCTGCACACCATGATGGGCGCGATGCCGCCGGAGGCGATGCCGGCCAGTAGCCCCCGGGCAAACTCCTCGTCGGTGAAGGCCTGGCCGTCGAAGAATTTCTCCATCAGTTCCTCGTCGGTCTCGGCGATGGCTTCGCTCAGGGCGTCCCGGTCCTCCAGGGGAACGGCGGAGATGCCGAACTTGTGCTGGATCGCGGCGATGACCGCCGCCACATCCACGTTCTCTTTATCGGTCTTGCTGATGATGAAAAACCGGGGCATCTTGAATTGCTCGCAGGAATTCCACGCTTTTTCAGTGCCGACCTGCAGACCGGCGGAAGCGTCCACGAAGATGGCTGCGGCTTCCACCGCTCTCATGGCCGAGTTCACTTCGCCCACAAAATCGAAAAAGCCCGGCGTGTCGATAAAGTTGATCTTCGTCTTGTTGTATTCTACCGGCACGATCGATGCGCTGATAGAGTACCCTTTTTCGATCTCCATCTTGTCGAAGTCGGCTACGGTGTTTCCGTCTTCCACTCTTCCGAGCCGGTTGATGGCCCCGGTTGCAAGAAGTGCAGCTTCGAGAAAAGTCGTCTTCCCGCATCCGCCATGTCCTACAAGCGCAATATTTCTGATCCTTTCACTTGTATAGCCTTTCATATCCTACGCGTCCTCCTGTTTTATTTTTTGACAACAAATAGAGTATATCACATGGTATCCAAAGGGGTAAAGGTTAAAATTCCGCGGTTCGGGGCGTCCTCGGGAAGGGGATCACGTCCCGGATATTGGACATGCCCGTCAGGTACATGATCATCCGCTCAAAGCCCAGGCCGAAGCCGGCGTGCTTGACGCCGCCGTACTTGCGCAGTTCCAGATACCACCAGTAATCCTCCCGCTTCAGTCCGTTGGCCAGGATCTTCTCCAGGAGCACGTCGTGGCGCTCCTCCCTCTGGCTGCCGCCCACGATCTCTCCGATCCCGGGCACCAGAAGGTCGCAGGCCGCCACGGTCTTTCCGTCTTCGTTCAGGCGCATATAGAAGGCCTTGGAACACTTCCTCCGTCAGGTAGCGCTCGTGCTCCGACTGCAGGTCGATGCCCCAGCGGTCCACGGAGAACTGGAACTCCTTGCCGGATTTTTGCAGCAATTCCACGGCCTGGGTGTAGGTGACGTGGCCGAAATCCGAAGCCACGATGTGGCGGAGCCGGTCCAGCAGACCCTCCTGGACGAATTCGTCGAAGAAAGCCATCTCCTCCGGCGCGTGCTCCAAAGTATAGGAGATGATGTATTTGACCATGTCCTCGATCAGGCGCATGTTGTCCTTTAAATCGGCGAAGGCGATCTCCGGCTCGATCATCCAGAATTCCGACGCATGGCGGGCGGTGTTGGAGTTTTCGGCCCGGAACGTGGGTCCGAAGGTATAGGTGTTTTTAAAGGCCAGGGCGAAGATCTCCGCCTCCAGCTGACCGCTCACGGTAAGGTTTGCGGGCTTTCCGAAGAAGTCCTTGTCGAAGTCCACGGCGCCGTCTTCTCTTTTGGGCACATTATTCAAGTCCAGCGTGGTGATCTGGAACATCTCCCCCGCCCCTTCGGCGTCGCTGCCGGTGATGATGGGGGGATGGGCGTAGATGAAGTTCCGCTCCTGGAAGAACTGATGGACCGCATAGGCCGCGATGGAGCGCACGCGAAACACGGCGCTGAACATGTTGGTCCGGGGGCGCAGGTGTCCCTGCTCCCGGAGAAATTCCAGGCTGTGCCGCTTTTTCTGCAGGGGGTAGTCCGGATCCGAGGAGGCTTCCAGGGCGATGGAAGAAGCTTTGATCTCGAAGGGCTGCCGGGCGTCCGGCGTTGGGACCAGCTGTCCCCGGACCACCAGCGCCGAAGCGATGGGATAGCGGGACACTTCGGAAAAGTTCTCCAGCTTGTCCTCTTCGTAGACGATCTGCACCGACTTGAAGAAGGTGCCGTCGTTCAGCTCGATGAAGCCGAATTTATTGGAGTTGCGGTTCGTGCGGATCCAGCCGGCGACGGTGATCTCCTTCCCGGCGAATTTTTCTGTGGATCGATAGAGTTCTCTGACATCTGTGGCTTTCATTTCGTACCTCGCGAAGGGAGTCTACAGCGGTTTCATGGTGGGGAAAAGGATGATGTCCCGGATGCTGGGGGCGTCGGTGATCAGCATGATCACCCGGTCGATGCCGATGCCCAGGCCGCCCGTGGGCGGCAGCCCCACCTCCAGGGCATAGACGAAGTCCTCGTCCATGGGGTGGGCTTCCTCGTCCTCCCCTGTGTCCAGATGGCCCTGCTGCACCCGGAACCGTTCCAGCTGGTCGATGGGGTCGTTGAGCTCGGAGAAAGCGTTGGCGATCTCCCAGCCGTTCACATAGGCCTCGAAGCGGCGGGTGATCCGGGGATCCCGGGGGTCTCTTTTGGACAGGGGCGACACTTCGATGGGGTGTCCGGTGACGAAGACCGGTCCGTCCAGAAAACCCGGAGCGTCCTCGCAGAACGCTTCGAACATTTCGGCCAGGATCTTTCCCCGGGGAAGACCCGCCACATCCTTAGGCGCCATGCCCGCGGCGACGGCCGCGTCCCGGGCCTGCTGATCGCTGTCGATCAGGGCAAAGTCCGTGCCGGTGATCTGCTTGACGGCCTCCCCCATGTCGATGACCTTCCAGGGCGGCGTCAGATCGAATTCCTTGCCTTGATACGTGATCTTCATGGACCCGTTGGCGGCCATGGCCGCCTGGGAGACTACCTGCTCCGTCACATCCATCACCGCTTCCATGTCCGCATAGGCCATGTAGCACTCCATGCTGGTGAACTCCGGGTTGTGGTTCCGGTCCATGCCCTCGTTGCGGAACATCTTGCCCATTTCGTAGACCCGGTCCAGGCCGCCCACGATCAATCTCTTCAGATACAGCTCATTGGAGATCCGGAGCTTCATATCCAGGTTGAGGGTGTTGTGGTGGGTGGAAAAGGGACGGGCGTTGGCGCCGCCCGCGATGACGGTCAGAATGGGGGTGTCCACTTCCAGATAGCCGTACTGGTCCTCCAGGACCCGCTTGATCTGGTGGATGATGGCGGTCCGCTTGCGAAACATTTCCCGCACATCGGGGTTGACGATCAAATCCACGTAGCGCTGCCGGTACCGCTGATCCTGATCCTTTAAGCCCTTCCATTTATCCGGCAGGGGAGCCAGAGATTTGGTGAGCAGACAAAGAGACTCGACCCGGACGGAGATCTCCCCGTGGCGGGTCTTGAACACTTCGCCGGTAAGGCCCACGATATCGCCCAGGTCGTAGGTCAGAAAGATCTCGTACTCCTGGGGGCCCAGGGCGTCCTGGCGAACATAGCACTGGATGCGGCCCTGCTTGTCCTGGATGTCGATAAAGGAAGCTTTGCCCATCTGCCGTTTGGCCATGATGCGGCCGGCCATGGAGACTTTCTGTCCTTCCATGGCTTCGAAGTTTTCCTTGATATCGCCGCTGAACGCGTTCACATCCCACTTTTCCGTCAGGAAAGGGTTCCGTCCCATTTCCTGCAGGCTTGCCAGCTTTTCCCGGCGGATCCGCCGCTGCTCCCCCGGATCCTCTTCGGGCAGGGCTTCTTCCGATGGGATATCCTGCTCCGGTCTTCTTTCTTCTTCGCTCATTGCCCTCTTCCTTTCCCGGGGTCTGCTAGGCTTTCCGGATCTTCAGAACTTCCAGGGAAAGCGGCCCCATTTCAGTCTGGATATCCACCGAATCGCCGGTGGCTTTCCCCAGCAAGGCCTTGCCTACGGGGGATTCGTTGGAAATTTTCCCGGCAAAGGGGTCCGCTTCCGTGGCGCCCACGATGACGTATTCGAACTTGTCGCCGCTTTGACGATCCCTCACCTGGACCCGCAGACCCAGGTTCACGTGGTCGCCGGTCAGCTCGTCTTCGTTGATGATCTTGCCTTTGCGCAGCATGTTTTCCAGCTTGATGATGCGGTCTTCCAGCTCGGCCTGCTCGTTTTTGGCTGAATCGTACTCTGCGTTCTCGGAAATATCTCCGTAGGAGATGGCTTCCTTGATCCGCTCGGCCACTTCGCCTCTTCGGACGGACACCAGATACTCGTGCTCTTTGACGATCTTGTCATAGCCTTCCTGGGTCAATAAAATCTGATCACTGTTCATTGTATAAACCTCTCTTTATCTGTGGTGCGTTCAATGGGCGGGACGATCGCCCAAGCGGCTTGCGATCTCTATCATCTGCGCGGCGGTGGTGGCGGCGTTGGCGGCCCTGCGCAGCTGGGCCGCGCCGGAAATGCCTTTGACATACCAGCCCAGGTGCTTTCTCATTTCCCTCACCGCCACGTATTCGCCTTTGGCCTCTATGACCAGCGCCAGGTGGCGCAAGACCATCTCTTGCGCAGAGGGACGGTTCTCCTGCGCACTCCCTTCCCACAAGGCCCGGATCTGGCTGAAGATCCAGGGGTTTCCCAGGGCTCCCCGGGCGATCATCACCCCGTCGCAGCCGGTCTCCTCCATCATGCGCAGGGCGTCTTCGGCTGTGAACACGTCGCCGTTTCCGATGACGGGGATGCGCACCGCCTTTTTGATCCGGGCGATTTTTGTCCAGTCGGCCTTTCCCGAATAGTATTGCTCCCGGGTCCTGGCGTGGACGGTGATCGCAGCGCAGCCCGCGGCCTCCATGGCTTGGGCAAATCCGCAGAAATCGTAGGGCCCCTCGGAAAAACCCACGCGCATTTTGACCGTGACGGGCTTTCCCGCATTGTCCGCCGCGGCGCGGACACAGGCCGCAGCCAGAGCCGTATCCTTTAACAGCGCAGAGCCTTCTCCGTTGCGCACGACTTTTGGCACCGGGCAGCCCATATTGATGTCCAGAAGCACGTTGGGCCGGTCTTTCAGCTCTTTTGCCGCTTTGCCCATCAAGGCCGGGTCCGATCCGAAAAGCTGAATGCTCACGGGCCCCTCTTCGGGTTTGATGATCAGCAGCTCCGCCGTATTTTTGCTCTCGTAGTGCAAACCCTTGGCGCTGACCATTTCTGTGGTCGTGAGCCCTGCTCCCTGCTCCCGGCAGAGGCGGCGGAAAGAGCCGTCGGTGATCCCCGCCAGGGGGGCCAGAAAAAACGGGAAGTCGAAAGAGACTCCGCCGATGCTACAGCCCGGATTCTTCATCGCCTTCGCTCTTGCTGCGGGGGTTTTTCCGGGGACGGTTCTTTTCGTAGAGCAGTTCGAGCCCGGTGAGCGTGAGGAGCTTGTCCACGTGGTCGATGCAGTCCACCCCCGATTCGATCAGCGTGGATAAACCGCCGGTGGCCACCACCGTCACAGGCTTGTCGCTGCCGGTGTATTCGGCGATCTCCCGCTTCATTTTTTTGATGATGTGCTCCACCATGCCCATATTGCCGTAGACCACGCCGGCCTGGATGCCTTCGCTGGTGTTGCGGCACAGCACGTGTCCCGGGGCTTCCAGGTCCACCCGGGGCAGTTTGGCCGTCTTTTCGAAGAGGGCGTCGGCGGATATTTTGATCCCCGGCGCGATCACGCCGCCCAGATACTCGGACTTTTCGGTGATGGCGCAAAAGGTGGTGGCGGTTCCGAAATCCACCACGATCAAAGGCGCCGGATACAGGTGCAGCGCCGCAACGGCGTTGACGATCCGGTCGGCGCCCAGGAGCTTGGGATTGTCGTACTTGACCACCAATCCGGTCTTGATCCCGGGGCCCACCACCAGGGGCTTCGTGTTGAAATATTTCAGGGACAGATGCTGCAGCGTATAAATGATCGGCGGCACCACCGTGGAGATGATCACTTCGTCCACATCCTTGGTGGACAAGCCCTCGTATTCGAAGAGCTGGTGAATGATCATGCCGTATTCGTCGGCGCTCTTGTTCTTGTCGGTCTCCATGCGCCAGTTCTGCAGAAGTTCCCGGTTCCGGTAAACCCCCAGTACGATGTTGGTGTTGCCTACGTCGAATGCCAGTAGCATACTGTTCTTCTCCTGTCTTAAAATGAACGAACTTCTTTTTCGATCCGGGCGACCGCCAGGGCCATCATCAGGCCGGGCACGATGGTGTTGCCGGTGATGTCCACCCCAAGGATCTCCTTGATCCGCTTGAGACGGTATTGCACGGTGTTGGCGTGAATGTCCATCAGCCGGGCGGTCTTGGCGGTGGAAAGCCCCGCGTCCAGCACAAAGGTCTCCAGGGTGTCCATCAGCTGCTTCCCTTTGGTGTCTTTGCTGTTCTTGAAAGGCTTGAGCAGCTCCAGATAGTTGCGCTTGACGGAACTGCCCTTGATGCAGATGTTGACGCAATTGCTGGCCAGGGCCAGCTCGTACTTGGAAAACGAGTGCTTGTGGGGGAAGATGAGCTGGATGAACGCTTCCGTCTCGTTGATGATCTGGAAGGCGTTGCACATGCCTTCCACCCCCTCCAGCCCGGAAACGTGGAACGTCTTGTCCGCGCCGGCCTCGAACATCTGCCGGGCCAGGTCCTTCCACTCGGGTTCTCCGTAGGCCTTGGCCGCGGGAGAATCCAGCAGGATGCCGGCGATCTCGTCGCCTTCGGTCACTTTGATGGTCCGGATGTCAAACTGCTTTTCAAAAGCCGCCAGTCTTTTGAGTCCTTCCTCCTTGTGGACGCCCGGGACAAAAAAGACACCATTGCACTGGTCCCCCGAAAGGTCCAGTTCCTGCATCAGGGTGTAGGCCAGGCTCCGGTTCCCCCGGCGCAGGGCCCGGATGAACTCCGCGGTGATGTCCCGCTCCGGCGTGTAGTTCCACATGCCCATGGCCAGCTCGATGATTTCGGCCAGCTTGACGATCTCGTCCTGGGTATAGTTCAGATCGTTGTCCACCAGCATCAGATAGTGCTTGACGCCGCCCAGGGTGACCGGCCCCCAGTAGGTGGAAAGACCCTTAAAGTCCAGCCTTGTGCTCTTCGTGTTCTTGTCGATGTCCTGCTCGATGCCCATGCGCACCACATCCTCGATGGACACGGTGTGGCGGGTCTCCACGGAAAACACGGTGTTGAAGTCTCCGGAAAAGAGGACGACCTGGAAATTGTTGTTGATGGCCGCTTCCCGCATGGCCATAGGAAAACTGCTGTACTTTTCGAAGTTCAGCAAGTGGTAGATGCTGTTGTTGATCAGGCTGTTCGAAAAGGTTTCCGTCATTCCTCGTCCTTTTTCTCCGGTTCATCGGCCGGATCGGTATCTTTCTTTTCGCGGAGGTGCGAGAGTTCCCGGAACACCATACGCCCATCCTTGCCCACCACCGCCACGCGCTTGCCTTTTTCCATATGCTTGCGCATTTGGTCTTCGATGGCTTTGCGCTCCGCAGCCTCTGCGGCGGTCCGCCTTTCGGACTCCAGGCGGTTGGCTTCTTCTTTGGCCTGGGCCTGCTCCTGGCTGTCCTGCCGGATCTCGTCCAGGGTCTTTTCGTCGTTGAACAACTGCTCGAACTGGGCGCCGTCGATGGTCTCCAGATCCAGCAGGGCGTCGGCGATCCGCTGGAGCTGTTCCATGTGCGCCAGGAGGATCGTTTCGGTTTTGACAAAAGCGGTCTCCATGATCGACTTGATCTCCTTGTCGATCTCCGAGGCCAGACTTTCGGAAAAATTCTTTCGCGATGTAAAATCCCGGCCCAGGAACACTTCGTCGGAGTCGCTGTAGTTGATGGGGCCGATCTTTTCGCTCATGCCGTACTTGGTGACCATGTTGCGGGCAATGGTGGTGGCCCGCTCCAGGTCGTTGCTGGCGCCGGTGCTGATATCCTTGAGCACCAGCTTTTCAGCCACCCGACCCCCCAGAAGATGCATGATCTGCTCTTCCATTTCGGTCTTGGTCATATAATATTTGTCTTCCTTGGGCAGCGTCATGGTAAAACCGCCGGCCCGGCCCCGGGGCATGATGGTCACCTGGTGGACCGGATCCGCGTTGGGCAGGGCTCTGGCCACCACTGCGTGGCCGGCTTCGTGATAGGCGGTCAGTTTCTTTTCGCCGTCGCTGATCACCCGGCTTTTTTTCTGGGGGCCGGCGATCACCCGGGTGATGGCTTCCTCCAGGTCGTCCATGTGGATCTGGCTGCCGTTTCTGCGCGCCGTGAGCAGGGCGGCTTCGTTCATCATGTTTTCGATGTCCGCCGGGGTAAAACCCGGGGTCCTCCTGGCCAGCACCTTCATGTCGATGCCGCTGTCCAGGGGCTTGTTTCTGGAATGGATCTTAAATATGGCTTCGCGCCCCTTGATGTCGGGGATGCCGATGGCGACTTCCCGGTCGAAGCGGCCGGGCCGAAGAATAGCCGGATCCAGCACGTCGGGCCGGTTGGTGGCGGCCAGGATGATGATGCCTTCGTTGACGCCGAAGCCGTCCATCTCCACCAGGAGCTGGTTCAGGGTCTGTTCTCTCTCGTCGTTGCCGCCGCCGATCCCGGCGCCTCTGCGCCGGCCCACCGCGTCGATCTCGTCGATAAAGATGATGCAGGGAGCGTTTTTCTTGGCTTCGGCAAACAGATCCCGCACCCGGGATGCGCCGACGCCTACGAACATTTCCACGAAATCCGATCCGCTGATGGAAAAGAAAGGCACGCCGGCCTCGCCGGCCACCGCCTTGGAAATATACGTTTTGCCGGTTCCCGGAGGGCCTACCAGCAGCACGCCTTTGGGGATCCGGGCGCCCAGCTGCACATATTTTTTGGGGCTCCGCAGGAAATCCACGATCTCCTCCAGCTCCGCCTTCTCTTCGTCCAGCCCGGCCACATCGGCAAAGGTGATCTTTTTCTGATCCCCCTCCTTGACCATGTGGGCCCGGTTCTTTCCGAAGTTCATCACATTCTTGTTGCCGCCGCCCGCGCCTCCGGATCCCATAAAACTGGTCCAGAAGAAGATCATGACGCCGATGAGCAGCAGCGTGGGGAGCCAGCTGAGCCAGGCCGCCGCCGAGGAGGGCTTGACGCTCTGGACTGTAAGACCGTTGCCGGATTGGGGAATGATATAGGTTTCGCTCACCGCCGCCATATCGTAGACGGTGGGCGCGTAGGTGATGAACACCGTTCCGTCCCGAAGCTCGCCTTCGTAGCGGCGGGCGGTTTCTGTGACCTTGATGGTCTGCACCTGCTCTTTTTCCAGGTACGACACGAACTCCGAGAATTCGATGCTCTTGACTGTTTCCTGCTTGCCGATCGCCGCGTCCTGATAAAACCAGGCGATCGAAAGAACGACCGCAAAGATCAGAAAGTATATCCCGACACCCCGTACAGTGTTTTTTCTTTTATCGTTCAATGGCTAAGAACCTCCGTGTCCTGATTGATTATCCCCAAATAGGGGCATATTTGTACAAAGACACAACATTTTAGCATATTTCCCTGCTTATATCAAGCAATAACACATACTTGGAGTCCTCCGTCACTTTGACGGTTTCGCTGAGCGCTCCGCCCCGGATAAACAGGATCTGATCGCCGCAGCAGACCAGGGGGATCTGGTCCCGAAGATCCCTGGGCACCTTGGCGTCCACAAAATAATCCTGCAGCTTTTTGGACCCTTTGCTGCCCAGCGGATGGATCCGGTCCTTCGGTTGACGGGTGCGAAGGGTCAAAGGCAGGCCCAGGGCCTCCACCTTGGCGGCATCCAGGAGCGCCTGGTGGGGGGGCAGCGTTCCGGGGTCCGGCGCCTGTTCCGCCGGCATGCGCCTCGTTGTCAGACGCCAAAGGGGGAGGGGCAGGCAAAGCTCTTGCGGACCGGGCGCTTTGAACAGGACCTCTTCGCCGGCGATCCGGGCCCGAAAGCCTCCGGGAAATTCGATCACAGCGCCCGGCGCCGGCCTTTTGAGGACCTCCCAAAGGGCGTTCAAGTGGACCGAGGCGATGTCTTCGGAAAGGCCGACGCGTTCAAACAGGAGGCGGATCAAGCGCTTGCCCAGCGCCGGGTCCAGGGCCGCAAGCGCTGCGAAGGGATAGGCCAGACAGGCCGGGCCATCCGGGGAATCACCCGGAGGCCTTGCCAAAAGCGCTTTCTCCGATGCCAGAGCTTCCAGACAGCGGTCGTCTTCCCGGGCATTGTCCGCCAGCCTTGCCAGGCTTTCCCTGACGCCGGGGTTGAAACGTTCCTCCAGCAGGGGGATCAGTTCCAGCCGCAGCCGGTTGCGGGTAAAGGCCGGACTGGCGTTGGTGCTGTCCCACCGGGGAGACAATGCTTTTTCCAGGCAATAGGCTTCCACTTCTCTTCGCGGGGTGTCCAGCAGAGGCCGGATCAAGCCGTCGGCCCGGCAGTGCTCCATGGCGGCCAATCCGTGGACGCCGGTGCCCCGCAGCATGCGCAGCAGGACAGTCTCGGCCTGGTCGTCCCGATTGTGGGCCAGGGCCACCCGAACCCTGCCCCGGCAAGCCCCGGCTTCCGCCCGGGCCCTTGCGAACAAAGCTTCCTGCCGGGCCTTGCGCCCCGCTTCTTCCACTGTGATCTTTTCCCGGAGCGCCCGGGCCTTTACATCGCAGCGCTCCACGGTCAGAGGGATCCCTATTTCCTTGCAGTGGGCCGAAAGCCAGCGAACATCCTCTTCGGCTTGCGCGCCCCGCATCAGGTGGTTTACATGGACGCAGGACAAGGAAAAACCAAGCTCCGTTTGGAGCTCGGTCAGGATGTGCAGCAGGCACAGGGAATCAGGGCCTCCGGAAAGACCCAGCACCACCTGGTCGCCGGGGGCGATGATATCGTGCTGTGCGATCGTTCGTTCGACGCTGCGCCGGGCGTTCATGGTTTACCCCTTCAGGGAGGCGGCGATCTTTGCGGCCAGCCGGGCCAGGGCTTCTCTCTGTTCTGGTCCGACAGAAGAGCGGATGCTCACCGTGTCATCCAGCAGATCCATTTCCTTCATGCCCGAGAGGATCTGGGCCATCAGCTTGCCGGAAGTGGGCGCCCAGGTGCCGTTTTCGATCAGGGCCACACTGCGCTTCTGCAGGTTGTGGGCCTTCAGGTCCAACAGGAAATGGTTCATGGGCGGGAAGATCTCGGCGTTGTGGGTGGCCGAAGCCAGCACCAGATGGCTGCAGCGGAAGGCTTCCGCCACCAGATGGGACAGGTCTGTGGAAGAAGCGTCGTACAGGGCGACGTCCCTGACCCCCTCCTCCGCCAGGGCGAAGGCCAGCATTTCCGCCGCATTTTCTGTATGTCCGTAAATGGAGGCGTAGACGATCAGGACGGCCTTGTCCTCGCTCTGATAGGAGCTCCACCGGTCGTACTTTTCAATAAACCAGGCCAGATCCTTGCGCCAGACCGGTCCGTGGAGGGGGCAGATGATCCCGATGTCCAGGCCCGCGGCTTTTTTGAGCAGCGTCTGGACCTGCACGCCGTATTTGCCGACGATATTGGTGTAATAACGCCGGGCATCCGGCAGCCAGTCCCGCTGGAAGTCCACTTCGTCCGCCCAGAGCTTGCCGTTGAGCGCCCCGAAGGTGCCGAAGGCGTCCCCGGAGTACAGGATGCGGTCCGCGGCGTCGTAGGTGACCATAGTCTCCGGCCAGTGGACCATGGGCGCCATCATAAACTGAAAAGTGTGTCGACCGGTGCTGAGGCTGTGGCCCTCGCCCACCACGAGCGCGCAGTCTTCCACTTCGCAGTGGAAAAACTGCCTGACCATGGAAATGGCCTTGGCGTTGCTCACGATCTTCAGACCCGGGTAGCGGCTCATGAGATCCCGGACGCCTGCCGCATGGTCCGGCTCCATGTGGTTGATGATCAGATAATCCAGGGTGCGTCCTTGAAGGACGTAGTCAAGGTTTTCATAAAACTGCCCGGTCACCGCCTTGTCCACCGTGTCGATCAGAACGGTCTTTTCGTCCAGGACCAGGTAGGCGTTATAAGAGACGCCGGCGGGGATGGGATAGAGGTTTTCGAACAGGGTCAGCCTCCGGTCGTTGGCGCCCACCCAATACATGTCCTGGGTCAATTTCTTCGCGCAATGCATACTTTCTTCTCCTTTACAGTTGTATCCCGAAAAAGCGGCATCCGTTCCGGCAGGTCTGCCGGGCCGTTTCCTCGTAGGTCAAGCCTTTGATCTCCGCCACCTTGCGGACCGTGTGCTCAACGTAGGGCGGAATGTTGGTGCGTCCCCGGCAGGGTTCCGGCGCCAGGTAGGGCGCGTCGGTCTCCACCAGCAGGTGGGTCAGATCCAGAGCCTCCACCACTTCCCGGGCGCGCCGGGCGTTGCGGTAGGTGATGGGGCCGGCGATGCTCACTGTGGCCCCCAGCTTTACATATTGCTCCGCCATGGGCACGCCGCCCGAATAGCAGTGCAGGAGCACCCGGGCGTCCGGCGTGCCGTCGGGGCGGAGGGGAAAAGCGGATCTTCGCTCCGGGGAGAAGGCGCCGTTTTCCTTCAGGATGCCCATCACGTCCTCGTGGGCTTCCCGGTCGTGGATCACCATGGGCATGCGAAGGGCCACCGCCAGCTGCACCTGCCGGGCGAACCAGAAGCGCTGGGTCTCCCGATCCGAAAAGTCGTAGTGGTAATCCAGGCCGATCTCCCCGATGGCCTGCACCTTCGGTTTTTGGGCAAGGCCCTTGATCAATGTCAGCTGCTCTTCGTCGAAGTCCTTGCTCTCGTGGGGATGGCAGCCCACCACCGCATAGCAGAAGTCGTTTTCCCGGGCCGTGCGGACCGCCGCCACGGAAGAAGCCAGGTCGGCGCCCACGTCCATGACCACGGACAGGCCGGCTTCCCGGATCTGCCGATAGAGTCCCTGCCGGTCCGCGTCAAACCTGGGATCGCTGATGTGGGAATGGGAGTCGAAGAGCATCAGCTGACGACCTCTCCGTCCCGGGCTTTGGTCAGGGCGAAGGTGAACTTGTCCCTGTCGTTGGCGAACAGCAGCATTCCGTCGGACTCCAGCCCTCTGAACTTGCGGGGTTTCAAATTGGCTACTACGATCACCGGCTGGCCCACGCAGTCTTCGGGCTTGTAGCTTTCCGCCACGCCGGAGATGATCTGCCGCACCTCCCGGCCCATCCGGACCTGGAACACCAGCAGCTTGTCCGCGTCCGGGTGTTTTTCCGCCGAAAGGATCACGCCGGTGCGCAGGTCGATCTTGTCGAAATGGTCAAAATCGATGGCCTCTTTATAGGGGATCTCCGGCGGCAGGTCTTCCGGCTCCGCCCCTTCCTTTTTCATCGCTTCCAGCGCCCGGATCTCCTCTTCGATATCCAGCCTGGGGAAGATGGCTCTGCCCTTCCGCACGGTCTGCCCTTCCATGGCGTCGAACACCGCGGCGTCCTTCCACTCCGGTTCCCCTTCCGCAAGGCCCAGCTGGCTGCGGATCTCCGCGGCTGTGGTGTGCATAAAGGGATGGATCAGAATGGACACGATGCGCAGGGCTTCGGCCAGGTTGTGGAGCACGGCGTCCAGTCTGGCTTTGGACCCTTCGTCCCGTGCCAGGATCCAGGGCGCATTCTCGTCGATGTACTTGTTCGTCCGCCGGATCAGGACCCAGATCTCTTCCAGCGCCAAATTGAAGCGAAACTGGTCCATGTGCGCTTCCACCCGGGCATAGCAGCCGATGGCCAGCTCTTTCAGGACCTGGTCCGTGCCCTCGGAAGGACCCTGGGGCGGCACGATGCCGCCGCTGTATTTTTCGATCATGGACACGGTCCGGGAGAGCAGATTCCCCAGGTCGTTGGCCAGGTCGTAGTTCAGCCGGTTGAGCATCACCTCGTTGGTGAACAGCCCGTCCTGTCCGAAGGTGTACTCCCGGAGCAGAAAATACTTCAGAGCATCCACGCCGTAGCGTTCGATCAGCTTGACAGGGTCCACGATGTTGCCTCTGGATTTGGACATTTTGCCCCCCTCCAGAAGGATCCAGCCGTGCCCCAGCACGTGCTTGGGCAGGGGCGCGTCGATGGACATGAGCATGGCCGGCCAGATGATGGCGTGGAAGCGCACGATCTCCTTGCCCACCAGGTGCACATCGCAGGGCCAGTAGCGCTGGTACTTTTCGATGCTCTCTCCCGGCAGTTCCGGGAAGCCCAGGGCGGTCACATAATTGGAGAGCGCGTCCAGCCACACGTAGATGACGTGCTTGTCGTCGATGGGCACCGGGATGCCCCAGTCGAAGCTGCTGCGGGAGATGCAAAGGTCCTCCAGCCCCTGGTCGATAAAGGCCAGCATTTCGTTGACCCGGGTCTCGGGCTGCAGGAAGTCCGTGGTCTTGAACAGCTCCACCAGGCGGTCGGCGTACTTGGAAAGCCGGAAGAAATAGGCTTCCTCCTTGGCCTTTTCCACGGGCCGGCCGCAGTCGGGGCAGATGCCGTCGCTCAGCTGGTTTTCCGTCCAGAAGGCCTCGCAAGGCGTGCAGTACCAGCCCTCGTATTCGGACTTGTAGATGTCGCCCTTTTCGTACATTTTCAGGAAAATTTCCTGGACCCGCTTTTCGTGGCGGGGCTGCGTGGTGCGGATAAAGTCGTCGTAGGAAATCTCCATGGTCTCCCAGAGCTCCAGGATGCCTTTTACGATGGAATCCACGTAGGCGATGGGGGTCATGCCCTGGGCCTCGGCTTTTTTCTGGATCTTCTGGCCATGCTCGTCGGTGCCGGTCAAAAACATCACATCGTAGCCGGCCAGCCGCTTGAACCGGGCCATGGCGTCGGCCATGACCGTGCAGTAGGTGTGGCCGATGTGCAGGTTGTCGCTGGGGTAATAGATCGGGGTGGAGATGTAGAACGTCTTTTTCTTTTCCATGATGTGCTCCTTCTGCCGGCTCGAATGGGAACCGGTCCTATGCAATGATATCGTGAGGGTCGAGCATCCCTTCCAAAATGGCGAAGCCTTCCCGGTATTCCACTTTGATGATGGCCGCCGGATTGATCCGGATGTGCCAAAGGTCCGAAAGGGCGGCGTCGAACAGGTAGGACAGGGCGCCCCGGATGGCCATGGAGTGAGAGACCACAACGATGGGTCTCTCAGGATGTCCCTCCTTTCCTTTTTCTTCTTCCTTGCGGATCACTTCTTCCAGAAAATCCGTCACCCGGCTTTTTACCTCGCTGAACAGCTCGCTGCCCGGGACCCGGTAGTTGCCGAAGTCGTCCAAAAAAGGCCGCAGGTGCTCCGGATGGGCCGCCTCCGCATCCCGGACGCTCATTTGCTCAAAGATGCCCACGGCCATTTCCTTGATCCGTTCATCGATCCTGACGGGCATGCTCCGATGGGCAGAGGCGATCGCCTCGGCCAGGGTGCGGGTCCGCTCCATGGGACTGGAATAGATGGCGGAAATGTCGTAAGCCGACAGCTGGGCCTTCACCCAGTCCACGCTCTTCTTCCCTTTTTCCGTATAAGGAGAATGGGTTTGACCGTAGATGATTTTTTGGACCAGCGCCTCGGTTTCCGGATGGCGCACGAAAATAAACTTCAAAGGATCACGCTTTCTTCTTTTCGGGCACAGGAATCTGCACCAGGATGATGGCGGCGAAGACGATCAGGCAGCCCAGCAACTCTCTGGGCGTCATCACTTCCTTCAGGAGGAGCCAGCCGCCCAGGACCCCGAACACCGCTTCCAGGCTCAGGATCAGGGAAGCCACGGTGGGTTCGGTAAACTTTTGCGCAAACATCTGCAGCGTGTAGGCCACGCCGCCGGACAAAATTCCGGAATACAGGATCGGAATGGCCGCAGCCGCCAGTTTGGCCCCGCTGGGCGCCTCGAACACAAAAGCCGCCAGCCCGCTGAGGACCGCGCAGACAGCGAACTGGATCATGGACATCCGGAGGGGGTCGGCGATCTGGACGAAGTGGTCGCAGCTCAGGATGTGCAGGGCGAAGAAGATCGCGCAGATAAAAATCAGGGTGTCGCCCTTGGTCAGGGCAAATTCTTCCTGGATGGACAGAAAATACATGCCGACCGTGGCCAGGACCACGCCCAGGCCCACGAGCCAGTTGATTTTCTTCTTCAGGAAAAGTCCCCCGATGACCGGGACGAACACGATGTACAGCGCGGTGATGAAGCCGGTTTTTCCCGCTGTGGTGTAGACGATGCCCATCTGCTGAAAGGAAGCCGCCAGAGTCAGGAAAATGCCGCAGGCCACGCCGCCTTTCAGGGTGTTTTTGCGGTAGGCCGCCGCGTCCGGGACGCTGAAGGTCTCCGGCAGCCCTTTTTTCTTTTTCTGCCCCTCGAGGACTTTTACCAGCGCAAAGAGCGCCAGAGAAGCCAGAACGGAGCGGGCCGACCCGAAGGTGAGGGGCTCGATGTAGTCCATGCCCACCCGCTGAAAAACGAAGGAAAACCCCCAGATGAAAGCGGTGAGCAGGAGCATCAGGTTGCCCAGAATTCTTTTCCTATTCATAAAAAATCTCCTGTTTGTAATTTTATTATTATATACTAACAGGAGGTGCTTGACCAGTATGATTTGCGCCGGGGGAGGCCTTTATGCTCTTTGAATTCGATGAAATTCCTTCTACCCAGGACACGCTTCGGGCGTTTTACCGGGACGGTTCCGCCGTCTTCGGAGACGGGGTGACCGCAGGGTCTCAGACTCTGGGACGGGGGCGCTACGGCCGCCGCTTCCACTCGCCCCGGGGCAGCGGCCTTTATCTGAGCATCCTGCTCCCCTACAGGGAAACGGACCGGCTGACGGTCCGGGCCGCCGCGGCGGTGGTCAGCGCCCTCGAAGAGGTGACGGGGATCGCCGGAGATGTCAAATGGGTGAACGACATCTTTTTGAACGGGAAGAAAATTGCCGGCATCCTGGCCGAAGCCCTGGTGGACGAGGCGGGAAAGCCCGGGGCTGTGATCCTGGGCGTGGGCGTCAACCTGACGGACCCGCCCGGGGGATATCCCGAGGATATCCGGGACAGCGCCGGCGCCCTGCTTTCGGCGCAAGCCCAGAAAGGTTTGACCCCCCCGGCCTTAGCCCTCCTGAAGAAAGACCTTACGGACGCCTTGATGAGCCATCTGGGCGGTCTGGAAGACCCGGAGGGCGAGCAGGCCCAGCTGGCTTTGTACCGGTCCCGGCTGATCAATCCTTCCCAGGTGCCGCCGGGGGCTCTGGACTGAGGGCGGCTTCCAGCATTTCCAGCATACGCTTCCCCGGATCGATGACAGGCACGCCCACCGCGTCCCGGATCTGCTCCAGGATGTAGGGAAAGTGGGTGCAGCCCAGGACCAGGGCTTCGGCCCCCATGCCGGCGCAGCAGCCCAGGAACTCCCTCATGCGCAGATTCTCAACGATCTCTTCCGGCGGCAGCAGCGCCTCGATCTGGTAGACCAGGGGCTTGAGCGCCGCGCCGGACATCAGGCACTCCGGATTGTGCCGGTACAGCACGCCTTCGATCCCCGCCAGGCACTGGCCGTTGGCCGCGATCACAAAGAGGTTCTTGTAAAGGCCGGCGCATTCGGCGTAGACGTCCAGAGGCGTGGCCACCGGCGCGGGGATCCGCTGCTTGACCCCTTCCATATCGATGGCGGTGGACAGGGAGTTGCAGTAAATATAGATCGCGGAAGCGCCTTCCCCTATCATTTCCGCCGCCAGGGCCACCACCAGATCCGCCAGCGCCTCTTTGTGGTGCAGCTGCATCTCCAGCTGCTGGGCGGGGCCTTCGCTGCAGGCGCGGCCCAGGGCCTCCCGGCCCTGGGATCTGAGGTACCGCACCCCCAGCAGCGTGTCGGTGGGCGTCCCTGCGATCACTCCAAATTTCATGCCTTCTCCTCCTGTTTTTGCCTTTATCCTAATCGCCGCCCGGCCATCTGTCAACGAAGAAAGGGACGCCCGCGGGCGTCCCTTTCGTGTGCCGGGATGGTTTCCGGATCAGCTCTTTTTCTTGTCTGCTTCCAGGCCCGGGTATTTGGGCGTGGCTTTGTAGCTGGTGTGGAGCAGCTCGTGGGCGCGATGGCTCCCCGGCTCGCCCAGGTATTCGCTGTAGATCTTTTTGATCAGGGGCACCTCGTGGCTCTTGCGCATCTTCATTAAGGCGTCCTCGGAGTACAGCGCGCCGGACCGCAGGGTCTGGACATCTATAAAGTTGCGGACGCTGCCGGGCTGGATCGGCTGGCCGCCGCCGTTGATGCAGCCCCCCGGGCAGCCCATGATCTCGATGAAATGATACTGGGCTTCGCCGGTTTTAATTTTATCCAGCAGTCTGGAAGCGTTCTCCATGCCGCTGGCTACGGCCACTTTGACATCGATGCCCGCCACATTGTAGGTGGCTTCCTTGATGCCTTCGATCCCGCGGACATCCACAAAGTCCAGCCTGGGCAGTTCTTTTTCCGTGAGGATCTCCACCACGGTGCGCAGGGCGGCTTCCATCACGCCGCCGGAGGCCCCGAAGATGACCGCCGCCCCGGAGAATTCTCCGAAGTCGGGGTCGAAATCCTCTTCGGGCAGCTTGGACCAGTCCATGCCGGCCTTCCGGATCATCCTGGCCAGTTCCCGGGTGGTGATGGTCTCGTCCATATCCCAAAGGCCGTTCACGGAGGCCTGGTCTTCTCTTCTGATCTCGAACTTCTTGGCCGTGCAGGGCATGACCGTCACTACGTATACATCTTCCGGCTTAAGGCCCAGCTTATCGGCGTAGTAGCTCTTCATCATGGCGCCGAACATCTGCTGGGGACTCTTGCAGGTGGAAAGGTTGGGAATAAATTCGGGGTAATACTGCTCGCAGAACCGGATCCAGCCCGGGGAGCAGGAGGTGATCAGGGGCAGGACTCCGCCGTTCTGCAGGCGGTGGATGAACTCCGTTCCTTCTTCCAGGATGGTCAGGTCCGCCGTCACATCCACGTCGAAGACGCCGTTAAAGCCCAGGCGGTGGAGCGCGGCCACCATTTTGCCCTGGACGTTGGTGCCGATGGGATCGCCGAATTCCTCGCCCAAGGCGGCGCGGACGGCCGGCGCGGTGCCCACGACCACGTGTTTTTTAGGATCCGCCAAAGCTTCCCAAACCTTTTGGGTGCCATCCACTTCCGTAAGGGCGCCCGTGGGGCAGACGGTGATGCACTGGCCGCAGTTGATGCAGGCCACCTCGCCCAGATCCCGGTCGAAGGCCGACCCGATATGAGTGTGAAAGCCCCGGTCATTGGGGCCGATCACCGCAGCGTGCTGCTGCTGTCTGCACACGGCCACGCAGCGGCGGCACAGGATGCATTTGGAATTGTCCCGGATCAGATGAGGCGTGGACTCCTCCAGGTCGGGCAGCATTTCTTTGGGGGTGCCGAAGCGGACTTTGTCCATGCCGTACTCTTCGGCCAGCGCCTGGAGTTCGCAGCTCTGATTGCGCACGCAGGTGAGGCATTCCATCCGGTGGTTGGACAGGATCAGCTCCAGGGTGCGCTTGCGGGCGTCGTAGGCTTTCTTGGAATTCGTGTTGATCTCCATGCCTTCGTTGACGGGATAGACACAAGCCGCCACCAGTCCTTTGGCGCCTTTTACTTCCGTCAGGCACATCCTGCAAGCGCCGATGGCGTTGATTTCTTTTAAATAGCACAGCGTCGGGATCCGAAACCCGGCCAGACGCGCAGCTTCCAGAACGGTGGCGTCGGAGGGACACTCGATCTGGATGCCGTTCACTTTTACGTTAACAGTACTCATTGATATTTCTCCTTCCGCCTATTCTACGATGATAGCGCCGAACTTGCAGGCTGCGATACACGAACCACATTTGATGCACACGGACGGGTCGATGGTATGGATCTCCTTGACCTTGCCGCTGATGGCCTCGGCCGGACAGACTCTGGCACAGGCTGTGCAGCCTCTGCACTTGTCGGCGATAATCTTATACTGGATTAAGCCTTTGCACACGCCGGCGGGGCATCTCTTTTCCACCACGTGGGCCTCGTATTCGTCGCGGAAGTAGCGAAGGGTGGACAGGACCGGGTTGGGGGCTGTCTGCCCCAGACCGCAGAGGGAGTTGTCTTTGACGTGCTGCGCCAATTCCTCCAGGATGTCCAGATCTTCCAGTTTGGCTCTGCCCTGGCTGATCTTGTCCAGAATTTCGTACATTCTCTTGGTGCCGATCCGGCAGGGCGAACATTTGCCGCAGGATTCGTCCATGGTGAACTGGATGAAGAACTTGGCGATGTCGACCATGCAGTCGTCTTCGTCCATGACGATCAGTCCGCCGGAGCCGATGATGGAACCGATGGCCGCCATGCTTTCGTAGTCCAGGGGCGTGTCGATCAGGGATGCGGGGATGCAGCCGCCGGAAGGTCCGCCGGTCTGGGCCGCCTTGAATTTCTTGCCGTCGGGGCAGCCGCCGCCGATGTCTTCCACCACTTCGCGAAGGGTGGTGCCCATGGGGATCTCCACAAGACCCGTATTCTTGATCTTGCCGCCCAGAGCGAAGACTTTCGTTCCTTTGGACTTTTCCGTGCCCATGCAGTTGAAGGCCTCGGGACCGTGGTTGATGATCCAGGCGATGTTGGCATAGGTTTCCACGTTGTTCAGGATGGTAGGCTTCTGGAACAGCCCCTTGACCGCCGGGAAAGGCGGACGGGGACGAGGCTCGCCCCGGTGTCCTTCGATGGAAGTCATGAGCGCGGTCTCTTCGCCGCAGACGAAGGCGCCTGCGCCCAGGCGGATCTCCAGGTCGAAATCAAAGCCGGTGCCCAAAATATTCTTTCCGATCAGGCCGTATTCCTTGGCCTGCTGGATGGCGATCCGCAGTCTTTTGACGGCCAGCGGATACTCTGCCCGGATGTAGATGTAGCCCTGGCTGGAGCCGATGGCGTAGCCGGCGATGGCCATGGCCTCGAGGATCGCATGGGGGTCGCCTTCCAAAACAGAACGATCCATGAACGCGCCGGGATCTCCTTCGTCGGCGTTGCAGCAGACATATTTGACGGGACCCTGGGACGCGGCGGCAAATTTCCATTTGATGCCCGTGGGGAATCCGGCGCCGCCTCTGCCGCGAAGGCCGGAAGCGGTGATGATCTCGATGACCTGCTGGGGCGTTTTTTCGGTGAGACAAGTGCCCAGGGCTTTGTACGCGTCGAAGGCGATGGCCTCGTCGATCTCTTCGGGGTTGATGACGCCGCAGTTGCGCAGGGCGATGCGGTGTTGTTTTAAATAGAAATCGGTGTTGTTCAGGGATTGCTCCACGCCCTTGGCGTCGGCTTCTTTAAAGAGAAGATCCTGAACGATCCGCCCTTTGAGCAGGTGCTCTTCCACGATGGTCTTGACATCTTCCACCGTGATCCTTGAATAATACGTCCCTTCGGGGTACACCACCACGATGGGACCCAGGGCGCAGGCACCCAGGCAGTTGACCGTCTCCAGCGT
>CAZCTS010000003.1:4881-19536 GCA_964501635.1 uncultured Oscillospiraceae bacterium | reverse complement strand
TGGACCACGCGAACTTCGCTCTCCAGACCCTTGCTCTTGAGCTGCGCGTTGAACTCGGCAATGATTTCGGGGCTCTTGGAGGCGGTGCAGCCGGTGCCGCCGCAGACAAGAACGTGGGATCTAACAAAATTCATCCTGTAACCTCCTTATTCCGAAGCGCCGATGGTCCATGCCTGGACCACCCTGCCGTTGACCAGATGCTCACTTACAAGGGTCCGGGCCATTTCCGCATCCATTTTGACGTAGGTGACCTTTTCCTTGTCCTTTTCGAACACTTCGACGATCGGCTCCAGGCGGCAAACGCCGATGCATCCGGTCTGTGTGACGATGACGTTCTTGAGCTGTCTGCGCCCCACTTCGTTGACCAGGGCTTCCAGGACGGGCCGCGCGCCGGCGGCGATGCCGCAGGTGGCCATGCCCACCACGACGCGGATGTTGTCTCCGTCATCTTTGCGCAGGCTTATTTTTGACTGCATTTCTTCTCTGATCTTCTGGAGATCTTCTAAGGTCTTCATTGCTATCCATCCTCTCGATTTCTATACATCTTGCGCCATCACCCCGGCTTCTCCCTGGGCGATATATTCTCTGATCCAGTCCAGAACTTCGGGTTCCCCCAGGGATATGCCTTCCAGCATTTCCCGTATCCGGACCGTATTGAATTCAAAACGGCCGCTGTCCGTCTGTCGGATGTAGACATAGTCCACCTCCGGCGCACCTTGTATCAACATTGTGATGGTCCCGGCCATGTCGCCCAAGGGCATACGGTCCACGTGGGACAGGCGGAAGGAAGCGTTCAGCTCCGTTCCTTCGCCCTTTCGGCTTTGGATCTCGAAGCGCCCTTCGGCCATTTCCGCGGCCATCTTGACCAGGGGGATCCCCATGCCCACGGGCCGCGTGGTCCTTGTGGTGACAAAGGGATCGGTGACCCGGGCCAGAAATTCCGGATCCATTCCCGCGCCGTCGTCCCGGATGCGGATCTCCAGGCGATCCTCCCGCAGGGATTCCGTGATTTCCACCGCGATGTGGCCGGCCCCCGCGGACAGGGAATTCTGCACCAGGTCCAACACGTTCAGCGAAAGTTCTTTCATTTCTGCGGACTATTTATATTTGGCGATGATGGAGCCGATCCGGTCCGGTGTCAGCCGGCCGTAAACTTCGCCGTTGATCATCATGACAGGGGCCAGACCGCAGGCGCCCACGCAGCGGGTGGCGTCGATGGAAAATTTCCCGTCCTCTGTGATTTCTCCGGCCTTGCAGCCCACCACTTCGCAGACCTTGTCCAGCACGTTCCCGGCGCCTTTGACGTAGCAAGCGGTCCCCAGACAGACATTGATTTGATTCTTTCCTTTGGGATTGTGGGTAAACTGGGCGTAAAACGAAGAAATCCCGTAGATCTCCGTAAGCGGGACTCCCAGTTCTTCGGCGATGATGATCTGCACTTCCTCCGGGAGATATCCGTAGATCTCCTGGGCCTCCTGCATAATGGGCATGGTGGCGCCCAGGGAGTCCTTGTGCCTGGCGATCGCTTCTCTCAGCCGATCTTCCTGCTCTTTGGTCCCCTGGAACGGGATGAGCGTTTTCAGATTGGGCATGTGTCTGAACCTCCTTGTACTAGCTTAAATGGACATAATAAAAAAAACGAATCGGTTTAAGTTCGTCACAATTTTAACATAATGAAATTATGATGTAAACCGAGTCTGTAGGGTATATCCGAGGATCGGCTTAAAAATTACGGATTTTGCGGAGAACTTACAGCCGCCGCAAGCCTGACCCCCGGCGGATGGCCTGGATGACCGCGCGGGCCGAACGCTCCTCCGCCTCCAAAGAAAACTCCCTGTCGGGAATGTCCTGCAAATAGTGGGCGTCGGAATCGGTGATGCAGGGCATGCCGCGGAGCGCCGCGTTGTCGGCGCCCAGGGCCCGGAGGTCTCCCCGGCGGGTGATCTCCACCGCGGAAAAGCCCATGTCCGCTGTCACAAAGCCCAGGTTGGAGAGGATCGAGTTGGAGGCTCTGTCGATGTGCGCAGGAACGGCCAGCCCGTCGTAGGATCCCATCAGGCCGGCCACTTCGTAGACGCTGATCCGGGTGCCCACGGTCAGGAGGAGTTCCTCGGAAGCGATGATCCGGTCCTCTTCGTCCAGGATCAGCTGCTCTCCGAAAAAATCCGGATGGTTTTTGACCTGAAGCAGCTTTGTGCGCACAAAAGCGTCAAAATCCTCTGCGGCTTCCAGCTCGGGGAACAGGCAGAGGATGTGGACTTCTTCTTTGGTATTCAATTCCATGGCCGGCACCGGCAGCAGACCGTAGCGCGCCGCCCAGGCTGAAAACACCCGGCAGTGGCGCGCCGTGTTGTGGTCGGAAACCGCCGCCACATCCAGTTTTGCCAGGCTGGCCATGCCGGCGACGCTGGCAGGGGTCATCTCCGGGTCCCCGCAGGGGGACAGGCAGGAATGGAGATGAAGGTCGTAATACAATTTCATGGCGCGTCCCGTTTCCGGCAGCCCTGCCGTCAGCCGATCAGCCGGTGGAGCCGCCAGGACAGCTCGTAGGCTCCCTCGGCAGCCGTATACAATGCCAGCTGATGCTGCTTTGCCTTGGCCAGAAGCGTGTCGTCGGGCTGGACCCCTTCGGCCAGGATGATCATGGACGTGTCGGCCAGCATGGCCACCGCGGCCACGTTGGGATTGGACATGATGGTGATCCAGGCGCTGCCCGAACCCGCCCGGCCGATGACCCAGCTGAGCAGGTCGCCCACATAGCCGCCTTCCACTTCCCGCTCTCCGTCGGCGGCCACGTGGCAGGCAAGGTTCAATTCCTTTGCGATTTCGGCTACTGTCATGCTTCTTTCCTTTCTCTCCTATTTTGTGCTTCTATTCCGCTTTTTTGAGTTCCTCGTCCCGGCGGCGGAAAGGCAGGGGAAGATATTCGTCCGCGTCCCCCATGCCCATCAGATACTGCATCCGCTCCCGCATGCGGAAGATGCAGTCGTCTTCCGAGGCCAGTCCTTGAACGATATCTTCGGCCAGCGTCTGGCAGGTGGGCGCTCCGCAGCTGCCGCAATCCAGGCCCGGAAGGGTCTGGACCAGCTCCTCGATCCGGGAGAACTTCTGCATGGCGATCTCCATATCGGCGTCCAGCACGTTCACCGGGGAAGCTTCCAGGGGCTTGTCGTCCAGCATATAAGCCGGGATTTTCTGATCGGTGGGGACCTTGTTGAGGCTGATGGGCATATGCTGGATCAGCTGCTTGATCCGGGTCTGGGCCACATAGGGGTTCTCCACCGTAAGACAGCCCCCCACGCAGCCCTGGTTGCAGGCGTTGAGCTCTAAAAAGTCGATTTGGGGAAGCAGATCGTCCTCCAGGTCTTCCAAAACCTGGATGATGTTGTCGATGCCGTCCACCGCCAGGTGATGGCCGTGCAGTATGGCGTTGGACTCTCCGCCGCAATGGGCCCAGCCCACGCCGATCAGACCCGATTTCGCCAGCTTCTGGGGCTCCTCATTCACCTTCATGGACGTGAGCAAGCGCTTGTAGATGTCGGATATCGCAAAGAAACCGTCCACCACCGGCGCCGAAAGTCCGGCGGGGTTGCGGCCGGCGCTCACCTTGGCCGGACAGGGAGTGATGAAGAAGATCCCTATTTTTTCCGGAGGCAGGCCTGTGCGCCGCACGGCCTCTTTCCGGGCCATGACAGCCACGATTTCGAAAGGCGCGCTGACTTTGGAAATATGAGGGATCAGTTTGGGGAAGCGCTGGCAGATCAAGCGGACGGCGGCGGGGCAGGCGGAGGAAATGAGCGGCCGCGGCAGGTCCGGGTCGCAGTCCAGCATCTGCTTGGTCAGGCTGGAAGCCAGCTCGGCGCCCTGGGACACTTCTTCCACCTGGTCGAAGCCGATCTGAAGAAACGCCGTCAACACCTGGTTGACGTCGGTCAGGTTGCGGAACTGTCCGTAGAGCGAGGGCGCTGCAAGGGCGATGTTGTATTCGAACTCCTTGAGCCGCTCAAAATCGTCGCAGACCGCCTTCTTGGCCTTGTGGGGACAGACCCGGATGCAGTTGCCGCAGTCGATGCAGCGTTCCTCCATAATGTTGGCGATGCCCCGGCGGACCCGGATGGCCTCCGTGGGGCAGTGCTTGATGCAGGTGGTGCAGCCCTTGCATTTTTCCTTGTCCAGTGTGACGGAATGTTTCAAACCCTTCCTCCGTTCTGCTTAAGATTTATAGGCATTTATATTTTTAAGCGGGAATGTTGATGACCATGGTGACCGTGGTTCCCTTCCCCACTGTGCTTTCCAGTTTGAAGGAATCCGAATACCGTTTCATATTGGGCAGCCCCATGCCTGCGCCGAAGCCCAGCTCCCGCACATCCTGGGAGGCGGTGGAATAGCCCTCCTGCATGGCCAGATCCACGTTGGAGATCCCGGGGCCCCGGTCTGTCAGGGTGATCGTGACCTTGTCCTTCTCCACCAGCACGTCGGCGCTGCCGCCATCGGCGTGGACCACCATGTTGATCTCCCCTTCGTACATGCAGATGGAGCAGCGGCGGATGATCTCAAAGTCTATGCCCAGTTGGCGCAGCGCCCGCTTCACCTGGCCGGAGGCTTCCCCGGCGGTGATAAAGTCATTGCCCGCCACTTCGTAATGCAAATGCAGCTTGTCCATGGGTCAATCACAGGCGCCAAGGCCGGCCGTGTACAGCAGCCCGCTGGCATAATACATCTTGTACGGGGTGCTGAGCAGGACCATGTCGTGCTTGCGGCCGTATTCGATGATCTCTTGCGAAGGGACTTTCCCCCGGACAAAAACGATGCAGCTGATGTCCATCATATCGGCCGTGTGGATCACCTGGGTGTTGGAAAGACCGGTGAGCAGCAGCGCTTCGGTCTTGACGTAGGCCAGCACATCGCTCATCAGATCCGCCGCGCAGGCCGAGAGGATATCCCGGTCCAACAATTCCTGCCCGCAGAGCACCGATGCGTTGAGCACCTCTTTGACTCTTTCGATTTTCATTCTTCCCTCCCCGCAGCATGGCAAAGGACAACGTAGCTTCCCTCACAATTTTATTATACCCGGAACCCGAAGCCTTGCAAGGAAAAGCCGCAGTCCCTTCGGATCCGGTCCTTTTCAGAAAAAGAGCAGCCGGATGGCTTCGTAGAAAATCGGCACGAACATGGCCGGCAGAAAATTGGCGACCTTCAGCTCGGTGATCTTGAGCATGTTCAAGGCCATCCCGATCAGGAAAAGGCTGCCGATGGTGGAACTCAGCGCGATGATCTCCGCGCTCATGATCGGAGCGATGGCGCCGGAAAGCAGGGTGAGCAGGCCTTCGTAGCCCAGCACGGTCAGAGCGGAGAACCCCACTCCGACGCCCAGGCTCATGGCCAGGGTGGCCGCGGTGACCCCGTCGATCAGGCTCTTGGCATAGAGCACGCTGTGCTGGTTGTCCATGCCGGACTGCAGCGCCCCCACCACGGTCATGGACCCGACGCAAAAGAGCAGGGACGCCTGGATGAAGCCCGCGGCAAAGTGGCTGTCATCGGATTTGGCGAAGCGTTTTTGCAGACCCTTGCCCAGGCGGTTGAACTTTTCGTCCAGATCGATCACTTCCCCCAGGGCCACGCCCAGGGTGATGGAAACCAGGATAAAAACCGGCCGGGACAGGTCCGCCGCCCCGTTGACCCCCATGGCGAGCACAAAGAGAGCGAACACCTGAAAAATGCGGTCGCCTATGGTTCGCAGCCGGTCGGTCTTAAAGATCAACCCTGCGGCCGTCCCCAGGATCACCAGGAGGGCGTTGACGATGGTTCCGGAAAATATACCAAACATAGTGCACCTATTATAGCAGATAGATCAACACGGCGCAAAGGCCGATGACGGTGGCCAGCAGACCGAAGGACAGGCTGTGGGAGAAGGCGGAATAGGTCTCCTGGATGCGCTTCCAGTAGTGCATCGCCGGATGCTTGCGCACCCATTCCAAGGGCGAAAAGCGCTCCTCGTCGGAATGGATCTGGCGGAAGAGGTCTCTTTCCATGCTGAGGATCAGCAGATCCAGGGAACGGTCGAAGATCAGTCCGATCAGGACCCCGGTTGCGATCATCGCTCTGCCCAGAGGGCGAAAGACCAGGGTCTCCAGATCCAGGGCCTTTGGCCAGCGATCCACGTAGACTTTCCGCCCCGACTCGTCGGACTTCATCAGGGTCTCTCGCACGAACCATGCGTAGGTGAGCCCGCCTATCCCCATGGAGATCAGGGCGCCGCTCAGGTTGGCTCCTGTGTAGTAATGGACCGCATGCCCCAGGGGGTGAAGGGTCACAAATCCCTGAACGCCGTCGGCCAGGGCGTCCAATATCCGATAGGGCGCCAGACCCGCCGCAGCCAGAAAGATGCCGGGCGCGGCCAGGGCGAGCAGGCTTAAAGGCCGGGCCAGGGGCCGACTATCCTGGTCGTAGGAAGCCTGGCGTTTCGGGTCCGCGTTCTTTTCCACAAATATGCAGAAAAACAGCTTAGCCATATAGGCCACCGTCAAGCCGCCGGTCAGGAGAAAGATCCATTCCGTTGCGGAAAACAGGCTTTGCGCCCACAGCGAAAGGCCGCCGGAGGCCAGATGCTCCACGATGGCTTCGTGAAGCAGCGTCTTGCTCACGTAGCCGCTGGTCAGGGGAAGGCCGGCGATGGAGGCCGCCCCGATCAGAAAGAGCAGAGCGGCCAGGGGTCTGCCCCGTCCGAAGCCCCGGATCTCGTTCAGGCCCAGGTGGTGGGTCTTTAAGTAAATGGCGCCGGCGCTCAAAAAGAGCAGCAGCTTGACGGCGGAATGATTGACCATGTGCAGGATCAGACCCCTGGCAGCCAGGGCGTTGTGAGATCCCAGGATGCAGGCCAGCGCAATGCCCAGGGTGATAAAACCGATCTGGGACACCGAGGAGCAGGCCAGCGTGCGCTTCAGGTCCACGGAGAACAGAGCCAGCGCGGCCCCCAGGAGCATGGTGATCAGAGCGATGATCAGGAGAACCGTCCCCCAGGACTCGTCCCCCTGGAACAGGTTGACCGTAAGGAGGATCAATCCGAACAGGCCGGTCTTGGTCAGGATGCCCGACAGGAGGGCCGACGCGGGAGCCGGCGCCACCGGATGAGCCTTCGGGAGCCAGATGTGCAGGGGGAATAAACCGGCCTTTGCGCCAAACCCCGCCGCTGCAAAGCCGGCGGCCACGTAGAGCCGGCTCTTGTCCGGAAGCGAGGCGGCGGCGCTTGCCCACCGGGTCCAGTCCAGGGTCCCCAGGGTGTCCTGCAGGAGGAAAAGACCGAAGAGCAGGGCCATGCCCCCGCCTACAGACACTGCCAGATAAAGGCCTCCGGCCTTCAGGGCGTCTGGCGTCTCCTCCTGCGCCACAAGGACATAGGACGCAAAGGACATGATCTCAAAGAAGACGAACAAGGCCAAAAGGTCGGCCGAGAGGAACACGCCCAGGGTGGCGGCCCAGGTGATGATCATAAAGAGGTAGTATCGGCTGCGATGGGGCTTCCCCTCCATGTATTCCGGAGAAAACAGCAGCGCGCAGACCCACATGAGCGTGGCGATGGCTCCGTAGAGCAGCTGGAACGGTTGGGCGGAAATCGTCGCTGCCTCTCCAAATATTCTCTCTATCATCGATGTTCCCTCCTTTCCCGGCGGTGCTTCGATTAAAATGCCTGGGCGACCGCCCGGCTGATCCATTCGGCCACGGGCCAGGCATAGACGCCCAGCAGGATCGCGGCCAGAGCGAAAATGCCCAGGGGGATCTGCATGTACAAGCCCGGATCTTTGGCCGCGGGCCATCCGGCCGGCTCGTATCCCTTTCGGGGAAAGTAGGCCCGCATCACGATGGTCAGCAGATAGATGGCAGTAAAGACCGCGGCGACCAGGATGGCGGCCAGTCCCAGATAGGCATAGATATCGCCCCGCTCCACCGCGGCCTGGGCCAGGTACCACTTGCTCATGAACCCGCATAGGGGCGCCACGCCCATCAGGGACAGGGACGAAACCGTGAACACGGCAAAGGTCCGGGGCATGCGGCGGCCGAAGCCCCGAAGATCCGTCACATAGTGCAGTCCGCTCTGACAGGCCACGGCGCCGGCCACGAAAAACAGGGATATTTTCATCACGCCGTGGAACAGCATATGCAAAAGGCCGGCTGTCAGCCCCGCTGGGCTCAGGAGGAGGATGGCGAAAATCATATACGAGAGGTTGGATATGGTGGAGTAGGCCAGCCTCCGTTTAAAATGGACTTCCTTCCAGGCCATGACCGCGCCGTACAGAATGGTGAAGATCGCTGCGGCCAGGGCGATGCGCTGGGCCGGCGTTCCTTCCAAAGCCTGGGGCCCAAAGCTGTAGTAAGTGATCCTGGCGATGGCGAAGACGCCGGATTTGACCACCGCCACGGCGTGGAGCAGGGCTGTGACGGGCGTGGGGGCCACGCCGGCGGAGGGCAGCCAGTCCTGGACCGGAAAGATGGCCGCCTTGGATCCAAAGCCGAAAAACATCAGAAGGAAGGCGGCCCCCAGCACGCCCGGAGCCATGGTCTGGGAACCTGAAGCCAGGCCGCCCGGAATAAAAGCCAATCCTCCCCCGTTCACGAAAAACAGGATGATCCCCACGAAGGCCGCCGTGGCGCCCGCTATAAAGTATACCAGATATTTGACCCCGGCCACATTGGCGGCCTTGGTTCGGCTGTGGGTGATCAGCGGCAGGGTGACCAGGGTCAGCAGCTCGCAAAAGAGGTACAGGGTGATCAGGTTGGCGGAAAAAGCGATGCCCAGGGTGAGGCCGAAGGTCATGGTGTAATACGCGAAGAAGGAATTCTGCCGCGGCTCATGGGCCATGTATTCAAAGGCGTACAGCGTGGCCAGGGGCCAAAGGAAGGCCACCAGCACAGCGAAGACCGACGCCATGCCGTCCACGCGGAACGCGATGTCGATGCTCCGGGTCAGGCTGACGATCGAGGCGGCTTCCGCAGGAGGATTTCGCAGCAGCGCCAGCGTCAGAAAACTGGTGGCCAGCACCAGAAAAAGCACATAAGTCTCCCTCCTTTTTGCCCGGGCAAAGCCGATGAGCGGGATCAGGGCCCCGCCCAGCACGGGGAGGAATATGGCTATAGGGATCCAATAAGCACCCATCAACGCTGTCCTCCTCTCATGGCATCACCGAAGCGGCCAGCGCCCGGACCCACAGGGACAGGGGCGCGCCCAGGAGTCCAAGCCCCACCGAGGCCAGAGCCAGGGCGCCCACGACCAGGACCATCGCCGCCGGGGTCGACCCCTGGGCCGGATCCTGGGCCGGATCGCTTTGTCCCGGAAAGAAGGCGCCGGTGACGATGGGAAACAGGTAGCCCGCCGTCAGCAGCGCGCTCAGGATCAGCACCGCCGGCGCCAGCCAATTATAGGGAATCACAGAAGACCCCAGGGCGCCTTGGGCCAGGACCCATTTGCTCAAAAAGCCCGCAAAGGGAGGGATACCCGTGAGCCCCAGGGAAAAAACCGCGAAGCTGCCCAGGGTCCAGGGCATGGATCGTCCCAGTCCTTTCAACTCCTCCACCCGCTCCCGCCCGGTTCTGTACAGGATGTTCCCCGCCGACAGAAAAAGCCCGCTCTTCAGGACGCTGTGATAGAGCGCGTGCAGCAAGGCCCCCGCAAGGGCGATCTGGTTCAGAAAGAAGATACCCAGAAGAACATAGGAGACCTGGCTTACCGTGGAATAGGCCAGCCGGGTCTTGAGCCGGGGTTCCCGGTACGCCATCAGGGAGCCGGTCATGATCGACAGGAGGGCGATGGCCAGCCAGGTGCGCTGCACCCAGGTGCCTTGCAGAAGCTCCGGCCCGAACTGGAAGTAGATCACCCGGATGATGCAAAAGACCCCGGCTTTCGTGATGACGCCCGACAGGAAGGCGCTGGCCGGCGAAGGGGCTACCGGATGGGCGGCCGGAAGCCAGGAATGCAGGGGGACCAGGCCGGCCTTGACGCCGAAACCCACCACGGCCAGAAAGACCACAGGCAGCAGGATCTCTTCCTTTCCGGCGATCTTCAGAGGGTCCAGCACCCCGCCGGCCCTGAAATCGGGAAAGGAGGAATACGCGTGGAGAAAGAACAGCCCCAGCAAGCCCAGGGTCGCTCCGAATATGGAATAGAAGAGATATTTTTTAGCGGCGGAGACCGCTTCCGCCGAGCCGTTGTGAAGGACCAGGGGAAAGGAGCAGAGGGTCATCATCTCGAAGAACAGGTACATCGTGACATAATTGGCCGCCATGGAAAGGCCGGCCAGCATGAGCAGGGTCAAAAAATAAAAGGCAAAGAAACGCAGGTTGTGCTCCTGGTGGTCCTTGTAGCGCAGGGCGTAGAGCCCTGTCACCGCCCACAGGACCAGGATCAGGGCAAGAAAAGCCCGGCCCAGAGCGTCTGCCCGGAAGGCCAGGGTCAATGTCTGAGTGAATTGGAGAAGCACAAAGGGGGTCTCTTGCATACTTCTATCCTTTCCAAACGATGGGGCTTTCTATTGAAACGTGGACAGTCCGGCGGTGATGACCGCCACCAGGTCGTCGGAACGCAGTCCGATCCAAAGGTTGATGGCGATAAACGCCGCCGAGGCCAGGATGTATTCCGTGTCCATGGTCAACTGTCGGCGAAGGTGGGCAAGCAGGACCTGCCGGCTGTAGATTTCCTCTTCCTGCCCCTCTTCCGTCTCCTCCGCGCTGTCTTTTCCGAAAATGACCGAGAGCACGCGGATGTAGTAAATGGCCGTCAGGATGGTGGACAGGACCACAGCGGTCAGCGAGGCGTACATCCGCCAGTCGTGGGCGCCCACGGAGGCCGTCACCAGGCTCAGCTTCGTGATGAAGCCCGCAAAAAACGGCAGGCCGATCATGGACAGGGTGCCCACGGCAAAGGCCGCCCCGGCCACGATATCCCGCCTTCCGGCTCCCCGGAGGCTTTCAAAATCCTTGCGCCCTTCGGACGCGTCCATCAGACCGCCCGCCGACACGAAGAGCATGGCTTTGGTGACGGCGTGGACCAGCACCTGGATCAGCGCCGCAGTGACGCCGGCCAGGGTGCCCAGTCCGATGGCGCAGAACACATAGCCGATCTGGCTGACGCTGGAGAAGGCCAGCATCCGCTTGATATCCTTTTCGAACAAGGCGCTGCCCGAGCCCAGGAGCATGCCCAGAATGCCGAACACCAGGAGCAGATTCAGAACGCCGTGCTCTGTCATGACCCGGGGGCCGATGGTCCGAAGAAAAATCTTGATCATCAGGAAAATAAAGGACTTGAGCACCAGTCCGGAAAGAATGGCGCTGGATGCCGCGGAGGCGCTGCTGTGGGCGTCGGCCAGCCAGGAATGGAAAGGCCACAGCGCGCTTTTTAAGGCCAGCCCCACGGCGAACAGCGCGATGGCCACCTGCAGGGGCGCTGCATACATCCCGCTTTGCATCAGACGGTTCACGGATTCCTGGATGTTGGGCATCAGCAGGTGGCCCGTCAGGCCGTAGATCAGACAGATGCCGATCAGGAACAGGCCCGAACCCAGAAGACTCATGATCAGATAGCGCATGGAGGCGGCCAGGGTGTACTCGTCCTCCTTGCTGATGATGATGCCGCAGGCTGTGATGGTGTTGATCTCGACAAACACATAGGCGGTGAACAGGTCGTTGGTGTAGGTGAGGGCCAGCATGGAGCTGAGCAGGAACAGCACCGAAATGTAATACAGGTTCACCTTGTATCGGCCGATGTCGCTGCGCAGGTGGTTGCGGCCGCCCATCAGGGACAGCAGGGCCACCAGGAGGAACATCAGCGCCATGGCCGCCTCCAGCTCGCCGGCCCGCAGCTCGTTGCCGATGGGCGCTCCGTAGTGCCCCATCCGGTAGGTGAACGCGGGGGCCCCTCCGATAAAATCCGCCAGAAGGATGGCAGAGAGCACGGTCAGCAGGCCGATGACGCTGTTGGCCAGGCGCCCGGCCGCCTTTCCCGGCAGCATCAGGCAGATGACGCCGGCCAGCATCAGCAGCAGGATGGAAAAGGCGGGGATGTTCTGCAGGAGGTTCATCGCTTCCCCTCCCGGTCTTTGATCCTAAGCTGTTGAACGATCTCGTCGATGTCCAGGGTGTGGAATTCCTCATAGAGGCGCACGGTGAGGGCCAGAAGCAGCCCCGTCACCGACACGGAAACCACGATGCCCGTCAGGACCAGACCGCTGGGGACCGGGTTGATATAGAGGCTCGCGTCCACGGGCCCCGAGGGCACGATGGGCGCCACAGCGTTTTCCACGTAGCCCTTGGCTGCTAAAAATAAATAGATCGCGGTGTCCATGATGTTCACGCCGATGATCTTCTTGATCAGATTCCGGGCCAGCAGGAGATTGGAAAACCCGATGCCGAACAGGATCATGGCGGCCGCTTCGGGAAGATTGGTCAGGAGGTAGTTGTTCAAATGTTGAACCCTCCTTTCCGGAACATCAGATACAGCGCATAGATCGTGGTGGAGACCACGATGGCCACGCAGACGTTCAGGGGCATGATCAGGCCGGCGGACAGGATGCGGCCCTGGTCGGAGACTTTGATGACGCTCTGGATGCCGTTGGCGCCCACATAGAAAGCATAGCCTTTCGCCAGGAAGTAAAAGCCCAGGGCTCCGCAGTTCAGGGCCCGGTAGCGTCCCCTGTTGATAAAATGTTCGGTCTTCTCCAGGCCGAAGGCATTCAGATAGAGCAGGAGCCCTGCGCCCAGAATGGCGCCGCCCGAAAAGCCGCCGCCGGGAGAAAGGTGACCCGTCAACGTGATGTAGATCCCAAATAAAAACACGGCAGGTACCAGAAACAGGAATGACTGATTGAGGATGGGATCGTTTTTCGGCTCGTAGCGCCGGTCCACCGCCTCCACTTCCTCCTCTTTTTTGCCTGCGTCCACCCGAAGCAGGATATAGACGCTGCAGGCCGCAACGAAGAGCACGCACACCTCGCCCAGGGTATCGAAGGCCCGATAATCCAGGATCATCGCAGTGACTGCGTTGAGGGCGCCGGTCTCCCTGGAGCCGTTCTCCAGGTAGTGGGCCGCCACTTCGTTGTTGGCCGGATGAAGGAGGGCCCCCATCACCGGCAGCTCCGACACGGTGTACAGAAGAATGCCGATCAGAAGCAGGGTGAAGGTGATGCTCAGCAGATTGTACAGCGTCTGGATCCGGGTGCCTTTATACATCGTCCCCCTCCTTCCTGCGCTCTTCCCTGCGGCTTCTGGCTTCCATGTATTCCTGCACTTCTTCTTCGGACTCTATGAGATTTCGCCGCAGTTCTCCTATCCTCTTTAAGGCGATAAAGAAGAGCACGGACGTGATGCCCGCGCCGACGGCGGCTTCCGTGATGGCCAGATCCGGGGATTGCAGCAAGAGCCACACCATGGACATGATCAGGCTGTAAAACATGAATATGACCACTGCCGGCAGAAGCTTTTTCGAAGCCGAGGCCGCAAGAGCGGCCAGCACCAGCAGGGAGAGCAGCACGGCGATCAGCCCCTGCATTCTTGTTCCACCTCGCATTCCTGTTCCAGCAAATCGTTGGTCTCGGCTTCCAGCTTGGCCACCAGATGGCTGCAGATCGGGGTGGAAAACCAGAGAAAGACCACCACGGCCGCCAGCTTGAGCGTCACAAAGGAAAGGCCGCTGAAGAGCATCAGACCCAGCAGGCACAGCACGATCCCCAGGCTGTCTCCGATGGAAGCGGCGTGCATCCGGTTGAGCACATAGGAAAAGCGGTAATTCCCGTAGATCTCCACGGCAAAGATGATCAGCCCGGACAGGAAGAGAAGCGCGCCTGCCCCAAATCGCAGGATCTCAAGAAGCATCCGACTCCCTCCCCTCTTTTTTTAGCAGCGGAGTTTCCCCCTTGCGCCCCTCGTCCTTGTGGGCCAGGTAAACCCCCCGGTAGATGCGGGAAAGGACGACCACCGCCAGAAAGCTGATCATGGCGTACAGCAGGCTGATATCCACCAGATAATCCTCGTCCAGGAGCACCGCCAGGATAGTGATGGCGCTGATCGTCATGGTGCCCGCCATATTCACCGACAGAAGACGGTCGGCCACCCGGGGTCCCCAGATCGCCCGGAAAATGCAGAACAGCAGCAGAAGGGCCAGCAGGAGCAGGGCTCCGGTCAATATCTGCTCGCCGGCTTGCGCCAGCCTTTCGTTGACAAAATTCATTTCCCGCTCACCTCCTCCATGCGGCGAAGTCTTTTGACCAGGACCGAATCCTCGATGTTTTCTGCCAGGGACAGATCCAGACAATGCACGGTGAACTCGTCCCGGTCCAGGGACACGGTGATGGTGCCCGGCGTCAGGGTGATGGAGTTGGCCAACACCACCCGGGCCATTTCCGTGCGGAGCCCGGTGCGAAAACGGATGATCCGGGGCGCCGGCTTGCGGATCTTGCTGAATATATAAGGGATGGTGCTCAGGTTGGCTTTGTAGATTTCGCCGATCAGTGTTCCGATATACAGGACAACTTGAAAAGCCAAGGCCAGCACCCGCCGTTCTTTTTCGATGCTGTACCCCATAAATCGGCAGAGGAAGCCAAAGAGCAGCGATGCGATAAGGAGCCCGAAGATCGCGATCTCCGGGGTCACCTGACCGTTGAATATCAGCCA
>CAZCTS010000003.1:0-4871 GCA_964501635.1 uncultured Oscillospiraceae bacterium | reverse complement strand
TTTCTATTGAAAAAGTTTTAAAAATTCCGAAGCCGGCAACGGCTTTGAATAGTAATAGCCCTGGATCCGGTCCGCGCCCAGATCCTGAAGCAGCGGGATCTGCGCGGCCTGGCTGATGCCCTCCACGATGACCAGATAGCCCAGGCGCTTGCACAGGCGCACCATTTCTTCGAAGATCACCGCGTCCCCGGGCTCCTGTCCGCTGGAAGAGAACATTCTCTGATCCATTTTGACCCCGTAGAGCGGCAGCCGGGACATCCGGTTCAGGGTGGAATATCCAGTGCCGAAGTCATCCAGCAGCAGGCGGATGCCCTTCCCGGACAGGGCGCTCAGCCGTTGAACAAGGTCCTGGCCGAAAGTGGCGGCGGCGGATTCGGTGATCTCAAGACCGATGGCCTCGAAGGGGACCCCTTCTTCCAGAATGGTGGCGGTGATCTTGTCCACCAGATCTTCCTGAAGCAGATCGAGGGCCGACAGGTTGACGGTGATCAGATCCAGGCCGTAGCGCCGCATCGGGTCCTCGCTGCGGATGAAGCGGCAGACAGCCCGAAGCACCTGCTGGTCGATTTGAGCCACCGTCCCGCCGGCTTCGGCCACGGCGATCAGCTCCTGGGCGGGGATGTCCCCCAGTTCCGGATCCCACAGCCGGACCAATGCCTCGGCCGAGACGAAGCGGCGGTCTTCCAAGGAATAAACAGGCTGAAAGTGAAGGCCGAATCCTTCCTGCCTCAGCGCTCTTTCTATGGCCGATTCCACCGCAACGTAGCGGTTCAAGGATTCCATGGCCTTCGTGTCGATGGGGATCAGTCCGCTCTTTCCCTGCGCCTTGGCATCCCGGAATGCGGTCTCCACCAATCGGGTGAAGTTTGTGGAAGAGGTGATCAGATCCTCCTGAGAAAACACGCACACGGTCAAAGGCAGTTCCATGACGGCATCCGTCAGCCGGAACCGGAAGCGGCCTTTCGCTTCCAGCGCCGCGACACCCCGTCTGTATTCGCTCCGATTCTCCGTCAGCACCACGTACACCGAGGGGCTCATCCGAAAAACCCACCCTTTGGGACAAAGGCGTGTCAGGTAGTCTCCCAGCTGCCAAACCACTTCGTTGGCGGTGGCCAGGCTCGTATTCTGGCCTTGGTTGATCAGTTCTTCCATCGTAAGCGCAAAACCCAGCAAACCGCGGTGATGGCGGGTCTTTTGATCGATGAATCGCATCAGAGCCGCATGGTTGAAGGTCCCCGTGACCACATCCAGCATGTCTCCCGGGATCTCCATGGCCAGGAACATCATAGTGATGGACAGGGCGATCACCATGCTGCTGAGCAGATAGGCCGGGAACAGAAACTGGATCAGCACGCCCGTCAGGACCAGGATCAAAAACAACAAAATCGTATAGAACTGGATCTTGATGTACTTTTTTCGATGATAGAGCAGCGTCCCCAGGGAAAGCAGCATGTAAAACAGGAACGGCAAGTAAAGACCTAAAAAATATGGCCCACGCGTATAGGGCATCCCCGGGTCCGCATAGAATATCCACCGAGTCCAGGGGTTGGTCAAAATGACCAGGACGCAGAGCAGGCCGGGGATCAGAGAAGCGGCGATCAGAGCGCGCTTCCGGGTGTAGATCTCCTCTGCCACGGCCAGCACGTATAAAAACACCGCAATGGGCAGCAGACATTGAATGACATAAAAAGGGGTGTTGACGACATAGTTGACCCAAGGGGGCAGGGTCTGGGCGTGGGTGATCGTCCAGGCGCCCACGATGTCTGTTGCCAGGTCGGCCAGGGCAAGGATCATGACAGCGCCATAAATGCGGTTTTGAAGGCCGGGGTAGCGCTTTTTTCTAAAATAGTGAAAAGCGACAACGGAGAGAAAAGCCAGCCCGCTGACCGCGTAACCGAGCTCATAGTACATAGGCTCACCCTGTGCTGCGAAGTAACGTACGCTAATTATCACATTTATTGCGAAGGATGACAACAGAAAAACATTTAGCTCTTGCCCGAAAATGATCCGGCGCGCGCATTTTCAGTCCCGAGCGCAAAACCATTCCCACTTCGGACAGTTTGTAGTATAATGATAAAAATTAGGTTAGAATTACGATTTCCGCCAGAAAGGATACATTCCCATGAAGCTGAACAAGAAAGCGGACCCGGTCCTGCCGGTTTTACCCGAAAAGCCCGAAGATCCCAGCGGTCAGCCCGGCACCGTTTTAGCCGAAGGCGTGTTGTTTCAGGGCGATTTTCAGGCCAGGGAGCCCATGTTGATCCACGGCAGCGTGGAAGGGCACATCCGTTCCACCAGCCACGTCACCCTGACCGGCCTTTCCAGCTGCACCGGCGAGATCTCCTCCGAAAACCTGCTCATCTCCGGCAAGGCCCTGGGCAACATCCTGTGCAGCAACACCGTAGAGATGGCCGGCGCAGGCCGCATCGAAGGGGATCTGCAGGCTGCCCGGTTCATCATGAGCGAAGATTCCATCTTCGAGGGCAATCTGCAGATCAAAAAACCCGGCGCGCCCAAAAAGGGATCTGCGGGAGAGGCCGCCCGAACCAATCCCGCCGAAGAGAAGAAAGTCTAAGTATAACCATCCGCAAAATCAGGCGCTTGGAACAGAAGGTTCCAAGCGCTTTTCTTATGCCCCTGCGGGTGCCTGCTTCAAAAAGGACTATTTGAAATACGCCACGGCAGATTCGAACAACTTCATGTCGTAGAGGCCCGGCACGTTCAGGAATACCCCCCGCCCGGTCCGCTCCACGTGGCCCATCTTGCCCAGCACCCGGCCATCCGGAGAGGTCAAAGCCTCGACGGCATAGGCCGAGCCGTTGGGATTGAAGGGCAGCGCCATGGTGGGATCTCCCTTTTCGTCCACGTACTGGGCGGCGATCTGGCCCTTGTCCGCCAGTTGCTTCAACAGCGCGGGGCTGCAGACAAAACGGCCTTCCCCATGGGAGATGGGCGCGCTGTAGATCTCCCCCACCCGGGTCCCCGCCAGCCAGGGGCTTTTGTCCGAAGCGATCCGGGTGCGCACGATGTCCGCCTTGTGGCGGCCCAGGGCGTTGTAGGTGACCGTGGGCGATTCCTCGCCGATCGGCAGGATCTTTCCCCAGGGAAGCAAACCCAGCTTGATCAGCGCCTGGAATCCGTTGCAGATGCCGATGATCAAACCGCCTCTCTGCAGCAGCTTTTCCGTCTCCTCCTGCACTTGGGGGTGACGGAAAAAAGCGGTGATGAACTTGCCGGAGCCGTCGGGCTCGTCTCCGCCGGAAAATCCGCCGGGGATAAAGACGATCTGGGATCCGGCCAACTGCCCGGCGAATTGCAGGGCGGATTCCTGGACGTGGCCAGCCGTCAGGTTCCGGATCACGGAAATGCAGGGATCCGCCCCGGCCGCCGCCATGGCCTTTGCGGAATCGTACTCGCTGTTGGTGCCCGGGAAGGCGGGGATCAGGACCTTGGGACGGGCCGCGCGCACAAGGGGCGCCACACGGCTGGCCGCCTTGTATTCAAAGGCTTCCACCGCTGTTTGGGCAGGAGCGGAAGCATAATGGCAGGGGAATATCCCTTCCAGCACCGCTTCGGAAGAAGCGGCCAGCTCCTCCATGGACAGCCGCTCTCCCTCCCGGACGAGCAGCGGTTCGGACAGGGTCCGGCCCAGCTTTTGGCAGACCATTCCTTCGGGCGCCGGCTCCGGCGACCGGCTGACCTCCACAAGGAAGGAGCCGTAGCTGTAGTCGAACAATTCGGAAACGGAAGATCCGGCTTCGAAGGCAAAGCCCAGACGATTGCCCAGGACCATCTGATAGACGGCTTCGGCGACGCCGCCGTAGCCCGGGGTGGCGGCGGCGCTCACTATTCCGCTGCGAGCCCAGCCGGACAGCAGGGCAAAGATCTTTTTCAGGGAATCGGCGGAAGGAAGGCCCGAATCCGTCAACAAGGGGCGGATCCAGTACACTTCCCGGCCTGCCTGCTTGAACTCCGGCGACAGGATCCGGTCCAGGGGACTGGTGGTGACGGCAAAGGAGATCAGCGTGGGGGGCACGTGGAGATCTTCGAAGGTGCCGCTCATGGAATCCTTGCCGCCGATGGCGGCCAGACCCAGATCCATCTGGGCCCGGAAGGCGCCCAGCAGCGAGGCCAGGGGCTTGCCCCAGCGGGAAGGCTCTTTTTCCAGCTTCTCGAAGTACTCTTGGAAAGAAAGGTAGACTTCGCTGAAATCCGCGCCGGCGGCGATCAGCCGGCACACCGACTCCACCACGGCCAGATAGGCGCCGTGATAAGGATTTTTTTCCGATATGTAGGGGTTGTAGCCCCAGGCCATCAGGGAACAGGTCTTGACGTCCCGCAGGGGATCGAAGATCTTTTGGACCATGGTTTGGGTGGGGGTCCGCTTGGAAAGGCCGCCCAGGGGAGCCAGGACCATGCCGGCGCCCACGGAGGCGTCGAAGCGCTCCACCATGCCTTTTTTTGAACACACATTTAGATCCCTGACCAGCTTTTCCATGCTGCCGGCGAAATCATCGCTTGCGCTTTTATTGTAAGATGCCGGGCTTTCCACCAGCGCCTCTGCAAATTTGGGCGCCCCGTTGGTGTTCAGGAAGGTCCGGTCGATGTCCACGATCCTGCTGCCGTTCCAGTACATCACCAGGCGGGCCTCTTCGGTGACCCGGGCGATGGGGGTCACTTCCAGGTTTTCTTCTGCCGCCAGCGCGCAGAATTGGGCCTGATCCGCCGGATCCACCACGACGGCCATGCGCTCCTGGGATTCGCTGATGGCCAGCTCCGTGCCGTCCAGCCCTTCATATTTTTTGGGCACTGCGTCCAGGTCCACCGACAGCCCGTCGGCCAGCTCGCCAACAGCCACCGACACGCCGCCG
>CAZCTS010000002.1:25483-44899 GCA_964501635.1 uncultured Oscillospiraceae bacterium | reverse complement strand
TGGGCGGCAACCTGCTGCTCACCGGATTGGTGGTCGTGGCCGCCTATTTTATCGGGAACCTCTCTCCGGCCATTTTGATCAGCAAGGCAAAAGGGGGAGACATCCGCCAGACCGGAAGCGGCAACGCGGGCACCACAAACGTGCTTCGCGCCTACGGCAAAAAAGCCGCTGCTGCCACGCTGCTGATCGATGTGCTCAAGGGAGCGGGCGCCGTCCTGCTAGGTTCGGCGGTGGGCGGGCCGCTGGCAGCCTATTTGTGCGCCGATGCGGTGGTCCTGGGCCATATCTGGCCGGTCTTGTACGGCTTTCGCGGGGGCAAGGGGATCGCCACCGCCCTTGGGGTGCTCCTGAGCACTTCGCTGCCGGTGGGCTTAATAGCCGCTGCGGTCGCGTTTACCGTCATCGCCTTGACCCGCAGGGTCTCCATGGGTTCTATGAGCGCCGCGGCCCTGGTCCCATTTTTGATCTACTATTTTGTCCCCGGATTCTTGCCTTACGGCCTGGTTCTGGTTGCCGCGGTCGTCTGGAAGCATCGCGGAAATATTCGAAGGATCCTCAAGGGAGAGGAACCCCAAATCAAATTGTAGGAAAGGAAGAGCAATGAGGAAAAATATTGCGGTAATGGGCGCCGGCAGCTGGGGCACAGCCCTGGCGGTCACACTGGGCCGGAACGGGCACAATGTCCGGATGTGGGACATCGATCAGGCCCACCTGGCCGACATCGGAGCGCATCGGGAAAACAGGCGTTTTCTTCCGGAGGTGCTGCTCCCCGAAGGCGTGGACGTTTCAGCCGACCGGGATGCGATATTGGACGGAGCGGATCTGGTGTTGTTTTCCGTGCCGGCCCAGCATTTTCGGCAGGCTTTCACCCAGGCCATGGCCCATTTGCCCAAAGACGCCCTGGTCGTCAACGTCGCCAAGGGCATCGAGCAGCAGAGCCTTCAGCGGATGTCGGAGATCGCATTCTCCCTTCGCCCGGAGCTGCGCTACGTGGTCCTTTCCGGGCCCTCCCACGCCGAAGAAGTAGGCAGAGGAATGCCCACGACGGTGGCGGTGGCCTCTCCCGACCGGGACTGGGCCGAAGAAGCCCAGGATATATTTATGAACGACTATCTTCGCATTTACACGAACGACGACGTGGCCGGCGTGGAGCTGGGCGGATCCCTTAAAAATATCATCGCCTTGGGCGCCGGCATCTCCGACGGCCTGGGCTACGGGGACAACGCGAAAGCTGCCATGATGACCCGGGGCATGACGGAGATCACCCGCCTGGGTGTCCGTCTGGGCGCGGATCCCCTGACATTTTCCGGCTTGTCCGGGATCGGGGACCTGATCGTCACCTGCACCAGCGTCCATTCCCGAAACCGCCGCTGCGGCATGATGATCGGTCAGGGAATACCGCCGGCTGAAGCGGTGGAAAAAGTCGGCATGGTGGTGGAGGGCATGTACACCACCGACGCGGCCTATCGCCTGGCCGAAAAGGTGGGGGTGGAGATGCCCATCACCGAGGCGATCTACCGGGTCATCAACGGCGATCTTCCCGCCAGGGACGCGGTGGGCATGCTCATGTCCCGGAGCCGGAAGCACGAAAACGAGGACATGCTGCTGCGCCTATGAAGAAGCAAGCCACCTATCACATCATCACCTTTGGCTGCCAGATGAACGAGCGGGATTCCGAAACCCTGGCCGGCATGCTGGAGACCATGGGCTACCTGCCCGCACAGGACCAGGCCGAGGCAGATATCGTTTTGCTCAATACCTGCAGCGTCCGGGACAACGCAGACAAGCGTTTTTTTGGCGTGCTGGGACAGTTGAAGCATCTGCGGCTGGCCCGTCCGGATATGACCGTAGGCGTGTGCGGCTGCATGACGCAGCAGGAGCATATCACCGCAGCCCTCAAGAAGAAATATCCCTGGGTGGATCTGGTCTTCGGGACCCACAACCTGCACCGCTTTCCCGAACTCTTTCAGCAGACCCGCGGCAAGCAGGAAAGCCTGGTGGATGTTTGGGAAGAAGGCGGCCCCATCGTGGAAGGGCTTCCCTCCAGAAGGGAGAGTCCGTTCAAGGCTTACGTAAATATCATGTACGGCTGCAACAACTTCTGCACGTACTGTATCGTTCCCTATACCCGGGGCCGGGAGCGCAGCCGGCGCCCGGAAGAGATCCTTTCGGAGATCCGTTCCCTGGTCCGGGACGGCGCCCTGGAGATCACCTTGCTGGGGCAGAACGTGAATTCTTACGGAAAGAACGCAGACCGGGACAGCTACCGGGTTTCGGACGCGCCCGGGGGGCCGGATTTTGCCGGATTGATTCGGGAGATCGATCGGATCCCCGGCATTCAGCGGATCCGCTTTATGACCTCTCATCCCAAGGATATCTCGGAGGACCTGATCCGGGCCTTTGCCGACTGTCCCCATCTGTGCAAACATATCCACCTGCCGGCGCAGTCGGGCAGCGATGAGATACTTGAAAAAATGAACCGGCAGTATACCCGGTCCCAATATCTTGGCATCGTGCAGGCTCTCCGGGCAGCCTGTCCGTCCATCGCCCTCACCACGGACATCATCGTGGGTTTTCCCGGCGAGTCGGAAGAAGATTTTCTGGGCACCCTGGAACTGGTCCGTCAGGCTCGTTTTGATTCAGCTTTCACCTTCCTGTATTCGCCGCGCAAGGGCACGCCGGCGGAGGCCTGGGGAGACCAGGTGCCCCCGGACGTCAAGCATGAGCGCTTCAACCGGCTGATCGCAGAGGTCCACCGCATCCAAGAGGAGAAGAGCCAGGCCTATCAGGGGAAGGTGCTGCCGGTTTTGGTGGAAGGACCCAGCAAAACAAACCCGGAGGTGTTCACCGGGCGCACAGATTCGTCCAAAGTGGTGGATTTCCCCGGCGATCCTTCCATGACAGGGAAAATACTGCCCGTACGGATCACCCGTTCCAGGACATTCAGTCTCTATGGGGAAGTTTGGGAGGATTCTTAGAGGATATCAGACACGAGCCGCCCGACGGATTCTCTGAATTTGACCCAGGCGGAACGGTTTCGATAGATGAGCGGCGTCAGGGCGAAGGAATTGGCCATGTCGTGCTCGAACTCCTCTTCCAGTTTCTTGGCCACTGCCCGGTCGTACATGATGGCGTTGCATTCAAAATTCAACTTGAAGCTGCGGATATCGAAGTTGGCCGATCCCACCGAACTGACCTCGCTGTCCACCGTGATCATTTTCGCGTGGAGGAAACCCCGGTCATAAATGTAGACCTTGACGCCGGCCTCCAGGAGCGAGCCCACATTGGAATAGGTCACCCAATAGACAAAGGGATGGTCGGGCTGGTTGGGGATCATGACGCGAACGTCCACGCCGGACAGAGCCGCCATTTTCAGCGCTTCGTAGATGCTCTCGTCGGGAATGAAATAGGGGGTCTGCAAATAGATGTTCCGCTCCGCCCGGGCGATCATTTTCAGATAGGCCAGTTTGATTTCGGTGCTGGGACTGTCGGGGCCGCAGGACACGATCTGTATGCCCGTGGCGTTGTCCATGGGCGCGAAGGTGTAATAGTCCGCAGGAATGGCCAGATCTTCCCCGGAGGCAAAGCGCCAGTCCAGAACGAAGCGGGCGTCGATGTCCTGCACGCAGCCGCCTTCCACCCGGATGTGGGTATCCCGCCAGTCGCTGAACCGGGCGCTGGGTCCCACATATTCATCGCCCACATTAAAGCCGCCCAAGTAGGCGACTTGGCTGTCTATAATGGCAAGCTTTCGATGATTCCGGTAATTCAGCTTTAAATTAAAGAATCGGAAGAGCCTGGGCGGAAAGAAGAAGGCCACTTGCCCGCCGGCCTGTTCCAGCTTGCGGGTGTGTCTTTTTCGGATGCGCGAGGAGCCCATGGCGTCCAGAAGCAGCCGGACCTGGACCCCCTCCGCGGCCTTTTCCGCTAAAGCGTCCAGAAACGACAGGCCCACCGTGTCGGGTTTGAGGATGAAATATTCGATATGGATATTTTTTTTGGCTGCGGCGATGTCTTTCAGAAGATTGTAGAATTTTTCAGTGCCCAGGGTGATCACCTGCACCCGGTTGTCCTGGGTCAAAAACGCGCTGCCGTACATCTGATTGAGGCGGATCATATCCTTCCAGCGGGCTTCGCCCCGGTTGGAATAGACGAACTGATTGCTCTGCATGTCTTCCGCCTGCGCGAGCAGCGCCTCGTTCATCCGCTGCTCTTCGAAGTGGCTCAACCGAAAAATTTTGTGTCTGGAAATGTTCTGGGAGAGCAGGAAATAGAGAAAGATCCCAAAGCCGGGCAATATAAAAAGCACCATCAGCCAAGCCAGCGTCGCCGAAGGATTCTTTCTCTCCAGAAAGATGATGGTGAAGGCGATGAAAAAATTGACGAGATATACGACCGCCAGGATCCCGGGGGTTGCCGCAAGATACTGGCTGATGGTGCCGGTCACTTCGATCCTCCTATGGGATTAACTCCTATAGCAGGGCATCCAGCTTCTTTTTGAAATCCATTTCGGACATGGTCCCGTCGTGGCGCTCTTTTACGGAACCGTCTTTGTAGAACATGAAGCAGGGGATGCTCATGACTTTGTGCTTGATGGCCAGGCGCTTCTGGTCGTCGGTGTTCACTTTGCAGAAAAGGACCTTGCCATCGTAGGCTTCCGCCAGCTGGTCGTAAAGCGGGACCATGGACATGCAGGGCCCGCACCAGTCTGCATAAAAATCCACCACGGCGGCTTTGGCGCCGGATAGGACAGACTCGAAATTTTCATCGGCAAGATAAGTGATCTTCTCGGACATTTTATTGCTCCTTTCAAATATGACGCAATCATTTAAGCCACTTGATTATATCATCGGCTTCCGCTCTTTGCAAGTTGTGGAAAGCCGCCGGAAAAGGTGGTACAATACTTTTCAGCGAAGCGTATTGCCCCGAAACGGAAAGGAAGGAACGTGCAAAAGTTATTCAAAGGTCCGGCGCTCATTCTATTTTTGATCCTGTTTGCGCTGGGACCTCTCCAGGCCTTTATGAGCGGCGGCGCCGGGCAGGTGTCCCGGTGGATCATGGAAACGATCCTGCTGCTGCCCGCCGTGGTCGTCGCCTTGTCCTTCCACGAATATGCCCACGCAAAAGCGGCCCAGCTCGCCGGGGACCCGACGGCAGAGCGGATGGGGCGCGTGACCATCGACCCCAGGGCCCACATCGATCCTATGGGACTGGTGGCTTTGATCCTGGTGCGCTTCGGCTGGGGGAAGCCGGTGGTGGTGAACCCGGACAACTTCAAGAATCGTCGCAGAGACAGCATCGTGGTGGGCCTGGCCGGGGTGACGGCCAACCTGCTGCTGGCCGTGGTGTTCGGCGGGATCATCGCCGGGTCGGCCAGGCTGGCGCCGGATTTTTTTGGCGGCGGCTTCGGCAGCCTGGTGGGAATGGTCCTGATCGAAGTGGTCATCATCAACATCACCCTGATGCTGTTCAATCTGCTGCCGATCCCGCCTCTGGACGGCTTCGGGGTCCTGTCCGACGCGCTGAACCTCCACGGGACCCGTTTTTACCGCGCGGTGTACGACAATAGCTTTATGATCTTGATGGTGGCCATATTGCTGGGTTTGCCGGGCAAGCTTCTGTCGGGACCCCTGGTGTCCATCGTGGACTGGATCATGTCCGGCTTGTACGGGTTTTCCTCCTGGTGGGCGCTGCTGATATAGAGAGGTGCTAAGATGAATAATATTCAGGAATACACGGATTATGCAGTGGAGAAAGCGCTGGAATTGCTGGCGATCCCCAGCCCCAGCGGCTACACCCGGGAAGCGGCCCGCTGGCTGGCGCAGTCCTTCGAAGAGATGGGATACCAGCCCCGCACCACAGTCAAAGGCGGCGTGATCGTGGATCTGGGCGGCCGGGAGCAGGGCGATGCGGTGATGCTGCAGTCCCATGTCGACACCCTGGGCGGCATGGTGGCGGAGATCAAATCCGACGGGCGCCTCCGGATCGCGCCGGTGGGGTCTCTGAACGCCAACAACACAGAGGCGGAAAACTGCACCGTGGTCACGAAGTTTTCCGGCCTACGGGAGGGCACATTCCAACTGATCGACGCCTCCACCCACGTGAACGGCCAGTACAACGAAACCCTGCGCAAGTTCGAGGGAATGGAAGTGGTCCTGGACGAAGAGGTGAACGACGGCGAAGATGTGGAAGCCCTGGGGATCTCCCCCGGCGATTTCGTGTGCTTTGAGCCCCGCAGCCGCGTCACGGAGAAAGGATACATCAAGAGCCGCTTTCTGGACGACAAACTGTCGGCGGGCATCCTGGTGGCCTATGCAAAATATCTGAAAGACCGCGGGGAAGTTCCCCACAGGCGCGTATATCTCTATTTCACGGTCTTCGAAGAGGTGGGCCACGGGGCCGCCTCCTGCGTTCCGCCGGAAGTGAGCGAGGCGATCTGCGTGGATATGGGCTGCGTGGGAAAGGGACTCACCTGCACGGAGCGCATGGTGTCCATCTGCGCCAAGGACAGCGGAGGGCCTTATCATTACGATGTGGTGCGGGGGCTGGAAGAGGCGGCCATCCGGGCAAAGCTGAATTATGCGGTGGACGTGTATCCGCACTACGTTTCGGATGTGCAGGCCACGCTGAACGCGGGCTTCGACGTGCGCCACGGCTGCATCGGGCCGGGCGTCTACGCGTCCCACGGATACGAGCGAAGCCACAAGGAAGGCGTCGCCAATACCCTGGGCCTGTTGGGCGCTTACCTGGACGCCCCCCGAGGATCCGAATAATGGCGCTGCTGCTGAGCGGAAAACCGGTGGCGGAGGCCCTGGGTAGAGAGACGGCCCGGCAGGTGTCGGCGCTGGCAGAGCGGGGGGTCCATCCCTGTCTGGCCATTATACGGGTAGGGGAGGACCCGGGAGACCGAGCCTACGAAAGTTCGGCGCTGCGGCGCTGCGAGTCCCTGGGCATCCGCGTCCGTTTGCTGCGCTACCCTGAAGAGGTAACCCAGCAGGAGCTTCTGGAGGGGATACGGCAGGTGAACGAGGACGCTTCTGTGCACAGCTGCCTGATCCTTCGGCCTCTGCCGCCCCATCTGAACGATCAGGAGATCCGGAGCGCTCTGGATCCGGCCAAGGATGCGGACGGCATCACGGACGGATCTTTAGCCACCGTGTTTTTAGGGAGCGGGAAGGGTTTCGCCCCCTGCACCGCGGAAGCCTGCATCCGGATCCTGGACCACTACGGGATCGAAATTCAGGGGAAGAACGCCGTGGTGGTGGGCCGAAGCCCGGTGATCGGCAAGCCGGCGGCCATGCTCCTGCTCCACCGCAACGCCACGGTCACCCTGTGCCATACCCGGACCCGGGGGCTGGCGGAGATCTGCAGGCGTGCGGATATCCTGCTGGTGGCCGCCGGGCGCCAGGGGGTTGTGGACGAGGCCTGTTTTCATCCGGATCAAACGGTGCTGGATGTGGGGATCCACCCGGGCGCCCAGGGAAAAATCAGCGGCGATGTGGATTTTTCCCGGGCCGAAACCCTGGTTTCGGCCATCACCCCCGTGCCCGGGGGTGTGGGCGCCGTCACCACCGCCGTGCTGGCCGCCCATGTGGCGGATGCGGCCCTGGCAAGCGAAATGAAGACCGGTCGTACAACTGTTCAGGAGGATCTATGAATCAGCAGAGCCAAACTATCGTGAGAGAATCGGCAGGGACCGTGCGGGCCATGGCCCGGCAGACCTTGAAAGGCCGATGGACGGAAGCCCTCCTGGTGTCCCTGGCGGCCTATGCCATCAGCACGCTGCCCTCGGCGGTATTGCCCTACCTTTCGCACAGTTCGTTCACGCTGTCCGCCGTCAACATTTATACCCTGATGGTCAGCGGGCCCATGGCGCTGGGCATCAGCTTCTACTTTCTGAATCTTTTCCGCCAAAAGCCCGCCGGCCTGGAAGACCTGCTTCAGGGATTCCATTACATGTGGAGATCTTTTGCGATGCTCCTCCTGATGGGACTTCGGATCTTCCTGTTTTCGCTGCTGCTGGTGATCCCCGGCATCGTGGCCGCGATCCGCTACAGCCAGGCCTTCTTTATCATGGCGGACGATCCCGGGAAGCCTGCCCGGCAATGCCTGTGGGAAAGCAGCATGCTCATGAGGGGCAACAAGAGCCGGTTCTTTTTCCTGGAGCTGAGTTTTATCGGCTGGGGCCTTTTGGCCGCTCTGCCGCCGGCCCTGGGCGAGATGCTCTGGGACAAATCCCTGAATTGGATGTCCCTCCCATCCACAATGGATTGGAGTCAGATCGCAGCCCTGTCGTTGGAGGCTGCGGCGCAGCCCATTCATCCGCTGATCTACCTGCTGGGGATAGGGTCCGTGCTCCTGGGCGTCTATATGAGCGCCAGCCAGGCCTGTTTTTATGATTTGGCCAACGGGAACCTGCAGGTGCGCAGGGTCGAAGAAATAGGAAAGGATAGCGATGAATAAGGACTACGGCTTGTCTGCCGGCGGCAGATCCTTTACCCCGCTGCTGTTTGGGGGAGACATCAACGTGTACAGCGTAGCCCGGGCTTTCCACGAAGCCTACGGCGTTCGCTCCGTCGCTTACGGAAAATATCTTACCGGGCCCTGCGTCAACAGCCGCATCATCGACTACCGGGCAAATCCTCATGTGGAGGAAGCGGGAGAATTTTTACGCCTGGTGAACGCGTTTGCCGCCGGGCATCCGGATCGCACGATCCTGCTGATCGGCTGCGGAGACAGCTACGTGGAGCTGGCCAGCCTGCATCAGGGTCAATACCCGTCCAATGTGGTGGCCCCCTATATCGACGTCGAGCTGATGCACAGCCTGATCCACAAAGAGCGCTTCTATGAGTTCTGCCAAAGGGCGGGCGTGGATTACCCGGACACCTTCGTGCACCGCCGGGAGCAGGGGATGGATTTTGAACTGCCTTTCGGCGGGCCATTCATCCTGAAACCTTCTTCCGGCATCGAATACTGGGCCCACCCTTTTGAGAACCAGAAAAAAGTATATAAAGTCGACACGATCGAAGAGGCCCGAAGCGTTCTTGGTGAGGTGTACGCCTCCGGGTATTCGGACTCCATGATCCTCCAGAATTTTATCCCCGGGGATGACACCTACATGCGCGTCCTCACCAGCTATTCGGACCGCGGCGGAAAAGTGGCCATGATGTGCCTGGGCCACGTGCTGCTGGAGGAACACACCCCCCACGGCATCGGAAATCACGCAGTCATTCTGACGGAATGCGACCGGGAACTGATGGAGCGCTACCGCATTCTGCTGGAGGGCCTGCGCTATGTGGGGTTTTCGAACTTTGACATCAAGTACGACCGGCGGGACGGCCGCTATAAGGTCTTTGAGATCAACACACGGCAGGGAAGGAGCAACTACTACGTGACCGCCTCGGGAGCCAACGTGGCCAGATGCCTCGTGGAAGACCATGTGGACCGCTTGCCTTTGCCCTTCCGCTGTATCGACACGGATTCCCTTTGGATGGTGGTTCCCCGCAGAGTGGCCTTCGGCTATGTCCGGCCCCAGGAGTACCGCGTCCGCATGCATCAGCTGATCCGGGAAGGCCGCTGGGTCAACCCCTTGTATTATGATGCGGACAAGGGTCTGCGCAAGAGGCTGTCCCTGGCTAAAAATCAAATAGGCCATTTTATAAAGTTTAAGAAATATCTGGGGAAAAAATGAAACAGATCCTTGCGCTGGGGGAGTACCAGAAAAACTTGGAAAACCGGGGGCTGCTCCTGTGTCCACTGCAGGATGAGGCGCTGCTGGCCGGCCGGGTCACCCACATCACCTTCGACTCCAGGGAGGCGGCTCCCGGGACCCTGTTCGTGTGCAAGGGGGCGGGATTCCGGGAGGAATACCTCCGGGACGCCCTGGAAAAAGGCGCTTTGGCCTGGGTGTCGGAAGAGCCTCGCAACGCAGGCTCCGGCCTGATCGTGTCCGACATCCGCAAAGCTATGGCTTTGCTGGCCAACCAGCTGTACGGCGAGCCCTGGCGGGACTTTCCGCTGATCGGCCTGACCGGAACGAAGGGAAAGTCCACCACGCTGTACTTTCTGCGCAGCATCATCGACGGGCCCGGCAACGCGGACCTTGCCGGCGGTGTCGGCTACCTTTCCTCCATCGACACCTACGACGGCGTGGAGCGCTTCGAATCCCACCTGACCACCCCGGAAGCCCTGGTGCTGGCCAGACATTTCGACCACGCGCGGGAGAGCGGGCTCTTCGGAATGGTGATGGAGGTGTCGTCCCAGGCGCTCAAGTACGACAGGACCCTGGGCGTGGTCTTTCGCATCGGCTGCTTCCTGAACTTCGGGGCCGATCACATCGGAGGCCGGGAGCATGCGGACGAGGAGGACTATTTCTCTTCCAAACTGAAATTCTTCGACCAGTGCAGGACGATCTGCCTGAACGTGGAGACCAAGGGGCTCCCCAGGATCCTGGAAGCCATTGAGCATTCTCCCCTGTGCGAAAAGCGCATCCTCTATTCTCCTTCGGGCCAGGCGGAGTGGCAGGGCCTTCCCGTGGACTATCTGGCCAGGGATGTGCAAAAGCAGGGCCGGGAAACCGTCTTCCACATCCACCGGCGCCGGGGAGAGGGCTCCTTCCCCGGGTCTTTCGAGGATATGGGCGAGTTCAGGCTGACGATCCCGGGCTTGTTCAATGTGGAGAACGCGCTGGCGGCCACGGTCGTGGCCAGGGAGCTGGGATTTGCGCCGGACCGGATCCGGGAAGGACTGCGGGAGGCCAAAGTGGCCGGCCGCATGGAGGTGTTCGAGGATCCGCAGCGGAAGCTGGCGGTGATCGTGGACTACGCCCACAACCGCATGAGCTTCGAAAGCCTGTATTCTTCCACAAAAAAAGAATACCCCGGTTGGCGGATCGAGGCGCTCTTTGGATGCCCGGGGGGAAAGGGGCTGCAGCGGCGGCAGGAACTGCCCGAGATCGTGGCCCGCTATGCGGATTACGCGTGGATCACCGAAGAAGACCCGGCGGAGGAAGATGTGCTGGAGATCTCAGGGATCCTGAAGGAGAACCTGGACAAGGGAGGCTGTCCGGCCCGGATCGTGGCGGACCGGGAGGAAGCCATTCGGCTGGCGATCGGGAACGCGCCGCCGGAGACGGTGATCGTCATGACAGGAAAAGGGCGGGAGAATTATCAGAAGCGGGGGACCGAGTACGAAGCCGTGGAATCCGATGTGGAACTGGTACAAAAGTACCTGTAAGAAGTCGACGGGGGCCGGCGCGGGACGCGCCGGCCTTTTTTATTCCTCCGCTTCCTCCTCCGGCTCCGGCTCTGTGTCGCCGGCCAGATCGATCCTGGAGAAGGAGCCCAGGTGAAGGGAGAGTTCCTCCAGAGGGTAATCCAAAGATTCTTCAAAGGAATAATCGTGGGCAGGTTCCCCCAGACGCTGGGAGCGATACAGGGTCAGGGCTTCCAGAACGGTGCAGGGCGTCCCGTCGGTCCGGGCGCCGCCGGGCTTGGTAAACCAGAGCTTGAACCGGTGCAGTTCCTCCACCAGGCGGAGCCTGGCCTCCTTGGACTCAGGGCTCTCCCACAGGAGGGTCAGGCGCTGCCGGATGCTGTCCAGCAAGGCGAAAAGGTCCTGGGCCGAATCCGGGACGCAGTCGCTCAGCTCGTCGAAGTAATAGACGAGCCATTCGGCCAGTTCGCCGGTCTCGGTCCTGGACAGGGCGCTGTAGAAAATGTCGAAGGGAATGGGCTCGTCGTACTCCAGCAGGGTCGCCAGCTGTTCAAAATATTCCAGAGGCTCCAGCTCATCCATTTCCAGATCGTTCATCAAATCCTTGAGGGTCATGCCAACTCCTTAAAATTTACGCAGGTCGATCTTAAAATCCCGGTTCTTGATGATGCGGTGGATCATGTTGACGAAGTTTTCCGAAAGGTCGCTGGCGCCGAACACGTTGGGCTCGCCGGCCTCTTCGGCCAGAAGGCCCCGCTGCCGCAGCGTCTCTCTCACCGCCAGGGCAAGGGTCTGGGCCGGATCGATGATCCGCAGCTCCGGGTAGGCTTTTGCCAGGTTTTCCCGGATCAGGGGGTAATGGGTGCAGCCCAGGACCAGAGTGTCGATCCGGTGGTAAGCGACAAAATCGTCCAGATAATGATGCACCGTCAGATCCATGATCTCGCTTTCGATGATCCCTTCTTCAATCAGGGGCACGAAGGCCGGGCAAGCCTTGGCGTGGAGGGACAGCCCCTGCTTGCTCTTTTCGATCGCCTCCTGGTAGGCCCGGCTCTGAATGGTCACCTTGGTGCCGATGATGCCGATGGACCGCTCCGGCCCGCAGTCTTGCGCGATCTTTGCGGCAGCGGGCTGGATGATGCCCACCACGGGGATGTCCGGATAGCGAGCCTGAAGGGCGTCGATGGCGGTGGAGGAGATGGTGTTGCAGGCGATCACCAGCATCTTGGCCCCCAGGTCCACCAGATAGTCGGCGATTTGAAGGGAAAAGGCGCGTATGGTGTCCGGGCTCTTGGAGCCATAAGGTGTGCGGGCGGTGTCGCCGAAGTACAGGATGCGCTCCCGGGGGAGGTTCTGCAGCAGGGGTTCAATGCAGGTGAGCCCGCCCAGCCCCGAATCGAACACACCAAGAGGTCTGTTGTCCAAAGGAATGATCCTTTCCTTTACAATGCAATAACTGTGATATAATAATATAGCATAAATCAACAGAAAGCGAGAGAGCCATTGAAGACAAAAGACAGAAAAGAGATCGGCGGCCAGTACCAGTGGGATATCGAAGCCATGTACCCGAACGCCGCGGCATGCCGCAAAGATATGGAACAAGCCCAGTCCATGGCGGAAGCCTATGGAAGCTACCGGGGCAGGCTGGGCGCCGGCGCAAAGATCCTGGCCGAAGCCTTGACAAAGCGGGATGAACTGTGGCAAAAGGCCGAGCGAGTCTATGTGTACGCCAGAATGAAGCGGGACGAGGACAATCGGGTGACGGAGTTTCAGGCCCTGTGCGACCAGTCTCAAACCATGCTGTCCAGGATCTCGGAGGCCACCAGCTTTTTTGCGCCGGAGTTTGCCCGCATCCCGCGATCTGTTTTAAAACAGTATTTGCGGGATGAGCCGGCCCTGGCAGTCTACGCCCATCTGATCGACGAACTCCTCCGAAGCCGGGCCCACGTGCTTTCCGGAAGGGAAGAAAAACTCCTGGCCCGGATGAGCGAGCTGTCCGGGGCCACCAACGACACTTTCACCATGCTCAACAATGCGGATATCCGCTTCGGCACCATCAAGGGGGAGGACGGCAGCCGGGTGGAGGTGACCCACGGGACTTATCTGCGGCTGATGCAGAGCCGGGACCGGGGCGTGCGCCAAAGGGCCTATCGCCGCATGTATCAGGCTTACGAAAACCAGAAGAACACCCTGGCCACCTTGTACAACTACAACACGAAGCAGGACGTCATCTTTGCCCGGATCCGCAAGCATCCCTCCGCCATGGAGGCGGCGCTGTTCGGCGACCGGGTCCCCCGGAAGGTGTACGACAAGCTGATCCTGGAAGTGCGTCAAGCCCTGCCGGACCTTCACCGCTATCTTGCGCTGCGCAAGAAACTGCTGGGCGTTTCGTCTCTTCGGATGTACGATCTTTACGTGCCCCTGACCCGGCGCCCCGAGAAGCGCATTTCCTACGAAGAGGCCCAGGAGATGGTCAAGCGGGCTCTGGTCCCTCTGGGCGGCGAGTACGGAGGCATTTTGGAGCAGGCCTTTGCCCAGCGCTGGGCCGACGTCTACGAAAGCGAAGGGAAGACCAGCGGTGCCTACTCCTTCGGCAGCTACGACAGCCTTCCGTACATGCTGCTCAATTACGACAACAGGCTGGAGGATGTGTTCACGCTGATCCATGAAATGGGTCACTCTATGCATGCCTATTTGACAAGGGCCGCCCAGCCCTACGTCTACGGGTCCCATTCCATTTTCACCGCCGAGGTGGCCTCTACCGTCAATGAAGCGCTCCTGATGCGTCAATTGCTGGAGGAGGCCAAGACTAAGGAAGAAAAAGCCTATCTGTTGAACATGTATCTGGAAGAGTTCAGGACCACCCTGTTCCGGCAGACGATGTTTGCAGAATTCGAGCGGGATACCCACGCGGCGGTGGAAGCCGGGGAGGTCCTGACGGCAGGCTGGCTGTCGGAGGCCTACGGCCGGCTCAACCGGGCCTATCACGGGCCGGCCATGGTGCAGGATGGGCGCATCGCCATGGAATGGTCCCGGATCCCCCATTTTTACAATGCTTTTTATGTGTATAAGTACGCGACGGGCTATTCCGCCGCGACCGCCCTCTCCAAGGCCATCCTCGAAAAAGGGGAAGCGGCGGCCAGGCCCTACATCGAATTTCTGCGGGCCGGGGAGAGCGATTACCCGATCGAACTGCTTAAGAAGGCTGGCGTGGACATGAGCCGGCCCGAACCGGTCCGGGACGCCCTGGCCACCTTCCGGTGGCTGCTGTCGGAGTTGGAGCAATTGGTGTAGCGGGAGCCGTTCACGGCGCCCAAGGAAGGCAGGCAGATCCCTTGAAGAACGTGTATGTGTACAACAATGAGGAACCCCTGTCCCGCCAGGTGGGGGACTCCCTTCGAACCCTGCTTCGGGACCGGGGGATCCGGATCCCGCAGTCTTTTGACGAAAGCGTGGAGCTGCTGGTGTGCGTGGGCGGGGACGGCACGCTGCTCCGGGGCCTGCACGCCTTCGGCTTTCCCGACATACCGGTCGTGGGCATCAACACCGGCCATCTGGGCTTTTTCCAGGAGCTTCAGCACAACGAGGCGGATCGATTGCTGGACATCTGCGCAGGCGGCAGCTACAGTCTCCAGCGCCATCGCCTGGTCCGGGTGAGCGTGGACTGCGGTTCCGGAGCGCCTGTCCAGCACATGGGGCTCAACGATGTGGTGATCAAGGGCAGCGTCTCCCGGATCACGCATTTGAATTTGAGCATCGGCGCCAGCTTCGTGGAAAAATTCAGCGGGGACGGCCTGTTGATCGCTTCGCCCGCAGGCAGCACTGCCTATAATTATTCCCTGGGGGGCAGCATCGTGGACCCCCGGCTGAACCTGCTCCAGATCACCCCCATCGCGCCCATGAACACCACGGCCTTTCGCTGCTTTACCTCCAGCATCGTGCTGCCCCCGGATCTGGAGATCCACATCCTGCCGGAGCTGGACTACGACCGGAGCGCGCTGGTGGTGGTGGACGGCATCGAGTACAACTATCCCAAGGTGGAAGAGCTGACCGTCGACCTTTCGCCCCGGGAAGTCCAGCTGGTCCGCCTGCAGCACTACGATTTCTGGACAAAAGTGAAGACGAAGTTCCTATAAGCATGGATCAACAGACCTATACCCTCGTCAAAGAGGATGAAGAACTTTATATCAAGGAACTGCTCCAGCGCCGCTTTCACTTTTCCTCCCGCCTGATCCGGAAGCTGAAAGTCGAGGGCGGTGTTTTCGTGAACGGCAAGCCGGCCAGGATGCGGCAGAAGGGCCGGGCGGGGGATGTGCTCCGGGTGTCGTTCCCCCGGGAAAGCAGCTACTTCGGGCCGGAGGACATCCCCCTGGCCGTCGTCTACGAAGACGACGACCTGCTTGTCCTGGACAAGCAGCCCGGCCTGGTGGTCCACCCCACGAAAAACTATCAGACCGGCACTCTGGCCAACGCCCTGGCCTTCCACATGCAAAGCAAGGATGTTAACTATAAAATACGTTTCGTCAACCGACTGGACCGGGACACCTCCGGCTTGATTCTGATTGCAAAGAACGCCCATTGCCAGAAGGATATCGCCGATCAGATGGACCGGCAGCAGGTCCGAAAATGCTACAGGGCCATCGTCCACGGCCAGCCGGAGCAGGACGAAGGGGTCATCGATCTGCCCATCGGCAAGGATCCGGACCATGCGGCCCGGCGGAAGGTGATGGATCAGGGTTCTCCCTCCGTCACCCGATACCGGGTGCTGGAGCGCTTTGCCGCCGGGCCCGGAGAAGGGCAGATCCCCGGCTACAGTCTGCTGGAGCTCATCCTGGAAACCGGGCGCACCCACCAGATCCGCGTCCACCTTTCCCACATGGGATGGCCGGTGGTCGGGGATGAACTCTACGGTTCCCTTTACGGCTATACCCCCGAAAACGACCGGATGCAACGCCAGGCCCTCCACGCCTGTGAACTCCTGCTCACCCAGCCCTCCACCGGAGAGCGGATCCGGATCGGGGCGGATCTGCCGGAGGACATGAGGCAGTGCTTGCAGAAGATAAGGAGCATCGATAAGTAATATGTCCTGGATACGGATCGCCCTGGTCTTTGTGGGCAGCATGATCGGCGCCGGTTTTGCCTCCGGCAAGGAAGCCTGGCAATTCTTCGGCGTATTCGGACCCCGGGGCTTGTGGGGCATCGCCCTGGCTTCCGCCACCTATGCCTTTTTAGGCTATATCAACACCTATATCGCCCACCGCCTGGGCAGCGCGGACATCGGCCGCATCATCTGCCCTTCGCCCAATAAAGCAGCCCAGACCCTGGTCGGCACCGTCATGTGCGGCTTCCTGCTGGTGGCCTACGTGGCCATGCTGGCCGCGGGCGGGGCGCTTGCCGAGTCCTCCTTCGGACTTCCCAGCCAGGCGGGCAGCCTCATCTATATGCTGCTGGCTGTCGCCACAGCCCTGGGCGGATTCGAAACCCTTGCCTCCAGAGTGGGAAAGGTGGCGCCGGCCCTGGTGGCGGCCACCCTGGTAATGGGTCTTTACATCATCGGGCGGGACGCGGCCAAGATCGGCGCGGGGCCGGCGATCCCCGCCAGCCGTTTCGCCTCCCACTGGACCTTCGCCGCAGTGGCCTACGTGGGCTACAACATGACCGCCGCGGTGCCGGTCCTGGGGCAGTGCGCCCTGCGGGCCCGCAATTTTAAGGAAGCCCGCCGGGGCGTTTTTCTGGCCAGCTTTCTCCTGGGGCTGTGCAGCCTGGTCCTTTATGGGGTCACACGCACAGATCCTGCCCTGTCTGCGGCGCAGGAGCTGCCCATGCTTGGCTTCGTGCAGAAGGTTTTTCCGGCCCTGAAGGGAGCCTATGCCGTATTTCTTCTGGCGGCCATCTTCAGCGCGGCATCCACTTGCTTTTATGGCTTCACGACAAAGCTGGGCCCTGTGGCCCATCGCGGGAAGATCGTCTGGATCGTGGGCCTTGCCGGATACGGCTTGTCGCTCTACGGGTTCTCCAATTTTGTGGCCAACGTCTACCCCGTGGTGGGCGCCGTCAGTCTGGCCTTCTTCGGCCTGGAGACTCTCCATTTTATAAGCCTTGTCCGGGATCCGGCCCGCTGACCGCTCTTGGATTCCCACTTTTTTCTTGACAAACCCGCCCCAGTGCGTACAATGAATTAAGATCGTTTGGAAACAGACGAGTCACATACAGGATGCCGACGGGAGGAGTAGTCTTCGACGTCTTTCCAGAGAGGAAACCATGGCTGAAAGTTTCCAGGACCCCTCGGAGATCAAGGTCGCCCGCAAGAGCGCATCCAAGGAAATGAGAGCCGGGCGCCCAGCGCTCCGGAACAAAGGTGGTACCGCGGAACAATGATCCGTCCTTTGGCTTTTGCCATTGCGACGGGTTTTTTCATAAGGAGGATGACATGGAATACAATCTGGCGAAGACCTACGACCCCAAATCTTTCGAAGACAGGATCTACAAGGAGTGGGAGGAGAGCGGCGCTTTTGTCGCGCAGCGGGACCCCGATAAAAAGCCCTTCACCATCGTGATGCCGCCGCCCAACATCACCGGGCAGCTGCACATGGGCCACGCCCTTGACCAGAGCCTGCAGGATGTGCTCATCCGCTACAAGCGGATGCAGGGCTTTTCAGCCCTGTGGCTGCCCGGCTCCGACCACGCCAGCATCGCCACCGAGGTCAAGGTGGTGGAGAAGCTCATGGAGGAAGAGGGCAAGACCAAAGAGGACATCGGCCGGGAGGCCTTCCTGGAACGCGCCTGGGCATGGAAAAAAATATACGGCGGCCGCATCAACGAGCAGGTCCGCAAGCTTGGAAACTCCTGCGACTGGAGCCGGGAGCGCTTCACCATGGACGAGGGTTGCAACAAAGCGGTGAACGAGCACTTCGTCCGGCTCTACAACAAGGGTCTCATATACAAAGGAAACCGGCTGATCAACTGGTGCCCCACCTGCGGATCGGCCCTTTCGGACATCGAAGTGGAGCACGTGGACAAGAGCGGAAAATACTGGTATTTCCGCTATCCTGCGGAGGATGGGGGCGAAGGCATCGTGGTGGCCACTTCCCGCCCAGAAACCATGTTCGGCGACACGGCTGTGGCGGTCCACCCCAAAGACAAGCGCTATCAGCACCTGATCGGCAAGTACCTGATCCTGCCCCTGGTGGGGCGCAGGATCCCGGTGATCGCCGACACCTATCCGGACCCGGAAAAGGGCAGCGGCGCCGTCAAGATCACGCCGGCCCACGATCCCAACGACTTCGAAGTGGGTCTTCGCCACGGGCTGGAGCAGCTGGTCTGCATCGGAGAAGATGCAAAGATGACCGCCGCCGCCGGTCAATACGAAGGCCTGGACCGCTACGCCTGCCGGAAGCTCTGGGTCAAAGCGCTGCAGGAAGGAGGATTTCTGGTCAAGGAAGAGGACCTGGTCATCCCCATCGGCGAGTGCTACCGCTGCCACGACGTGGTCGAACCCCTGATCAGCGACCAGTGGTTCGTGCAGATGAAGCCCCTGGCCGAGCCGGCCATGGAAGTCGCCAGGAACGGCCAATTGAAGCATGTGCCGGAGCGTTTCGAAAAAATTTACATGCACTGGCTGGAGGAGATCAAGGACTGGTGCATTTCCCGCCAGCTTTGGTGGGGGCACCGGATCCCCGCCTATTATTGCGACGACTGCGGGGAGATGATGGTTTCCGCCCAGGCGCCAAGGGCCTGCTCTGCCTGCGGGAGCGCCCGGATCCGCCAGGACGAGGACGTGCTGGACACCTGGTTCAGTTCGGCCCTCTGGCCTTTTTCCACCCTGGGCTGGCCCGAAGACACCGAGGATCTGCGGTATTTCTATCCCACGAACGTGCTGGTGACAGGCTATGACATCATCTTTTTCTGGGTGGCCAGGATGGTGTTCGCCGGCCTGGACGAAACCGGGAAAAGTCCCTTCGAATATGTGCTGGTCCACGGGCTGGTGCGGGACGCCCAGGGCCGGAAGATGAGCAAATCCCTGGGTAACGGGGTGGACCCCCTGGACATGATCGACCGCTATGGGGCCGACGCCTTGCGCTGGTATCTCTTCGCCAACCAGCCACCCTGGACCTCGATCCGCTACAGCGAACGGGCGATCAAGGAGTGCATACCCGAGTTTTTGCTGCGGTTGTGGAACTGCTACAGCTTCTTCGTCATCTA
>CAZCTS010000002.1:12075-25473 GCA_964501635.1 uncultured Oscillospiraceae bacterium | reverse complement strand
GGGCCGACGCCCTGCGCTTCATGCTGCTTTCCGGGATCTCCCCCGGAAACGACATGCGCTTCCAGACGGAAAAAATCGAATCGGCCAGAAACTTCGCCAACAAACTGTGGAACGCCTCCCGCTTCGTGATCATGAACGTCAGGCAAGAGGAGGGTTTCCTTCCGATCGCCGAGCCGGATGCGGAGCGGGATCTGCGGCCGGAAGACCGCTGGATCCTGTCCACGCTGAACAACGCCGTGGCGGAGATCAACGGCAATATGGAAAAATTTGAGTTCGCCCTGGCGGCTCAGAAAATTTACGAGCTGATCTGGAACGAATACTGCGACTGGTACATCGAGCTGGCCAAAAGCCGCCTGTACGGGGCGGACGAAGCCGATAAAGCCCTTGCAAGATCCGTCTTGATCCGGGTCCTCAAGGACCTGCTCAAGCTGCTCCATCCCTTTATGCCTTTTATCACCGAAGAGATCTGGAGTTTCCTGCCCCGGCAGGCAGGAGCGGAGCGTTTCCTGATGGCCGAAAGCTGGCCGAAGGTCCGTCCCATGGATTGCCAAAGCGAGGTGGAAGTGCTGGAGACGGCCAAAGAGGTGATCCGCTCCATCCGCAACATCCGGGCCCAGGCGGAAGCGCTGCCCTCCCGGAAGCTGTCCCTCATCGTGCTCGCCTCCGGCCGGGAGGAGGACAAGATCCGGAAGGGGCAGAATTATATTCTGTCCCTGGCCAACCTTTCCGAAATCACCTTCATTCAAGAGAAGGGACAAGCGCCCGGGGAGACCCTGTCCGCCGCGCTGCCCAACATCGAACTGTACGTGCCCCTGGACGATCTGCTGGATTATCAGGCGGAATACGAGCGGCTGCTCAAAGAAAAGAACCGCCTGGAGGGAGAGGTGGAGCGCAACCGGGGCAAGCTGGCCAACGAAGCCTTTGTGGCCAAGGCCCCTGCCCAGGTGATCGCCGCAGAGAAGGAAAAACTGGAAAACGCCGTGGATATGCTGGAAAAAGTCGCGGCCCGCATTCCTGTGGTGGAGGGCAAGCTGAAGCGATGAAGTACGAGGAAGCCCTGGAGCAGATCCACGCAAGGCTCCGTTTCGGCAACAAGCTGACCCTGACCCGGATCAGGGAACTTCTGCACTTGCTGGGGGACCCGCAGGCAAGCCTTTCTGTGATCCACGTGGCAGGCACCAACGGGAAAGGTTCCGTGAGCAAGTTCATTTACTGTGCCTTGATGCGGCAGGGATATTCCGTGGGCCTGTACACGTCCCCCTACGTGGTGGATTTCCGGGAGCGCATCGAGTGCGACGGGGTCTGGATCAGCCGGGAAGCCCTGGCGGATCTCACCCGGCGGGTGCTGGAGGCGGCAGCCTCCATGGAGCGGGACGGCGGCGATCCCCCCACGGAATTCGAGGTGGTCATGGCGATCGCTTTCCTGTTCTACAAGGAATGCGGTTGTGACTATGTGGTGCTGGAAGTGGGTCTGGGCGGCCGGGGAGACGCCACCAACGTGGTGGAGGCCCCCCTGGTATCCGTCATCACCTCCATTTCCTACGACCACATGGAATACCTGGGGGAGACCTTGCCCAAGATCGCCGCTGAAAAAGCGGGCATCATCAAGGCGGGGCGCCCCGTGGTCTGCAGGGTCAACGATCCGGAAGCTCTGGAAGTGATTCGGGAGAAGGCGCGGGTCTGCGGGAGCCCCTTCCACGATGTGCTGGAAGAAGTATCCAACGTGCGCGTCTGGGAATCCAGCCTTTCGGGAAGCCTTTTCTCCATGCACGTCATGGGGGAAGCTTACGAAGAGGCTCGCGTCTCCCTGGCGGGCGCCTATCAGATCGACAACGCGGCGACGGCCCTCTGCGCCCTGGAGGTGCTCAGACGGGAAGGCGGGGTCCCCTTGGAAAAGCGAGCCATCCTGCAAGGATTGGAAGCCGCGGTCCATGCGGCTCGCCTGGAAAAGATCAGCGACGACCCCCTGGTCATCATCGACGGAGCCCACAACGCCGAGGGGATGGAGGCGTTCTGCCGAAGCATAAAGCCGTTTATCCAAGGGAAAAGAGCTTTGCTCACCTTGGGCATACTTAAGGATAAAGAAGTGGAAAAAATGCTGAAGAGCGCTTTGTCCCTGGGTGTGGATCTGGCTTTGTCGGAGCCGGAGAACCCCAGAAAGGCTTCGGCTGAGGAGCTGGACCGGGTGCTGGGGTCCCTGGGCGGAAGGGCAGTGGTTTCGGGGGACGCCGCCCATGCCTGGGCTTACGCCCTTGACCGTCGCAAGGACTACGATTGCTTGCTGTTCGCCGGTTCGCTGTACTTTGTCAGCGTCATCCGGGCGCACTGTTTAGCAAAGAAAGGAAATGCAATGAAAGCCAGATACGAAGAAACACTGGATACCGGTCTGCTGATGGATATTTTTGTGCGCAACGACATCGAGGTGGCCGACGACGAGTTCACCGGAGACCACACCCGGCTGCTCAAGGCTTTCGCCGTCTACGACGACGAGGCGGAAGGCCGTCTGGCGGGCGCCGTTGCCCTGGCCAGCCGCATGGGCCGCACCATCATCAACGGTATCGCCGTCGATCCCCAATACCGCAGGACCGGCGTGGCCAGCGGCCTGCTGGAGCGGGTGATGGCGGAGGCTGCCCGAAGAAACACCGACGTGATCTGGATCGTGGCCCGGGCGCCCCTCTTTTTCGAAGCCCGGGGTTTTGAATACATCACCCCGGATCAGGTGCCGGAAGGGCTCTTTGACTGCCTGGGCTGTCCCCAGTACAACAAGGTCTGCTTTCCCAAGCTGATGAAATACGTTTTCCCCCGTTGAGCGGCCGGCGGGCGCCTTGGGGCGCCCGCCGTTTCTTGCTTTTTGACTCGATGCGTGATAAAATCTATGGAAGTTTTGACTGTTGAAAACAACGTATTTTCAGCATTGCAGATAAAGAAAGAGGATCGTTATGAGAATAGCCATCGACGCCATGGGCGGCGACAACGCCCCTGCGGAAATCGTCAAGGGTTGTGTGGAAGCTTTGGATCTGACCGATGCGGAGATCATCCTGGTGGGGGACCGCCAGCGGATCGTTCAGGAGCTGGAGCGCTACAGCCTGCCCGCCGATTCGCCCAGGATCCATATCGTCCATGCCGCTGAAGTGATCGAAAACAGCGACAGCCCCGTCAAAGCAGTCCGAGGCAAACCGGATTCCTCCATGGTGCGGGCCATCGATCTGGTCCATTCCGGAGAGGCGGACGCCGTCCTTTCGGCGGGAAACACCGGCGCCCTCATGGCCGCCGGACTCCTTCGCCTGGGCCGGATCAAAGGCGTGGAGCGGCCGGCCATCGTGTCCATCTATCCCCTGATCGGACAGGAGAAGGCCTTCTCGCTGCTGGTGGACGCGGGCGCCAACGCGGAATGCAAGCCCGGCCATCTGGTGGGCTTCGCCCACATGGGAAGCATCTATATGAAAAGCGCTTTCGGTTTGGCCTCTCCCACCGTGGGTCTGATCAACATCGGCTCCGAAGAGACCAAGGGCCCTGCGCACCTCAAGGAGACCTATCAGCTCCTGAAGCAAAGCGGGCTGAACTTCGTCGGCAACGTGGAAGGGCGGGACATCCCCACCGGGGCGGCGGATGTGCTGGTGTGTGACGGATTTACGGGGAATGTGGTCCTGAAGCTCACAGAAGGCATGGCCTGGACCATTCTGAGGACCATCAAGAAGCGTTTTACCCAGGATGTGGTGTCCAGACTGGGCGCCGCCATCCTGTCGGGAAAGATCCGCGATCTCAAAAAGGAATTCGACTATTCCACCTACGGCGGGGCGCCCATCCTGGGCATCCGGGGCATGGTGTTTAAAATGCACGGATCCTCTTCGGCCGAAGCCGTCAAAAATTCCGTGGTCAAGGCAGCCATCGTGGCGGCCCGGGATGTGACCGGCCAGATCCAAAAGGCCATGGAAGCTTTCGGCCAAACGGAGCCGGGATCTGCGGACCATGAAGAATAACACCCTTCAGGATATCCTCGGGTATCGGTTTTCAGATCGGGAACTGATGGAAAGAGCGTTGACCCACAGCAGCTGCGCCAACGAGCGCAGCGGCGATCCCTCCATGGGGAACGAGCGCCTGGAGTTTTTGGGGGACGCTGTGCTGGACGCGGTGGTCAGCGTTTATTTGTATGAAAACCATTCAGACAAAGAAGAAGGAGATCTGACCCGCCTGCGGGCCCAGATCGTCTGCGAGAAATCCCTGAGCAAGGCCGGGACCGCGTCCGGACTCAACGCCTTGATCCGCTTGGGCCGCGGAGAAGAACTGGGCGGCGGCCGGGAGCGGCCTTCTATCATCGCCGACGCGGTGGAGGCTCTGATCGGCGCTGTTTTTTTGGACGGGGGACTGGAAGCGGCCGCAAAGACCGTGCACCACCTCCTGGGAGACACAATAAAAGAAGCTTTGGCGGGAAAACTGCCGATGGACTATAAAACAGAACTGCAGGAGCGCCTGCAGCATAGAGGAAGCGGCGAGCCGACCTACCGCATCCTCTCCGAAGAAGGCCCGGACCACGCCAAAACATTTACCGCATCGGTGGAAGAAGGCGCGCTCTCCCTGGGCGTCGGGACGGGGCGCAATAAAAAGCAGGCGGAGCAGGAAGCGGCCAGACAGGCACTGGAATCCATGGAGACCGAGGGGTAAAAGATGGTTTTTAAGCGTATCGAATTGAATGGGTTCAAATCCTTCGCCGACCCGGTGACCATGGAGTTCACCGAGGGGATCACCTGCATCGTGGGTCCCAACGGAAGCGGGAAGAGCAACATCTCCGATGCCATCCGCTGGGTCCTCGGGGAGCAGAGCCCCAAGATGCTCCGGGGCGGCAAGATGGAGGAAGTGATCTTCTCCGGCACCCAGAGCAGAAAGCCCAAAGGCATGGCCGAGGTGACCATCGTGCTGGACAACAGCGGAGGAACCCTGCCCATCGACTTTTCGGAAGTAGCCATCACCCGCAGGATGTATCGCTCCGGCGACAGCGAATACCAGATCAACCGTTCTCCCTGCAGACTCAAGGACATCCGGGAACTGATCATGGACACCGGCATGGGCGTGGAAGGTTATTCCATCATCGGCCAGGGCAAGATCGCCGACATCGTCGATAACAAGATGGATAGCCGCAGAGAAATTTTCGAGGAAGCGGCGGGCATCGTCAAATACAGGAGCAAAAAAGACGAAGCGGAGCGCAAGCTGGAGAGCGCGTCGGCGAATCTGTCACGAGTCAACGATATCATCGGGGAGATCCGGGGCCGCATCCAGGGTCTGGCTCAGGACAGCGAAAAAGCCCAGGAGTATCTGGTCCTGAGAGATCAGTACAAAGAAATCGAAATCAACATCACGCTGCGGAGCATCGAATCCGTGGGCGAAAAGAGCGAGGCGGTCCGCCAGGAGCTTCTGGAATTGAACGGAGCCGTGGACAGTCAGAAAACCGATCGGGAACTTCTGGAAAATCAGCTGCGTCTAAGCAAAAAGGATGGGCAGGATCTGGAGACCGAAACGGAAGGTCTCCGGGACCGGATGACCCTCCTGTCCGAAGAGATCCACCAGATCGCCAGTCAAAAGGAACTGAGCCGGGAGCGGCTGACCGCGCTGAGAAGAGATCTGGAGCGGCTGGAAGGCGAGCGCGGCGTCCTGGAGGAGAAGCTCCGGCGAGAAGAGTCCAACGCCGCGGCGCTGGGCGAATCCAGCGCTCAGGTGGACCAGGAAAATCTGGCCTGCCAGGCTGAGGTACAGGCCAGGGAGCTGGCGCTGCGGGGGGTGTCCGGCGAACTGGCCGCAGAGGAGCAGTCCCTCCAGCAATACAAGGACCGGCTGTTCGAACTGGCGAACAAACTGTCGGCAGGACGCTCCGAGATCACCAGTCTGCTCAGTTTGAGAGACACTTTGCTCAAGCGTTCCACTTTGCTGGAATCCGAGGGCAGCCTGTCGGACGAGACAGACAAGGTCTACGCGGCCGATCTGCAGCGGACTCAAAACGAGCTGAACGAACGGACCCGGGAGGTCCTCCGGCTGGAGCAGGAGATCAAGACCCTGCAGGGCGACAAAGGAGAGCTTGTCCGGCGGGAAGCCGAGCTCAGCCGAAAGCTGGGGGAGCAGACGGCGGCCGGGTCGAGAATGAAAACCCGTCAAAAGCTGTTGGAAGAGTTGGAAGAGGCCTACGAAGGCTACGGAGGCGGCGTTCAGTTCCTGATGCGCCGAAAGCTGCCGGGCATGATCGGCGTCGTCGGCGAACTGATCCAGGTCCCGAAAGGACTGGAGACCGCCATCGAGATCGCCCTGGGCGCCGCCCTCCAGAACATCGTCTGCCGGGATGACGCCGCCGCAAAGGAAGCCATCGGGCTGCTGAAAGCCAACCAGGCCGGACGGCTCACTTTCTTGCCCCTGGACAGCATCCGCAGCGCAAGAACGCCGGTCCCGGAGCGCCTTCGGACCGGAGCGGGTTTTCTGGGCATCGCCGCAGACCGGGTAAGCTGCCGGGAAGGCGCGGCAAAGGCGCTGGATTATCTGCTGGGCCGCGTCGCCTTGTGCCAGGACCTGGACAGCGCTTTTGCCCTTTCCAAGCTGAGCGAGGGGTCCTTTCGCTTTGTGACGCTCCAGGGAGAAGTGGTCAACGCCTCCGGCGCCATCACCGGCGGCAGCCTGCGCAGCAACACGGGAAGCATCCTCTCCCGAAAAGCGGAGATCGCCCGGCTGGGCGATCAGATCCGCGAGAGCGAAGCGGAAATTCTCGCAGTCCGCAAGGAGCACAGCGGCATCCTGGAACAACTGGAAAGCCTCCTGCAGCGGATCCGGACTTCCGAGGAGACCCTGCGGGAGACGGAAAAGGATAGCGCGGTCAAAAGATCCCAGATCCAGCAGATGGAGAATTTGGCTGATCATTCCGCCAAAAGCAGCCAACGGCGTCTGTCGGAGTTGGCGGATCTAAAAGAAGAAGTCGGGAAGGTGGATGCGGGGGTATCGTCTCTGCGGGAGGGGCTGGAGACTCAACAGAGGGAAATGGACTCTTTAGGGGGTCTAACAGCTGCGCTGTCCGACACGATCCTGGCGATCAAGGGTCGAATGGCCCGGGCAGCGGAAGCCGAGACCGCAGCCAGGATGGCCCTGGGCAATGCCAGCGTGCGCAGGCAGAGCGCCCGGGCCCTGGAAGCTCGGGTGCAGGAGAGCTTGCTCCAGCTGAAGGAAGAGCTTCTTCGCAAGGAGGAAGAGATCGCCCGGGCGGAATTGCAGCTCCGTCAGCTGGCCGATCCCTCCGAAGACGCCCAGTCGCTCCTGACACAAAAAGAAGAGGAGCGCCGCGCGCTGGAGACCCGCTTGACCCAACTGCAGGACCGCCGCCACGCCGCCTCTCTGGAAACGGAAGCCCTGGACGCGCAGCGCTTGGTCTTTGAGCAGGAATTGTACGCGCTTCAGATGCGCCAGCGGGAAGCGGAAGTCAGACAGGCCAAATTCGAGACCCAGATGGAGACCCTCAAGGAAAAACTCTGGGAAGAGTTCGAGATGTCCTACGTGCAGGCCATGGCCTTCGAAAAGAGCGAATTCGTCATGTCCAGAGCCCTGAAAGATTCCAGGGAGATCAAGGACCGGATGCGCGTGCTGGGAGAGGTGAACATCGGAGCGATCAAGGAATACGAGCAAGTCCGCCAGCGCTACGATTTTCTTCAGGAACAGGAGGCGGATCTGAACCGGGCCATCTCGGAGCTCAACGCCATCATCGAGGATATGGATTCCACGATCCGCAAGCGTTTCAAGGAAAGCTTCGACGCGATCGAGGAGAACTTCGAAGCGGCGTTCACCGACCTGTTCGGCGGCGGCCACGCCAGGCTTTTCCTGGAGGATCCCGACCGGCCTTTGGAAAGCGGCATCGTCATCGAGGCCCAGCCCCCCGGAAAGAAGCTGCAGAACATGGGGCTGCTCTCCGGCGGGGAAAAGACTATGACGGCCATTGCCCTGATGTTTGCGGTGCTGAAAGCCAAGCCGACTCCCTTTTGTATCCTGGACGAGGTGGAGGCGGCCCTGGACGAGCCCAACATCGACAGTTTTGCGCGATATTTGCGCAAATTCCAGCATACCCAGTTTGCCCTGGTCACCCATCAGAAAGCCACGATGGAATACGCCGATGTGCTCTATGGGATCACCACGCCCGAAAAGGGCATCTCCACGGTGCTGTCCTTGAAGCTGGGCGATTCCTTTGAGCTTGGAAACACGGAGCGGATCCAATGAGCGCGCTTTTCAACAATCAGAAAAAATCCTTCTTCGGCCGCATGCAGGAAAAAATAGAAGACGTGCTGCTTCTGCGCCCCCGTCCCGACGAGGGGATGCTGGAGGAACTGGAAGAAGTGCTCATCACTTCGGACATCGGTCTGGAGACCACCATGAAGATCACCGGGGAGCTGCGGACCGCGATCCGGGCGGACCGCCTGGACGACGCAGGCCAGGTAAAGGACGAAATAAAAAAAATAACGGCGGGGATGCTGGACAAAGGCCCGCGCCACGCCATGGCGGGATCCTATCCGCTCCTCGTGATGATGATCGGGGTGAACGGCTCCGGCAAGACCACCACGATCGCCAAGCTGGCCAGGCGCTACCAGGAGCAGGGCAAGACGGTCCTGCTGGTGGCCGCCGACACGTTTCGGGCCGCCGCCTCCCAGCAGCTGTGCGTCTGGGGCGATCGGCTGTCCGTGCCGGTGATCCGCCACACGGAAGGCGCCGATCCCTCGGCGGTTCTCTACGACGGCATCACTGCCGCCAAGGCCCGCGGGGTGGATGTGGTCATCTGCGACACGGCGGGCCGGCTCCAGACGAAGAAAAATCTGATGGCCGAGCTGTCCAAAATGGACCGGGTCATCCAGCGGGAGTTTCCGCAGGCCGCCAGAGAAACGCTGCTGGTGCTGGACGCCAACACCGGCAAAAACGCCGTTTCCCAGACCCGGGAGTTCCACGAAGTGGCAGGGCTGACAGGCATCGTACTCACGAAGATGGACGGAACAGCCAAGGGGGGCATCGTGGTGACGATCGCCGATGTTTTCGATCTTCCGGTCAAGTTTATGGGAACAGGAGAGGGCCTGAAGGATTTCGAAGCCTTTGACCCCAGATCTTTTGCAGACAGTATTTTTCAGGGGTAGAGCGGAGACAAAATGGACGAAAAATTCAGCAGAGAACGGGAAGAGGTCGTCTTGAAGGAATTCGACAAGATCAAGGAAGACTTCTGGTCCAAGAACGGCAGCCGGGAAGAAGGCGACGAGCCGGTTTCCCTGGAGGACCTTTTCGGAGAAGAAGCAGGGGATGCCGATGGGGAAAACCCGGGGGGCAGAGACACCTCGCCGGGCCGGACCCAGCGGCGCCAGGCGGAAAAGAGCGCGTCCGACAGCCGGCCGGCCGGCGAAAAGACGGCAGCCTATTGGCTTGCAGTGAAAAACGGCGCGGCGGACTTTTGGCGGTCCCTGGCAGGGAAATTCCGCAGGATAAAACCTTCTCCGGGAGCCGGAGAAGCTCACCGGGAAACACCGTCGGAAGGAGACGGGACTATGACAGAAAAAAAGGATGTCCGCTTTGGCCGCAATGCGCCGAAAGCCAGAACGAAATCCAGGAAGTTCAGGATCCATTGGAAAAAGCTTCTTCGCTTCGCATTGATCCTGGTGGCCGCCTGCGGCCTGTTCGTGGGCGGCGTCGTCCTGTCGATCATTAAGGACGCGCCCAAAATCGAACCCGACAACATCTACGACATCCTTTCCCAAAACTCCGTCATCTACGACGCCCAGGGCCAAATCATCGACAATATCTATAAAGGCAACTCCCTGCGCACCAACGTGGACTATCAGCAGCTTCCCCAGGATCTGATCGACGCCTTTATCGCCCTGGAGGATAAAACCTTCGAAAGGCATCACGGCTTCAACATCGTGCGCATTTTCGGCGCCATTTGGGAAAGCGTCAAAACCGGGGAGAAGATCAGCGGCACGAGCACCATTACCCAGCAGCTGGCCAGAAACCTTTATTTGACGGACAAGAAGAGCGAGCGGTCCATGAACCGGAAAATTCAGGAAGCCTATTATACCATTGTGCTGGAAGACGCCCTTTCCAAAGAGCAGATCCTCGAAGCATATTTGAACACGATCTATTTGGGATTCAACTCCGACGGCGTGCAGGCTGCCTCTCAGGCCTATTTTTCCAAAGATGTGGAGGAGCTGAGCCTGGTGGAATGCGCCCTTCTGGCGGCGCTTCCCCAGAGCCCCAACGAATATGCGCCCATCAAGCGGGTGGCCACAAAAGACATCACAGACTTCGAAGCGCTGGATATCTTCGAAAAGGACGAAGAGTGGACCACCTTCTACAACCCCGGCGCAGAGGACCGCATCCTTCTGACCTTGCGTTTTATGCACGAGCAGGGCAAGATCACCGACGAGGAGTACGAGGCGGCAAAATTGGTGCCCATCCGGGACTCCATCAAGCCGGGCACCAGCGTCATCACCACCAGCGCCTCCTCCTTCTTCTCGGATTACGTGGTGGCTCAGGTGATCGGGGACATTTCCCGTGAATTCGGCATCGACCAGGACCAGGCGGCCGACATGGTGTACAACGGCGGGCTCCAGATCCACAGCACCCTTTCCATTGCGACCCAGAACATCCTGGAAGAGGAGTTTGCCAAGACCGGCAACTTCCCGGCGATCGGCTACGCCACCAAAGACCGCAGCGGCAATTTCCTGGACAGCGAAGGCAAAGTGCTGCTCTACAGTATGGACACTTACTTCACAAAGGAAGGCGACTTTGTTTTGGGGGCGAAGGAGTTCAAATGGAACGAAGACGGAAGCCTTACCATCTACAAGGGAAACCGGCTGAATATCTACAAGACCTCTGTGAACAGCCAGACCGACTACAGTTTGGAGTTCAAAGGCTTGTACGAAATAAAGGATAAAATTCTTTACAGCCGGGCAGGCGGCGTGTGGAATATCCCGGCGGAATATAAGGACAGGGATCCCGAGGGCAATCTGATCCTGGCTGCCGCGTTCTTTCAGGACAAGCCCGAGGCCTTCGTCAAAAACGAAAACGGGACGCTCACCTACAAAAACGGAAATTACACCTTGAAACAAGCGGTGATGCAGCCCCAGTCTGCCATGGTGATCATGGATCACCAGACCGGCCAGATCCAGGCCATGATCGGCGGCCGCGGCATCGAAGGGCGGATGCTGTACAACCGGGCTACCGCCCCCCGTCAACCCGGCTCCTCCATCAAGCCTCTTTCGGTCTATTCAGTGGCTTTGCAGAGCGGGGTGGACGGAACGGGGGACTGGACCGTGGCCAGTCCCATCGACGACATGCCCATGAAAGTCGCCGGCGCCGTCTGGCCCAAGAACTGGTACGCCGGCTATACCGGCATCAACACCTTGCGGAAGGCCGTGGAGCAATCCATCAACGCCTGCGCAGTCAACCTCTGGATGCAGCTGGACGCCCGGATGAGCGTGGATTTCCTCAAGGGAATGGGGGTCACGACGGTCGTGGAGCAGGGAGAGGTCAACGATGTCAACGCGGCGGCACTGGCCCTGGGCGGCATGACGAAAGGCATTTCTCCGCTGGAAATGACGGCCGCTTACGGCACCTTCGGCAACGCAGGCACGTACATCGAACCCTCCTGCTATACCACCATCACCAATCGGAACGGGGACGTGCTGCTCACGAAAGCCCCCCTCACCCATGCCGTGATGGATGAAAGCGTCGCCTCGCTGATGACCAATATCCTGCAGACCACCGTCACCAACGGCATTGCCGGCGCCGCAAAAATCGCCTCCCAGCCGGTGGCGGGAAAGACCGGAACCACCTCCGAGCGCTACGATGTGTGGTTCTGCGGACTGACGCCCCAGTATTCGGCGGCGCTTTGGATCGGCAACGACGTCAACATTCCCATGAACCAGGGGAGCGGCGCGGCCGCCACGCTCTGGAGCCGCGTGATGCAGCGGGTCTGCGCGGACATCCCCCGGGGAACTTTCCCCATGAAGGGCGAGTTCGTGACCGCCACCGTGGACCGGATCTCCGGCAAACTGCCCAGCTCTTTGACTTCAGGGGACCCCCGGAACACCTTGGTCACCGAGACGTTTATCAAGGGGACGGTTCCTACGGACTACGATGACGCCCACGTGCTCGTCACAGAGTGCGCCGACACCGGCTATCTGGCTACGCCTTACTGCATCACCCCGGTGAGCAGGGTCAGGGTCGTCAGGCCGGCCGGATATTCCTGGGAAAAGATGATCATCAGCTATTCCATGTCGGGGATGGGGCTTGGGTCCGTTTCGGATTCCAGCTACGACGCCCCCAATTATTATTGCCCCGAGCACAATCCCAGTCCCGGCACCTATCCGATCTCGCCTCTCGCGCCCACAAAAGTGGTGGAAAAACCCCCGGTCGCAGATCCGCCCCAGACCACGGGCGGAGCCGTCAACCCGCCCACAGAGGAAGCGCCCGCAGAGGAGACGCCTCCAACAGAAGAGGTCCCGCCGGAACCCGCGCCGGAGCCTGTGCCTGAGGGATAGATAGACGAGGATGATTGAAAAAACGACTTCGAATTTTAAACGCTCTTGAGTTGGTCATTATCAAATTGACAAATCCTTCCAGCAATGATACCCTGTAGCGGGAGTTCAGAGGAAGGCGTGTGCGAAGACCGCTGATCGGCTTGTGTTTTGCCGAAGCCCTTGGAATACTGGCAGCTTATTACGGATCGCTGCCCACTCGACACCTGTGCATGGTTTGCGCAGGTGTTTTTGTTGTGGCCGGCTTGAAGCGCAAAGTCCCTTTGCTGCCTTGCGCCCTGGCCGTCCTGTGCCTTTTGGGTTTTGTGCGGATGGATGGATTGGAGCGGTCTCAAACCTTGTTATCCGGATGGGCGGGGCGGGTCGTGGAGCTTTCCGGAACAGTGATCCGGGTGGAGGCGAAGGACCGCTACCTGGCGCTGACGCTCTCGGCGGATCAGGGCGGGCTGCCCGGGGCTTCGGCCCCCATTCCGCAGGAAAAGGTGCTGCTTCGCCTGGAATTGGAGAAAGGGGATTACCCTATGGTCTTCCCCTACGACCTTGTAGGGCGCAAAGTGGAATGCACCGGCGAAATTTCCATTCCGGAGGGGCGCCGCAATCCGGGAGGTTTCGACTATGGACTCTATCTGCGCGGCAGGGCTATCCGCTCCATTTGTCAGGTGTCCCGCTACCGGCTCGAGGCTATGGATGTAATAAATCCGCTCATGCATTGCTTGTCAGTAAAAAAGGGCGCTTTTCTGAAAATGGCGCAAGACCGCATGACGCCGGAGGGCTTCGCGCTGCTGGCCGGACTGCTCTTCGGGGAAAAAAACTATATCGATGAAGACGCCTACGAGGGATTCCGGCAGAGCGGCATGGCCCACATCTT
>CAZCTS010000002.1:0-11975 GCA_964501635.1 uncultured Oscillospiraceae bacterium | reverse complement strand
TGCTCCTGATGACGGCCAATCCCTATCAACTGTTCGACGCGGGGTTCCAGCTGTCGTTTCTGGCCGCCTATTCCCTGGGGGTGGCGCTGCCCTTCGTGGAGCTGAGAACCAAAGCCCTGGCAGATCGGTATAAGAAAGCATGGATCACCTCCCTGAGCGCCGTTCTGGGGCCTTGCGCCGTCATCCAGACAGCCATGGCCCCGCTCATGGCCTATCAATTCCTGCTCTTCGCGCCCGCCGGGCTGCTGGCCAACCCCCCGGCGCTGGTCCTGGCCGGGCTCTTGCTGCCGGTGGGGCTTCTGATGTTTCTCCTTTCGCTGATCATCGGTGCGGCCGCCTGGCTGGGACCCTTTGGAGCGGGGGCGGCCGAAGTGTTGTGGTACGCTCTTTTGAGCGTGGCGGAAGCCTTGTCCCAAATGCTCCTTCGCCTTTCGGATCTGGCGGGCGCATTGGCCGGGGGCTCCTGCCCGGCGCCGCCCTTTGGCCTGCTGGTGCTGTTCTATCTGTTTTTCTTCTTTTTCTTTTCGGAAACCAGATTCGTCATGCTTCGAAAAGGGCAGGGGAAGCGCTTGGGCATCCTCTTCTGCTGTTTGTTGATTGCGGCGCAGGGACTGCCATTTTCCTGGGGATTGACCGGCAGCATATTGCCGTGGAAATACAATACAGCGGCGCTCACTTTTTTGGATGTGGGGCAGGGGGACTGCATCCATGTGCAGGCTGGAGGTCTGAATGTGCTGGTGGACGGAGGGGGCAGTCTGTACCGGGATGTTGGAAAGACCGTGCTCCAACCCTATCTCTTGAAAAACGGTATCACAAGAATTGACTTAGCGTTTGTGACTCACGGAGACTTGGACCACCGCCGGGGCATCCAGGAACTCTCCCAAAGGATGCCTGTGGGCACGCTGGCGCTGCCCCTGCCGTACCGGGCTGAACCGGAAAGCTTCTCCGATGTGGCCAGCGACGCAGTGATCTACCTGGCGGAGGGAGACTCCCTCTCGCTGGGGGACCGGGCGGTGTTTCGGGTATTGTCTCCTGCGAAAGGGAGCGCTCCCGCTGCCGGCGAAAACGACCGGAGTCTGGTGCTGATGCTGTCTTACAAGGGATTGAACGTATTGCTTACGGGGGATATGGAAAAATCCTTGGAAGCAAAGCTGTCGGGCTCTTTGGATTGCGATATTTTAAAGGCGGGCCATCACGGCAGCGCCGGGTCCACCGGAGCCGATTTTCTGGCGAAAGCTTCTCCGGGTTTTGCGGTCATTTCCTGTGGAAAGAACAATGTCCACGGCCATCCCGCCCCCCGGGTCATTGAATTATTGGAGAACTCAGGTATAATGATCGGGAGGACCGATGAAGCCGGGGCCCTGTGTCTCCGGTCGGTTTCCCGGAACAGCTTCCTGATGGAAAATGCGGCCCGGGAACTTTTTTGGACAGTGGAGCGAAAGGACCCGGAATGAGCCAGGAGGAGCACGCTTACAAAGTTTTTCATAAAATGCTGGAATCCCGGGTGTTCCCCTCGGTCATGCTGCTGTTCGGCCCGGAGGAGCATCTTTGCCGCTGGGCTGTCGAGGAACTGGTTTCCGCGATGATCCAGCCTTCGGCCGCGGCTATGGACTGCGCGGTCTTTTCGGAAGGAGACCCCTCGGTCCCGGAGCTGATCGCCGCTTGCGAGACCCTGCCTTTCCTCTCGGAGCGGAGGCTGGTCATCCTGGAGGACTGCGACCTTTTTCAAGGAGGGCGCAGCCGTCGATACAGTTCTTCGGATCAGGAGGAACTGCTGGCTTATGTCAAGACGGTGCCGGAGACGGCGGTTTTAGTGTTTAAATGTGCCGGGGTGGACAAGCGAACGGCCATGTATAAAGCGGTCTGCCGGCATGGAATGGCCTTTGAATTCACAGCGATCAGCGGCCAGGCGCTTCGCAGCTTCATCCGAAAAAGGCTGAGCGGCATGGGAAAGACTGCGTCCGCGGAGGCCATCGGGAGCCTGGTCCAGCGCACCGGGTATGGAGAAAAAAACAGCGACTATACGCTGCAGCACATGATCAACGATTTGATCAAGGCGGCAGCCTATAGCAGGGACACGGAAGTGAGCGCTCTTGATTTCGAAGCTGTCACTTCCGCCGGCGCTCAGAGCGACGCGTTCCAGCTCCTGGAGGCTGCATTTTCGGGAGAGAAAGGCCTGGCGCTCAGGCAGTTCAGGAACCGTTTGAGCGGTCTTCTTTCCTCCGAGGTCGACGGCGAAATATTCAAGCTGATCGCGCTGCTGTGCGCCCAGCTGGAAATGATGCTGGAAGCCCGGGAGCGTCTTTCGGAAGGACAAAAGCCGTCGGAGCTTCCCGCGTTGATGGGCGTCCACCAGTACCGGCTCCGCAAAGCCCTGGAAGCCGCAGGCGGCCGCAGTATCGCTGAATTGTCCCGGGCCCTGGACCAGGCGTACCGGATGGAAAAAGACATCAAGAGCGGGTCGATGCCGCCCGAGCTGGCGATGGAATTGTTTTTGGCGATGGTGTAGAAAGCGGGTAAGCCGGTGACCAAGCAAAAAAAAGCGGATCTGGCCCTCGTCACGGTGACCCTGTTTTGGGGCGCTTCCTATGTGATGTCCGACTATGCCCTTGAATCCCTGCATCCCTTTACCCTCTGCGCCGTGCGTTTTGTGATCGCCTTCGGCCTGGCCTCGCTGGTTTTTCACAAAAGGCTCAAGCGCGTGAGCCGCAAAACCCTGAGATATGCCGCGATCATAGGGGCGCTGCTCACTTGTGTCTATGGCTTCACGAATTTCGGCATGCTCCACACCAGCCTGACCAACGTGGGCTTCATCGTGGCGCTTCCGGTGGTCTTCACGCCCCTGATCAACTTTTTTTTCCGAAAGATCCGCCCGGCGCCCAAACTCGTTCTGGTCTTGCTGCTGGCCACGGCGGGCATGGCGATGATGACCCTGAACGACCGCTTCGTGCCGGCTTTGGGGGATCTGCTCTGCCTGGCTGCAGCCCTGTGCTATGCGGCGGATATCGTGGTGACGGAGATCGCCGTGCAAGACGAGCAGGTGGACGCTCTGCAACTGGGGATCTTTATTTTGGGGACCGTGGCGGTGCTCATGACGCTGCTGAGCATTTTTTTCGGCGAAAGCGCGGAGACCATCGAACCCGTCGTCTGGGTCGTTGTCCTGCTGCTGGCCGTTTTTTCAACCGGTTTTGCCTTTATCGCCCAGTCTGTCGCCCAGCAGTACACCAGCTCTACCCACGTGGGCCTCATTTTCACTTTGGAACCCGTGTTCGCAGCCATTGCAGCCTATTGGATCGCGGGAGAGGTCTTGCAGACCAGAGCCTATTGGGGCGCCGCCATGATGCTGGCCGCCGTGCTTTGGGCCGAATTGGATATCACTCAGTGGCTTCCCCGGAAGCAGTAGGAAGGAAATCAGACTATGGAACGCTATCCCAGTATTTTCAACGAAGCCTTGGCCCCGGTCACGCCCGGGCCTTCCAGTTCCAACACCGCAGGACCTTTCCGGATCGCCGGCACCTGCCTGGAATTGTTTGGACAGCCCCTTACCCACGCCTCCATCGAAATGTCCTCCAAAGGGTCTTTCCCCTTTACCTATTTCGGGATGCGAAGCGATTTGGCGTTTATCGGGGGTTTGCTGGGTCGAAAACCGGATCACCCCCGGTTTTTGTTCGCTTACGAGGATGCGGAAGCCGCCGGCATTCAGATCTCATACAGCTTTTTGGAGGAGCTTCCCGCCGACCCTTCGGAGTACGTGCGGCTCGTTTTGTCTTCTTCCGTCACGGGCAAGAAGATGACCTTCTGCGGCGCTTCCGTGGGGGGCGGAGGGTTTTATCTGGATTCCGTGGACGGCTGCCCGTTCTATACGAGGGGCTACCATCACGAGATCCTGCTCTTCTCTCCTCTGTCGCAGCGGGAGGCCTGCGAAAAGGCCCTGCGGGAGATGCCGGTCGAATGGGAAGATTTTTCCGTTTGTCCGGGTCCGGACCGGGTGATGTATGATCTAAAGTTGACGGAGGAACCCTCGGCGGAATTGCGGAAGATTCTGCAATCCATACCGGGTATCCAGGATATGGCTTGGGCCGCGCCGCGCCACACGGTGACGATCTCAAGAAAGCGAAAGCCCGTATTTTCAAGCCCTGGAGAGCTCATCGCTTACGCTGACGGTCAAGGGATCCCCCTCTGGCAGGCAGCGGTGGACTACGAAGCTTCTCTGTCCGGATGGACGCCCCGGGAAGTGATGGCCTACGCGGAGAAGCTGTGGCAAACCGTGGAGGCTTCGGTGGAAGGCGGATACCGGGAAGGCAACGACATGAACGCGGTAGTGCCCTGCCGGGCGCCGGAGGTCCGAAAGTACTACGAAAGCGGTCCCCTGATCTCCGGCGGGATCCTGGACACGGCAGTGCCTGTAGCTCTGTCGATCCAGGAGTACAGCAACAGCTCGGGCATTATCGTCTGCATCCCGACCGGGGGGGCTTCCGGCGTAGTCCCCGGGGTCATCATGGGGCTTGCCAAAGATAAGGGACTGAGCCGGGACATCCAGGTAAAGGGCCTGCTGACAGCGGGCCTGATGGGCGTGTTTATGGCGGAGACCGACTATTTCGGCGCTTATGGCTGCCAGGCGGAGATCGGCTGCGGCGTGGGCATGGCCGCCGGCGCTTTGGTGGGCATGATGGGCGGAACGGCTAAAACTGCCTGCGACGCCGCGTCCATGGGCATCCAGAGTCTTCTTGGGCTGGTGTGCGACTCTGTCTGCGGCGCTTCCCAGGTGCCCTGTTTTATCCGCAACATGACCGGAACCGCCACCGCCCTGGTCTGCGCCAACGCGGCCATGGCCGGCCTGGACGCCCTGATCCCCCTGGATGAGATGGTGGATACGCTGATGCGCGTGGGGACCGCCCTGCGAAAGGCCCGGCTCAACACCCTGGGCGCCAACGCTTCGCCCACAGGCGCCCGGCTGGAAGTCGAGGAGATCGCCAGGCAGAAGAAAGCCGCGGACGAAAAACTGGGAATAAGCCATGAACATTAAAGCGCTCACCAGGGAAGAGCGAAAAGCCTTTCTCCTGTCTTTGGGCGAACCGGCCTACAGGGAGAAGCAGTTGTTCCAATGGATCAGCCGGGGCGCGGAAGGCTTCGGAGAGATGCTGGATCTCCCCAGGTCCCTTCGGGAAAAGCTTGAAGCCGCTTCCTCTTTTGAGACGCTTCGGATCGCCGCGGAGCAGATCGATCCCGCCGACGGCACCCGGAAATTTTTGCTGGAGCTTTCCGACGGCAACACCGTGGAAGCGGTATTCATGAAGTACGAATACGGCAACACCCTTTGCCTTTCCACCCAGGTGGGCTGCAACATGGGCTGCAGCTTTTGCGCTTCCGGCATCGGCGGAAAAGCCCGCAACCTGAAAGCCTGGGAGATGCTGGACCAGTTTTTGGTCTGCCGCAAGCGGGCGGGGGAGGCGGTGAACCACGCCGTGCTCATGGGCACGGGCGAGCCTTTTGACAACTACGAGGAGGTGGCGGCCTTTCTCCGGGCGATCCACGATCCGGAAGGGGTGGGGATCAGCTACCGGAACCTGACGGTCTCCACCTGCGGGCTGATCCCCGGGATCCTTCGTTTTTCGAAGGATTTCCCCCAGGCGAATCTGGCCGTCTCCCTCCACGGGAGCACCCAGGAGGAGCGGGAAAAGCGCATGCCCGTGGCGAAGGCTTACCCGCTGCCCCGGCTGCTGGAGGCCTGCAAGAAATACACAGAGGCGACCGGGCGCCGCATCACCTTCGAATACGCCCTCATCGAAGGGGAGAACGACGGGCTTCCGGAGGCCCGGCGGCTGGCCGAGCTGCTGAAAGGCCTGCTGTGCCATGTCAACCTGATCCCCCTGAACCCGGTTTCCGAAAGCGGGCTGAAGGGCAGTCCCCGCAGACAGGCTGCCCGCTTCGCCGGCGTTCTGGAGGAAAAGGGCATACCGGCCAGCGTCCGCCGCCAGCTGGGCTCCAAGATCGAGGCAGCCTGCGGGCAGCTGCGGCGAAATAATTCCTGAAAACAGCAGGCCCGTCCTTGTGGGGAACAGGCCGGTAATGTATAATGGTTGAACAAAGGAGTCAATACTAAATGGAGATAGATCATTTTTAAGCAAAGGGGGCGATCATCATGGTAAAGTTACTCATAGGCCACAAGGGCAGTGGCAAGACCAAAAAAATGGTTGATATGGCCAACGCCAGTCTGGAAAAAGTCAATGGAAGCGTTGTGTTCATCAACAAAAATCAAAGGCTGATGTACGACTTAAAATATCGTATTCGGGTGGTGTGCATGGAGGATTTTGAACACGTGACGAATATAGACGAGTACATCGGCTTTCTTTATGGGATCATCAGCCAGGATCACGATATCGAGATCATCTTTATCGACAGCATCTTGAAGCATGCGGATGTCAAGCTGGAGGATCTGGAGGAGTTTCTGGCCCGTCTGGAAAATATATCCCAAAAATACGGACCGGAATTCGTGGTCAGCATCAGCCAGGATATCGAAGCCATGGGCAGCTATATCCACAAATATAAAATTTTGAACTGACGCCGGAAGCAAGGTCTTATGAAAGTTTTGGAACTCAAGGAGAAGCTGGAGGGGCGCAAGCCCGGGATCATCGAGGTGGACCGCGCCAGCGCGGTGATGATCCCTCTGGTGGAAAAAGAAGAAGGCCTCTTTCTCCTTTTTGAAAAAAGAGCCAACGGGATCCGGCAGGGCGGCGAGGTCTGTTTTCCCGGCGGCCGGATCGATCCGGGAGAAAAACCCGAGCAGGCCGCCCTGCGGGAGATGGAAGAAGAGCTGGGGCTGCCCGCCCATCGGGTGACGCTTCTTGGCCAGTTCGACACCCTGCATAATTATACGGGCGTCACGATCCACACCTTCGTCGGTCAGATCGAGCAGAGCGACCTGGAGCACATCGTCATTCAGGAGAACGAAGTGGAGCAGATCTTCCTGGTGCCGCTGCAGTTCTTTTTGGACAACAAGCCCTATGTCTACGATTTCCAGGTGCTGGCGGACATCAAGGAAGACTTTCCTTATGATATGGTGGATTCGCCCCACAAATACGACTGGATCAAGGGCCGGTGCAACGTGCCGATCTGGAACTATGGGGAATTCTCCATCTGGGGGCTCACCGCCCGGATCGTCGTTCACTTTCTCAAGACTTTTTACGAATCATAAATAAGAGCCCTCCGGGGCTCTTTCAGATTAGGGAGAATCCATGATCACCATCACAAACGTAAGTCTCAATTTCAGCGGGTCCCCGCTGTTCCGCAACGTGAACCTGAAATTCACACCCGGCAACTGCTACGGCATCATCGGGGCCAACGGAGCCGGCAAGTCCACATTTTTAAGGATATTGTCCGGAGATCTGGAACCGTCCACGGGCACGGTGACCATTCCGCCCCACATGCGCATCTCGGTGCTGAAGCAGGATCACTTCGCCTTCGACGATTTCTCCGTTCTGGACACCATCGTCATGGGCAATCCGCGGCTCCATGAGATCACGAAAGAGAAGGATGCCTTGTATGCGAAGGAGGATTTTTCCGACGAAGACGGCCTGAAAGCTTCCATCCTGGAGGGTGAGTTCGCCGAGCTGAACGGCTGGGAAGCCGAATCCGACGCCGGAAGGCTGATCCAAGGATTGGGCCTGGACATCGGCTTGCTGGAATCCCCGATGAACGCACTGACGGGAAACGAAAAGGTCAAGGTGCTCCTGGCCCAGGCTCTGTTCGGAAAGCCGGAGATCATCCTGCTGGACGAGCCCACAAACCATTTGGACATCGTGGCCGTCAACTGGCTGGAGGACTTCCTGCTGGACTACGAGGGCACCGTGATCGTGGTGTCCCACGACCGGCACTTCCTCAACACGGTCTGCACCAGCGTGGTGGATGTGGATTACGGCAAGATCAGCATGTTTGTGGGCAACTACGAGTTCTGGTACGAGTCCAGCCAGCTGATCCAGAAGATCATGAAGGATCAAAACAAGAAGAACGAGGACAAAATCAAAGAGCTGCAGAGCTTTATCCAGCGATTTTCCGCCAACAAGTCCAAGTCCAAGCAGGCCACCTCCCGCAAGAAGCTGCTGGATAAAATAACCGTGGAAGACCTGCCATCCTCCTCCAGGAGGTACCCCTTCGTGGGCTTCACCATCGACCGTCCCATCGGCAAGGACGCCCTGTTCGTCCAGGGGATCAGCAAGACGGTCAACGGCGTCAAAATACTGGACCGGGTCACCTTCCAGATGAACCGGGACGACAAGATCGCCTTTGTGGGCGAAAACGAGATCGCCAACACCACGCTGTTCAAAATACTGATGGGGGAGATGGAACCTGACGAAGGAAGCTTTAAATGGGGCGCCAGCACGACCCAATCTTATTTCCCGGTGGACAACTCGGCTTTTTTCAAGGATTCGGAGCTGAACCTGGTGCAGTGGCTGGGCCAGTTCACAAAGGAGACCACCGAGGCCTTTATGCGGGGGTTCCTGGGACGGATGCTGTTTTCCGGGGACGATGTTTTTAAACCCGTCAAAGTCCTGTCCGGCGGCGAAAAGGTGCGGTGCATGCTGTCCCGCATGATGCTCTTCGGGGCAAACATCCTGGTGCTGGACCAGCCCACCAACCACCTGGATCTGGAGTCCATCACCGCCCTGAACAACGGTCTGATCGATTTTAAGGGAGCCATACTGTTTTCCTCCCACGACCACCAGTTTATCCAGACCATCGCCAATCGCATCATCGAGATCCAAAAGGACGGAAGCATCGTCGACAAGGCGTGCACCTACGAAGAATTCATCGAATCGTGATGCAAAACAAAAAAGCGCCGCTCCGGTCAGCTGAATCTAAATTTATAGACAAACAGATAGACCGCAGCCCCAAGCAATAAGCCGCAGGCCACGTCGACGACGGAGTGCTGTTTCGTAAGAACAGTGGAAGCAATAATCAAAAGCGCAAGGATAAAAGTTGCGATTTTGATGTGCTGTTTATCCTTGAAGAGTTTTGAATCCGCGACCCCGGCAAAAAGCGAAAGGCTGATCGCCGCATGAAGACTGGGGCATACCGCGGAAGGGGAGTCGAAGGCCTGAAGCATCCGGACCCACTGCGAAAAAAAGTCCGGGGCGTAGCTGTCGGGCCGCAGGGAAACATAGCTTGGGAAAACCATATAAACAGCGATGGCGACCAGCATGCACAGATTGATGGAGTAAAAAGTCATATAGAGGTCGCGTTTGGAATTCATCAGAAAGTAAAGACCAGTGCCCGCCAGAAATACATACCATAAAAAATAAACCACCACAAAAACAGGCACGAAGGGGATCAGGTCGTCCGCTTTGCTGTAAATTTCGTAGACGCCGGGGTTCAGTCTGTCCTGGATCAAAAAAACGCCAACCAACAGCAGGTAGATAAAAACCTGCACAAGGGCTTTGTCTTTCCGGATTTCATCGAACATGCGCGCTGCCCTCGTTTCTTGGGCAGCTGCTATTTTTTGCGCACAAAACGGATCTGGCAGGTCGGGGCTCCCTCGGCGATGGTCTGAGGCAGTTCCAGATCGCAGCCGTAGGCTTCGGCGATGCCCCGGTCTCCCATCATGGCCAGTTCGCAGAGTCTGGGCAGTTCCTCGTCCGAAGCGCCCTGTTTGATCCATTCGGCGACCAGAGGACAGTAGTGGAAGTCCACGGCAAAATAGTCGTCCGTGCACTCCTTGATCTCCATTTCGAAGACCTTCTGGCCGATTTCTTCTTTAAAGGATTCCTTTTGCAGGTTTTTAAGGCTCTGGGTGGCCGCCGGCTTGGCAGTGGCCTCTCCATGGATCAGCCCGCAGCGATAGATCGCTTTTTCCGTAAATTCGTCGCTGAGTCCGGCCTCTTTGGCCTCCTTCAGCATCAAGTACATCCAAAGGGCGCGGTGGCCGATCATGGAGCGGTAATTCTGAATGATCGGATCGGTGTTGACCGGTGTATTTTTGACCTTGCTCATAGTTTCTCCTCGCATTTGGCAGGCGGGATCCTTCCGCCTTTTCGTGAATCATAGCTGCTTGATATATATTACGCCGCCCGGCATACTCCATGCAAGCGGAATATGTTATATTGAGATTGTAAGATTGCATGTTTATGGGAGGGATGCCCGTGCTTTTCAGCATCTTTAAAACCTTTTTCCGGGTAGGCCTGTTCACCCTCGGCGGCGGCTACGCCATGCTCCCGGCCCTTCAGGCGGAAATGACCAGGAGGTGCTGGCTGACCGAAGGCGAATGCCTGGACGCCATTGCCCTGGTCAACGGGCTGCCCGGCCCTCTGGTGGTGAACGGGGCGGTGTTTATGGGGTACAAGATGAAAGGGGTCCCCGGCGCTTTTGCGGCGGTCCTGGGAGCGATTTTGCCCTCGATCCTGGTGATCCTTGCCGTGGCTTCGGTGTTTTCGGGGTTTACCCAGAATCTTTGGGTACGGTATTTTTTCACCGGCGCCCGGCCTGCGGTCTGCGCCCTGTTGCTATATTCTATGGTGCGCTTGGGGCGGTCGGCCCGTCTGGACCGCTGGTACAACACCCTGACAGGCATTACTGCGTTTCTGGCTGTGCGCTTTCTCGGCGTCCCCTATGCAGCGGTCATCCTGTCGGCGGCGTTCATCGGGATCCTGGTCTGCCGGTTCAGACCGGAGGCGCAGAAGGAGGACGAAGATGGACCTTCTGTATGAGATCTGTTTGTTCTTCCTTAAGGCGGGGGCGTTTTCCTTCGGCGGCGGTTATGGCGTGCTCTACATGCTTCAGAACGAGATCGTGTATCAAAAGCACTGGATCTCCCCGGAAGCCTTTGTGGATATCGTGGCCATTGCGGAAATGACCCCGGGGCCCATCGCCGTGAACGCTTCCACATTTGTGGGCTATACGCTTCTGGGGCCCCTGGCCGGCGTTTTAGCCACACTGTGCATCGTGGCCGTGCCCTTTGTCCTGTCTCTGACCGTCAGCGTCTTTTACGGCAAATTCAAGGACAACTGCGATGTGCGGGGCGCCCTCAAGGGGATACGACCGGCTGTGGTGGGGCTGGTCGCGGCGGTGAGTCTGGGCATCGCCCAAGTGTCCTTGACGGACGGCATTTCGACCGCCATTTTTATCCTGGGGGCAGCGCTGCTGTTCCGGTGGAAGATCCATCCGATCGCGGTGATGCTGCTGTCGGGGTTTCTGGGGATATTTTTATATTCAGGTATTTTTGCTGTAGGCGCATGACAGCCAGGAGGTCGGAAATGAGTTTGCTCGCTTCGCTGCCCGGGATCGTGGAACAGTGCAGGATGGAATATGCAAGGGCGCTGGAACAGGACGCGCCGGTGGAGTTCAGCGTCGGCGACCGGATGGGGCCGCCGGGAGACAACCGCCTGATTTTGGGCGACAATCTGGACTGGCTGCATCGGATGGTCAAAACAAAGGATCACCTGGGGAAAATATCTTTGATCTACATTGATCCGCCCTTCTTCTCCGGGAGCAACTACAGCGCCGAAGTGCGGATCTCCAGCGGAAGGCACCAGATCAAGGGACTTCGCAGCGACGCCTACCAGGACAAATGGGGCAAGGGCATGGAGGGTTTCCTTTCCATGCTCACGCTTCGCCTCCTCTATATGAAGGATATGCTGGCCGAGGAAGGCGGCATCATCGTCCATCTGGACTGGCGGACGGCTCATTATGTCAAAGTGATTTTGGATGAACTGTTCGGACAGAAGAATTTTGTGAACGAGATCATCTGGAACTACAAATCCGGCGGCGCCTCCAGCCGCTCCTTCGCCAAAAAGCACGATACCTTGCTGTATTACGCCAAGGGCGAGCGGCACTATTTCAAGGCGGAGAAAGAAAAATCCTACAACAGAGCGTTCAAGCCCTACCGGTTCAAGGGCGTCAAAGAGTACAAGGACGAGACGGGCTGGTACACCATGGTCAACCGCAAGGATGTGCTGGAAGTGGACATGGTGGGCCGCACCGCC
>CAZCTS010000001.1:42556-57493 GCA_964501635.1 uncultured Oscillospiraceae bacterium | reverse complement strand
ATCTCTTTGCAAATGGTGCCCTTGCCGGCCCCGGAGGGGCCTGAAAGCACGAACAATTTGCCCTGCTGCATATACTCTCCTCGCATTTCGCTGTAGATTGAGTCGCTGTGCAATATATTAGGATACAGCAATCGCCAATAAAATTCAAGTACCGATCCGCATCATTCGATATTCTGGATCTGCTCTCTGATTTTTTCGATCTCGCTTTTCAGCTCCAGCACCCGGTTCGTAATGGCGATGTCGTTGGCCTTGGATCCCATGGTGTTGGCCTCCCGGTTCATCTCCTGGACCAGAAAATCCAGTTTCTTCCCTACAGGCTCCTTAGCGGCGGCAATGATGCTCCGAAGCTGGGCGATATGGCTTTTTAAACGGACCAGCTCCTCGGTGATATTGGACTTGTCTGCGAAGATGGCGGCTTCCAGCAGAATGCGGTCCTCCGGAACGACTCCGCCGTTCCCCATAAGTTCCGCGATCCGCTCCTTCATTTTGAGGGCGTAGGCTGCGACTACTTCCGGCCCGCAGGCCTCCACCTCCTGGGCGATGTCGGCGATCAGGCCGCCCCGATACAATATATCCTCAGCCAGGCGAGCGCCTTCGTCCCTGCGCATGGCGTCCAGATTCTCCACCGCCTGGATGACCGGCTCCGACAGGCTCTTGAGAATGGCCTCCTCGTCCTCCAGGGCGGCCATGGGCTTGATCACATCCGGCATGCCGGCCAGAAGCGAAAGCGAGACTTCGCCTTGGATATCCAGCTCGCTTTTCAACTTGAGGAGATTGTCGCAGTACTGCTTTGCCACAGGCAGATTCAGCCGGACGCTAGTGTCCTCCTCGCCTGAATTGTCCACCTGGATGGAGACATCGATCTTCCCCCGGGGCGCCACATTTTTGACCAGGGCTTTGATCGGCTCTTCGGCAAAGGAATATCGCCTGGGCATTTTGACGCTGATATCGCTGTAGCGGTGGTTCACCGCCCGGATCTCCACCACGATGCTCCGCTTTTCGTCGGTATATTCTCCCCGGCCGAAGCCGGTCATGCTCTTGATCATCTCGATCCCCTTTTCGTGAAGTGCACAAATACTTTATGATATTTCGATCATCCATGTTATTATTTAAGAGATTTTAACACAAAGTTCCCCCCATTACCACAGAGGTTTTCCATGAGCTACGACGGGCTTTTTGCCGGCGTGACCGCCCGGCAGCTGGATCGGCTGCTGAGCGGGGCCAAGATCGAAAAAATCTATCAGCCTGAGCCGGAGGAGATTTTGCTGCAAGTCTACAGCAAGGGAATCCGGCGGAAACTGCTGCTGAGCGCCCAGCCCAGCGCCGCGGCGGTGTGCCTGACGGAACGCTCTTTTGAGAATCCGGCGGACGCGCCTTCTTTTTGCATGCTGCTGCGCAAGCACCTGCAGAGCGGCCGCGTCACGGCCGTCAAACAGCTTCGGACCGAACGGATCCTGGAGTTTCGCATCGAGACCGTCAACGAGATGGGTTACTCGGTCCGCAAGTGCCTGATGGCGGAGATCATGGGCAAGCACAGCAATTTGATCCTGCTGGATCTGGAATCCGGAAAGATCATCGACAGCGTCAAACGGATCTCCATCGACGTGAACCGCTACCGGCAGATCCTCCCGGGACTGCCCTATGTGCTGCCGCCGGATCAGGGCAAGCTGGATTTCTGGACAGCGCCGGAGGAAGAGATCCGGGCGCGCCTTGCCCAAAGCGCCGCCAGCGGACCCAAGCTTATTATGGACAGCATCCAGGGCGTGGGGCCCACGGCCGCCGAGGAGATCTGGCTGGCCGGCCCCCCGGAGGAAATCCCATCCCGCCTTTTGCATCTGAGGGATTCTCTTGCCATGGAAGCGGAACTGCTGCCGGCGGTGTATCTGAACGAGGCCGGGATCCCCCAGGATGTGCACCTCATACCGCTGCCCCATGTTTTTCCCAAGGAGCGGACTCTCTCCTTCGAAGAGCCGGGCCAGGCCCTGGACTACTATTTTCACCATCGCTTCCAGAGCAACCGGGTGGCCCAGCGAAGCGCGGGCCTGCAGCGGCAGGTCCAATCTTTGATGGACAAGCTCCTCCTTAAAAAGCAGCGCCTGCTGGAAGAAATACGCGAATCGGACAACGCCGAACCCCTGCGCCTGCAAGCGGAGCTCCTTACAGCGGCCCTTCACCGGGTGCAGCCGGGAGACGAGCGGATAGTCGTGGATAACTATTATGACGGATCCACCCTGGCGATCCTCCTGGATCCCCGCTTGTCCCCTGCAAAGAATGCGCAAAACTACTATAAAAAATACGCGAAGGCCAAAAAGTCCGGCAAAGAAAAGCGTTTCCAGCTGGATGAAACGGATCAGGAGATCCTGTACATCGAATCCGTGCTATCAGCTGTGTCTTTGGCCGAGACCGGCGAAACCCTGGAGCAGATCCGCCGGGAACTGTCGGAAACCGGCTATTTGCGCTTGCGCAAGGCGCCCGGGCAAAAGCCCAAGAAAGCAAAACCCAGCCGGCTCCTCACCTCCGGAGGGACGGAAATGCTCGCAGGCCGAAGCAACACGGAAAACGACCTGATCACCTTTTCCATGGCGGCAAAGACGGACCTCTGGTTTCATGCGAAAGACATTCCCGGATCCCACGTGGTCCTGCTCTGCCGGGGAGGGGAAGCCGACCGGGCGGACATCCTGGAGGCGGCAGCCCTGGCGGCCTATTATTCGAAAGCAGGCAGATCGGACAATGTGCCCGTGGACTATACGCTGGTGAAACACGTTAAAAAACCCTCCGGCGGCAAGCCGGGCATGGTCCTATACACATCACAGAAAACAATTTACGTTAACCCAAAGGCTCCCATCCTTGATTAATCACATATTTGTTTCCATAAATTACATATTATGGTTGATTTATTGCCTCATTTGTGCTACGATCCTTTCAGGACAGGCCTCCGGCCCTGGCACACTGTACCCGCCGGGCTCCTCAGGTGCGGCGCGGCGAGTCAGGCACAGTATCCGCATAACCCAATTGAATTGACGCTCCCGTTCCCCAAGCCAACAACTGAATACATTCTCGAGGCCAAGGCCCAAAGAGACCGTCCGACAAAAGAACCGCTCCGGGAGCGGTTCTTTTGTCGGACAATCTACAAAGTGCCTGCCTATTTTCTTTTGCTTTCTTCCTTTTGTTTCCGCTTTTGAGTCGAAGGTTTCATCACCGAAAAGCCGAAGCCGCCAAGGGCTTTTTCCTGCACACCCAAATACTCTCCATGGGCAAAACAGATCAGCCGGGCTTTGTCCAGCCGCAGTCGGCCCTTCGCATCCATCAGGTCTTCCCGAGCGTGCACCGCGACGATCTCGGCCATAAACATGTCGTGGGTGGGGAATTCCTTCACTTCGAACACTTTGCATTCCATGGAAACCGGCGCTTCGGCCACCATGGGGCAAGCCACGAGGGATCCGGCTTCCCTGGTCAGTTTCAGCTCTTTGAATTTATCCACAGAAGCGCCGCTCTTGACGCCGCAGAAATCTGTGGCGTACAGCAAATCTTCTGTGGTCAGGTTGATCACAAATTCCTTTTCCTCCGCGATGATGTGGTGGGAATGCCGCTCCTTTCGCACCGACACGTAGGTCATAGGCGGCTCGGAATTGATGATGCCGGTCCAGGCGACGGTGATCAGGTTGGCCTTCTCCCCGCTTCCGCAGCTGACCAGCACGACGGGCACCGGGCTCAAAAGGGTCCCTGGCTTCATTTTGATCTTTGTCATTTTTATCTCCTCAGTCTTGTAAGAACATCTTGAAATTCCTTCGGCAGATCCGCCTGAAACAGCATCTCTTCCTTCGTGGCGGGATGCACAAAGCCCAGCACGCCTGCGTGGAGCACCTGCCCCGTCAGGCCAAAGGGCTGCTTGCGCGGTCCATAGAGCAGATCGCCCAGGAGCGGATGCCGGATGTGGGCCATATGGACCCGGATCTGGTGAGTCCGTCCGGTTTCCAGCGCGGCTTCGATCAACGTAAAGGAGGTCATCCTTTCCAGCACCCGATAATGGGTGACCGCGCGCTTGCCCTCCGGAACCACGGCCCTCTTGAGGCGGTTTTTGTGATCCCTGCCCAGGGGCGCGTCCACCGTCCCCTCGTCCTGATTGAAGCCAAACCATACGATCGCCTGGTACTTCCGCTGCATGCTGTGATCGGCCAGCTGGGCCGAAAGGCTGCGGTGGGCCGCCTCCGTTTTCGCCACCACCAGCAGCCCGGTGGTATCCTTGTCGATCCGGTGAACGATCCCGGGCCGCTGGACGCCGTTGATGCCCGGAAGCGAGCCGCAGTGGTACAGCAGGCCGTTCACCAGCGTGCCTTCCTGATTGCCGGCGGCCGGGTGGACCACCAGTCCTTTGGGCTTATTCACCACCAGAAGCTGCTCATCCTCGTAGACGATGTCCAGCGCCATTTTCTGGGGAAGGACTTCCAGCACCGCAAGCGGGGGAAACTCCACCTCGATCCGCTGCCCTTTTCGAAGCTTGATCTTCTTGGAGGTCTCCCGCTCTCCATCCAAAAAAACACGGCCTCCCTCGATCAGCTTCTGCAGATAGCTGCGGGAGGCCTCTTCGACGAGTTCGGCCAGGACCGCGTCCATGCGGCGGCCTTCGTGAGATTCTTCGGTATAGACGGTGTATCTGGGTTCGCTGCTCATCGGGGGGCGTCTTTCCTGAGCCGGGGCTCCAGCACTGCCACGCTGTAGATCAAAAGGGCGCTGCCCACGCAGACGGACATGTCCGCCACGTTGAAGACCGGCAGGATGTGAATGTTCAAAAAGTCCACCACATAGCCGTTCAGCACCCGGTCGATCAGATTGCCCAGCCCTCCGCCTACGATGAGGCTCAGAGCCGCTGTTTCGATTCTTGGCAGGTTTTTCCGCTCTTTTAGGGTATAGATCACGACGGCCGCCATGGCCAGGCTTGTAAAGGCGATCAGGAAGGCTCTCTGATGCTGCAGAATGCTGAACGCGGCGCCGTAGTTGTGGATATAAGTCAGGTCCAGAAGCCCCGGAAGGATGGGAATGGACTGGTCCAGTTCCATGCCGGAGCGGACCAGATGCTTCGTGATCTGATCCAGGATCACGACGCCTGCGGCGATCCAGCCCGGCACTATTCTTCGCCCCGCAGACTGGTGACGGTCCTGAAAAGGTCCTCTTCCTTGATGGCTTGGCCCCGGACCGGACGGGTCCGGGAATCCGAAACGTCGGTAAAGGAAGCGTTTCCGGCGCCGAACAATTCTTCGCTGAGCACATCGAATCGATCCAGCTCGGTTTCCAGCATCGTCTTGAACCGGCTGCGCACCGAAGATACCCGCTGGGATAGCACCAGCTCCTCTTCTTTTAAGCGCTCCACGGATTCTCTCGCCTGGCGCTGTAGCAGCTGGGCGTCCAGCTCGGCGTTTTTGACCAGGATCTCCGCCCTTTTTTCCGCGCTGGCGGAGATGTCGTTCATCAGGGCTTTCGCCGCCTCCAGGGTCTTGAGCACGCTGTCCTCCGTGCCCTTGTATTCAGCCAGGCGTTCCTGGACTTCGGCCAGCTGCTTGCGAAGATTCTCGTTGTCATCGATCACCCGCTCGTAATCCACTGTCAGAAGATCCAGGAAGCTGTCCACTTCCTCTTCCTTGTATCCCCTGACCGCCCGGGCAAAAACCTTGTTTTGAATATCAAGTGGCGTAATCATACGGCGCTCCTCACTACATGTTGAACCCGGCTGCCACGGCGCAGATCAAACGATAGACCATAGAAACCGCAATGATGGTGACAAAGGGGGTAAAATCCAGACCCGTCCGCTGCGCCAAACCTCCTGTGAGCCGCCGAAACGGCGCAAATAAGGGTTCCAAAACATCCCCCAGTTTTTGATAGATCCCATACAGCTGTCCGCCCGGCTTGGCAAACCAGGACAGCACGACATAAGCCAGTATCATATACTGGATGACCATCGTAAAATAATTGACTGCCAGCAAAAGTTTTGCGCCGACCATGGGACCTCCTATCTCCAGGGGCTCTTGATGCCGCCCTCCGGGGCGGCGGTCCTGGATTCCGCGTTATAAGCCACATCCACGTTTTCCGGCACGAAAACGAAGATGTTGTTGGCGACCTTTTGCACATTTCCGTTGAGCGCGTAGGTGGCTCCGCTGAGAAAATCGAATATTTTTCGGGCCGTATCCGTCTCAAGGTTTTCCAGGTTGATGATCACAGGCTTCTTCGCCTTGAGATTGTCCACCAGCCTGGGGCTGTCCTCGAAACCCGCAGGCTCCACGACCAGCATTTTAAATTGATCGGTCCTGCGCCCTCCGGGCAGCGTGGGTGAACGCATTTCAGCGGGTTTGGGCGAATCGGCGTAGCTGCTTTTGACGGGGGGCCTGGATTCGGGCAGCTTGTGTTCCTGGGGAGCGGGCTTTTTTGCCTGGGCCAGGTCATCGTCCTCGATCTCTTCGATTCCGACCATTTCTTTCATTTTGTTGAAAAAACCCATGATCATTTCCTCTTTCCGGCGGGTTACTTTGTGGAATAGTCCCGCTCACCGAATATGGATGTGCCCACGCGGATGGCGTTGGCGCCTTCTTCTATGGCTACGCAAAAATCGTTGGACATGCCCATGGACAGGGTGGAAAAATCCAGTCCGGGGTGCCGGATTTGAGCCAGCTGATCGTACAGCATTCGTACTTCCGTAAAATAAGATCTGACTGTTTCGGGATCTTCCGCAAAGGGTGCGATGTGCATCAGTCCCTTGATTCGAATATGGCCGCATTCAGCCAATATGTCCCGGATCAGGGGCTCGGCCTCTTCCGGCGCCACGCCGGATTTGCTCTCCTCCCCCGCCGCGTTCACCTGGATCAGCACGTTGGCGACCAGGCCGGCCGCCTCCGCTCTTTTATCGATCTCCAGGGCCAGACGGATGGAATCCACGGAATGGATCAGATGCACCTTGTCGATGATGGATTTGACCTTGTTGGTCTGGAGATGCCCGATCAGATGCCAGCGGACGGGTCCGCGTACCTGCTCATACTTGTTCAGGATCTCCTGGACCTTGTTTTCGCCGATATCCGTGATCCCATGGTCAATGGCTTCCTGTATCTCCGCCGGAGTCCGTGTTTTCGTCACCGCGATCAGCAGGATGTCCTCCCCGGACCTCCCGGCTCTCTTCGCGGCCGCGTCTTTCTGCCTGCGGATGTCTGCGATGTTTTCTCCGATACCCATTCCATCACTCTCCCGGATCGATCTGCCTCAGTATCTCGTCATAAATCTCCACCGTGGCGACTTTGGTCTGCTGTCCGCTGCCGTCGCTTTCGGTGAAAGACCCGGACTGGACCAGGGAATCCTCCCCGTCTGTGGTGATCACTTTGATCCTGGTAAAGTTGAATGCGCCATCCAGGTTCTTGACATACACGCCTTCCGATCCGTTTTCCACGGCGATGGCGCTGTTGGGAACGATCAGTCCCTGATAATCCTGCGTCACCACGGTGAGGGGCGTCTTGCGGATGCTGGCGAAGCGTTCATAGTATTTGTCGGTCCGGATGACAGCCAGCCAGCCCCCTTCTTTGGGGATCAGATCCAGGGTGACAGCCGGAACCGAGTCGTCTTCGAACTCTAGGGTGACAGCGGATCCGGTGGTGTACTTGAACCGTCGGTCCTCCGTGACCGGAATGGCCGCGTACCACACATCATCCAGGATGATCTTGTAGAGAGGCTCTCCCGCGGTCACCTGCTCCCTGCGGGTGTTTTCCGGCTGGATATCCAGGCCCTCCAGTTCCGCTGGCTCCAGTTCCGCCACCCTCTCCGGCGAAAAAAACGCTTCGTAGCCGTCGATGTAGTAGCTGACCACGCCGGTATACCCGCAGGAATAGCCGGTGACGCTTCCATTGGCGGGATAAATGTCCACGACTTTGGTGCCTTTTCGGGTTTTGATGCCTTCTTCCACGTAATAACTGGCGCTGCCGCTCTGACCGGCCATCAGGACCACTTCGTTGCGGATCAGATAGGCGGTGGCCTCGTCGGTGACCCGAAGGTTTCCGTAGGTGACGACTGTGGTTTTGGCCAGGGCGCCGGAGATTTCGGGGATCACGTAGATGAAGGCGTATAGCCCGATGCATGCAGCCAGAAATACTGTGGCTGCCGCGATCAGACGGTTTCTTTTTTTATCCTTTTTCATGGCTGTATTCTATCAGAATCATTCCCCTTCTTCAAGGAGAGGCTCGCGGAGCACCCTGTCCAGCACCCGTTTTTCTTCCTTGCTCAGCGCCGGCGAACTCTGAAGAAAAGCCTGCAGCAGATCCGGCCGCCTTTTTCGGGTCAGGCGCAGGGAACTCTCCCATTGCCACAGGTGGATCAATCTGTGATTTCCGTTGAACAGGACTTCCGGAACCGACAGGCCTTCGTAGTCGCGAGGCTTTGTGTATTGGTCGTATTCCAGCAGGCCCGAATAAATGGATTCTTCCAGGTGGGCGCTTGGGCTGCCCAGCACGCCGGGGATCATCCGGGCCACCGCGTCGATCAGCACCATGCAGGCCAGTTCTCCCCCGGTCAGGATATAATCGCCGATGGATACTTCCTCCATCTCCCAGGCGTCCAGGATGCGCTGGTCCACGCCCTCGTAGTGGCCGCACAGGACGACCAGATCCGTTTCCGCAGCCAGTTCCCGGATAAAGGCCTGATCCAGGAGCCGCCCCCGGGGGGACATGTAGATCGTGCGCCTGCCCCTGGCTTTGACGGCCTCCAGGGCGTCAAAGACCGGCTGGGGCGTGAGGATCATGCCTGCGCCGCCGCCGAAGGGCGTGTCGTCCGTTTTTTTATGCTTGTCCTTCGTATGATCCCGGATATCGGTAACTTGTATGTCCAGCAGGCCGCTCTCGGCCGCCCGCCCCAGGATGCTGTGCCCGGTGAATGCGGAAAACATATCCGGAAACAAGGTCAGGATGTCGACCTTCATCACTCTGTCATCCCTTCGATCAGCCGCACCGTCATAAGCCGGGACGCGGTGTCCACATCCAGAATAAAAGCGCTCACCGCCGGCAGCAGAAAGGATCCGCCCCCGACCTTTTTGATTTCGTAAATGTCCTGGGCGGGATTTTGGATCACATCGCTCAGCTCCCCGATCAGGGTCCCTTCAGCAGTCTGCACGGCCATGCCGATCAGATCCCGGATGAAGTAGGTCCCCTCGGGCTGTTCCCACATCTCGTCTTTTGGGAGCAGCAGTTCCTGTCCCCGAAGGCCTTCCGCCGCATTGCGGTCTTCCACGCCGGCCAGCTTCAGCACGACCATGCCCTTCTGATAGCGGACGGATTGGATGGCGCGGGAGACCTGCCCCGTCACCACATGGGAGATCTGGGCAAAACGGGTCAATTCGTCGGTGTAGGGATAGACCCGGACCTCCCCCTTGATGCCCGCGGGCGCCGTGATCTTTCCGAGTGTAACGTATTCCATAGGAGCCCCGCTTCGGTCAGGAAACGATTTCAACGGTCACTTTCTTGTTTTGCTTGATCGCCGCCGCCTTGACGACGGTCCGCAGCGCTTTGGCGATGCGGCCTTGCTTTCCGATCACTTTGCCCATGTCCTGGGTGGCCACGCGAAGCTCGATCACGATGGAATCCCCGTCGCTGGCCACTTCCCGCACCTGAACTTCCTGGGGCGCGTCCACCAGGGATTTGGCGATGGTCTCTACCAATAACAACATTTCTTCACCGCTTTCTTATTCGAGAATGCCAGCTTTCTTTAAAAGTGCACGGACCGTATCCGTGGGCGCGGCTCCGTCGGAAAGCCACTTCTTTGCTTTTTCCTGGTCGATTTTAATGTCGGCCGGGTCGGTCAGCGGATTGTAGTAGCCGATTTCTTCGATGAATCTTCCGTCTCTGGCAGAACGGGAATCCGCCACGACCACTCTGTAGAAAGGCTTCTTGTGCGCGCCCATTCTCTTTAATCTGATTTTAACTGCCATTTTTTCCTCCTGAAAATTGCTGCTCTATCGTTATACTGCTTATTATCGTGAAAGCCGCATTGCTGCGGCTGTTCGCCGTATGGACCGGGCCCGCTACATTCCGGGGAACATCCTGCGTCCCCGCTTGCCCATTTTGCCGCCGGAAAACTGTTTCATCAGTTTTTTGGTCTCTTCGTAGCGCTTGATCAGGTTGTTGACCTTGGCCACGGTGACGCCGGCGCCGGCCGCGATCCGTTTTCTGCGGCTGGCGTTCAGCAGCTGGGGATCCAGCCGCTCCTGTTTGGTCATGGACTGGATGATGGCTTCCATGGAGCGGAATTCCTGCTCCCCTTTGTCCAGCTGCGCTTCGTCGGGTTTGGCTCCGCCGCCGGGCAGCATGTCCAGGATCTTGGCCAAGCCGCCCATGCCCCGGATCTGGGCGAACTGATCCAGAAAATCTTCCAGGGTGAACTGGTTTTTCTTCATCTTCTTTTCCAGTTCCCGGGTTTTTTCTTCGTCGTAGGATTCCTGAGCCTTTTCGATCAGGCTCATCACATCCCCCATGCCCAAAATTCGGGAGGCCATGCGCTGGGGGTGGAAGGGCTCCAAGGCGTCGTTTTTTTCGCCGACGCCGATGAATTTAATGGGTTTTCCGGTGACGCTCTTGACGGACAGCGCCGCGCCGCCCCGGGTGTCGCCGTCCAGTTTGGTCATGATGATGCCGTCGATGCCCAGCTGTTCGTGGAAGGACTGGGCTGCCGTGACCGCGTCCTGTCCCGTCATGGCGTCCACGACCAGAAGGATCTCGTGGGGCTTTACTTCTTTTTTGATGCGGACCAGTTCGTCCATCAACTCTTCGTCGATGTGCAGCCGTCCGGCGGTGTCGACCAGCAGAACGTCAAACCCTTTGTACTCGGCCTCCGCCTTGGCCCTGGCGGCGATGGACACCGGATCCCGGCTGCTTCGATCCGCAAAAACCGGGATGCCGGCTGCCTGTCCCAGGATCTCCAGCTGGTCCACGGCTGCGGGGCGATACACGTCGCAGGCGGCCATCATGGGCTTCTTCCCGCTCTTCTTCAAATGGGTGGCCAACTTGGCGCAGGTGGTGGTTTTGCCGGTGCCCTGCAGACCGACCAGGAGAATGGTGGTGAAGCCCCGGGGCGAAAACGTCAGCTTGCTGTTGCTGCCGCCCATCAGGGCCGCCAGCTCGTCGTTGACGATCTTGATCACCTGCTGGCCGGGCGTAAGGCTCTTCATGACCTCTTCGCCCAGAGACTTTTGCCGCACGATCTCCACGAAGTCCTTGACGACCTTAAAATGGACGTCCGCCTCCAGAAGAGCCAGCCGGACCTCCCGCATGGCTTCCTGGATGTCCGCTTCCGTGAGCACGCCCTTGCCCTTCAGCTTCTTGAATATTCCGTTGAGTTTTTCAGACAAGCCTTCGAAGGCCATACTATTCTCCCAATGCGTCCGCAGAGTTTCTGATCTGCAGGAGTTGTTCCCGAAGCGCGGGATCGCTGTGCCGCTGATCGATCAAAGCCGCTATGGCCCGGTCGATGGTCCCAAGTGTTTGCTCCGTCTTGCGGAAGCGAGCCATGAGCCCCAGTTTTTCCTCGTATTCCTCCAGCGCCCGCTCGGCCTTCCTGACGCTGTCATAGACCCCTTGCCGGGTCAGCTCGTAGGCCTTCGCGATCTCGGAAAGAGACCAGTTCTCTTCGTGATATAAATGAAAAAATTCCCTCTGCCGCTGGGGCAGCAGATTTCCGTAGAAATCGTACAGCATGCTGGTGGTGATGATGTCTTGCAACATGGTCCCTCTCTCCGTCCTGACGAAAGGAACTTTACCATAAAAAAAGAAGGGTGTCAAGCAATTTGCTTAACACCCTTTTCGATCACCGGGCCACCACGAAGGTGGAAAGTTTTGTGTCCGAGGGCCCGTGCAGGTGGCCGTTTCGCTGACGGAAAGCTTCCACGTAGTCCCACACCTCTTCCGACATCCGCTCGCCCGGATAAATGACGGGGATGCCGGGGGGATAGGGCGCGATCAGCTCTGCGGCGATCCTCCCCTTGGTGTCCACCCAGGGCACTCTTTCCCTGTCCGAAAAGTAGGCTTGCCGGGGAGAGAGGACATACTCGGGTTGGGGCGGCAGTTTTTTCGCCAGGGGCAGCAGCGTGCCGTCCTGATTCTTGGCGGCGATATCCGCCAGAGCCTCCACCAGCCGGTCCAGGTCCTCTTTTTCGTTGGCGAAGGTGACAATGGCCAGGGTGTTGCGGTGGTCGGCCAGTTCCATGTCCACGTTATAGTCGTTGAACAGCATTTTCTTGAGATCGAAGCCGGTGATGCCGATGTCGTCGGCGCTGATCACCAGCCGGGTGATGTCGTAGTCGAAAATCCCCGCCCGGCCGATCAGTTCCTTGCCGGCGCAGGTGATGCCGGGGATGGCGTTGATCCGTTCCCGGGCGTCCCTGGCCAGGGAGGCCGCCTTGTCGATCATTTCTTTCCCTCGATGAGCGATGTCGTGGCGGGCCATATCCAGGGAGGTCATGAGCAGATAGGAAGGACTCGTGCTCTGCACCAGGGTCAGATTGGATTCCAGCCGGCTCTTCTTGATCCGGTCGGATTTGATGTGCAGCATGGAGCTCTGGGTAAGGGATCCTGTCACCTTGTGGATGCTCTGCACGCAGATATCCGCGCCCAGCTCCAGGGCGCCCTTGGGCAGCAGGTCGCTGAAATAGCAGTGGGCGCCGTGGGCTTCGTCCACCATCAGGATGGCTCCGTGGGCGTGGCATATATCGGCAATGCCCCGGATATCGCTGGCGATGCCGTAGTAGGTGGGGCTCACCACCATAACGCCTTTGCAGTCGGGGTTTTCCTGAAACATTTTTTCCACGGCTTCCGGCGTAATGCCGCCGTGGAGGCCCCACTCCTCTTCCAGCTCCGGCATGATGTACACCGGATTTCCTCCGCCCAATATCAGACCCATCAGGACGGATTTGTGGGCGTTCCGGGGGATGGCCACCTTGCCGCCCCCGTGGGTGACGGTGATGATCATCACTTCGTTGCCGCAGGTGCTCCCGTTCACCAGGAAATGCGTGTAATCGGCGCCCCAAAGCTCCGCAGCCAGCTGCTCGGCCTCCATTATGGCTCCCGAGGCGTGGTGCAGATCGTCCAGCAAGGGCGTCTCAGTGAGATCAAAAGAAAAAATCGCATCCCCCACCGCTTCTCGAAAGATGGGATTGATGCCTTTTTCGTAACGATGCCCGGGTACGCGAAAATACGAGGGCCTCCTCTTGTTATATTCCACGATTGCGTCGAACAAAGGGGTTTTATTTTGGTCGTTCATCGCCCTTATCAGCTCCTTTTTGATCCGTATAGTCGCCCGGGAAAAGCTTGCCGGGCGCAACTTTTATTATGGCATCAATTCTGAGATTGTCAATAAAAAAAGTCCGGCGCGACGCGCCGGACAAAACCCCTTTTGCTCCTTGCCCTACTGTCCCAAATATCGGTTCACTTCCGCCAGAACCCCCTCCGGCAGAGCTTCCTGATCCAGGTAATAAAATGCGCTCGTCTCGTACAAGACAGCATCCTGGTAATCAGAAAGCCGGTACAGCGTCAGGCAAAGAGCCTCTTGTTCATTTTCGAAATGCCGCAGGTCCAGATATGCATATTCTTGGATCAAGCGGGTGATCGTCTCAGTATCCTCCAGCAGCAGCAACCCGGGCCCCGAAGAAGGTTTCTCGTAATAGCTTCCGTATTCTTTGCTTTCCCAGGAAGGCCGGGGCACTGTAACCCCTTCCTCTTCCAAAACTGCTAAAGTGTTGCGGGTGATCAGGGCAAAGTCCCCTTCGCCGGCGGTGGCCAGCACGCCTTCATACCCGTTTGCAGCCAACCAGCCCAAGGTGTGGCGGTAGGCCCGGGTCACCTGAAAGCTGTAGGAGTCGTACTGATAGTTCCCCTGGCCCTTTTGCTGTGGATATGTCGGGTAGCTTTCCGCAGCCGGCTGGACTGCCGGAGAATCGTAGGGCGCCCGGTGAAGGATTTCCAGCTGCAGGACCGGCGCCCGCGCCGAAAGCCGCTCCCGGAAGGTCATTTCCTTCAGATCCAGGACCAGGGCCTCGAGGAGCGATCGCTTTTTCTGGTTTGCCCCTCTGTCGTCGGAATAATGAAGCATCAGGGGCTCTTTGCCGGAGTAGTCTCCCGGATAGAAGGCGATCTGGGTCTCCGCAAGGGACAGCCCGGCCAGCTTGTCCGCGGCGGCGTCCGCCTCAAGGGATTCGTAGGCTTTGGCCAGAGGCTCGGACTCCATCACGGCGGCATAGGGCAGATCGTATTGTCTGGACATCTGCTTGCCATTCTTCAGCTCGTAGGTGAGGGTCAGATTGAAACCGGGACCCGGGTCCTTGCGGTAGAGCGCCCGCTCCTCCACCACGGCCTGGTGGAAATCCAGGATCGACTGCACGTTGGCGGATTCCAGGAATATAGAAGGCAAATTTCCTGGCGCCAGCTCATTGCTGGATACGGCCGCCGACCGCACTTGTTCGACCTCAGGAACTCTCCGCTCGTAGCCTAGGGCGTCCATGCGAAAACCCGTCACGATCACAGCCATGATGACAGAAAAAACGACAAACGCTCTCAGGTTTTCTCCGTTGAATATCTTCATGGTTTTCTTGACGATCATCTGGCCGACCAGGAAACCCAGGAGGCCTCCCAGAACATATCCGGCGTAGCCGTAATCGTATTGATGGAAGATCATTCCGACTAAACTGGAGGCGAAGAAGACCGCCAGGAACGAAAGGAAGTACTCCATAAAGCGGAACACGGTGCTGTCCCCGGCCTTTTCCAGCGGACGCTTCTTATAGATAAAATAGGTGCCTGCAGAGATCAATGCCGCCGCCGCCAGAAAGATCAGGCTGATCCCAGGTTCAAAGGCGCCTCCGTGCTCAAAGACATAGGTATAAGGACTGAGCTTCAGCGTGATCTCGCTGATCAGTTCATTGTAGGCAAACCC
>CAZCTS010000001.1:2546-42456 GCA_964501635.1 uncultured Oscillospiraceae bacterium | reverse complement strand
GGCCGGGGCATAGGCCAGCAGCAGGCCGGACCCGTAGGAGGACAGATACAGTCCCTTCCGGGAAAAAGGCATGGCGTGCATCACGCTGGCGCTGCCGGTGCTCTGCAGATAGCGGAACACGGCCAGGGCCGCAGAGATGGCCAGAAAGAGATGGGCCGCCATATAGCCTGGATTTTGGTTTCGCAGCATCCCTTCCACCAGAGAGGATTGGATCCGGTCGTAGGACAGGAGGAGCGGAAAAGCGCCGGAAAGGAGGTAAACCAACAGTCCCACCACCGCGATGGTCCAGAAGCGCTTCAGGTTTTCCCATGCGAGGGGAGCAGAGAACAAGTTAGAATAATATGCTTTGGATCTCACTGTTTTCACCTCCCATTTCATAAATGAATATTTCTTCCAGGGACAGGGGCAGGATGTCCATGACCGCAGGGCCTTCTTTTTCGATGGCCGACTTCACCAATTCCCCGGGGTTTCGGACGATCAGCAGCTCCACGCTCCCCCGCCTCTCCCGGTGCAGGATGTTCAACTCCGGATACGAGGGCTCCCGCTGGTCCCGATAGGCGACCTGCACTTTGTGGATATCCGACTTCAGTTCCTCCAGATCCCGCTCGATCACCATGCGGCCCCCGGAAAGGATGCCGATGAAATCGCAGATCCCTTCCATTTCCCGAAGGTTGTGGGAGGACACCAGAACGGTCATCCGCCGCTCGGCCACATCGGACACCACGTAGTGCCAGACCCGCTTTCGAATGATGGGATCCAGGCCGTCGATGGGCTCGTCCAGGATCAGATAATCGGGCATGGCGCTCATGGTCAGCAGGAAGGCCGCCTGCTTCTGCATGCCTTTGGAAAACTTGCTGATCCGGCGCCGTTCTGAAAGCCCGAACTCCGCCAGCATGGTCTTGTAGCGCTCCTCGTTCCAGCGGGGATAGATCCTGCGGTAAAAACCGGCCATGTCCCGGATATTGTAAGAGTTAAAGAAAAAGAGATCGTCGGGGATATAGCCCAGCCGCTCCTTGATTCCGATGTTTTCGAAGATGCTCTGGCCGTCAAACTCCACAGTCCCCGCGTCGGGCAGAAAGACGCCGGTCAAATGCTTGATCAGGGTGGTTTTCCCCGAGCCGTTTACGCCGATCAAACCGTAGATCGATCCGGTTTCCACGTGGACGTTCAGGTCCGAGAGAGCGGTAAAATCGTCGAAATTCTTGCAGAGGCCCTTCACTTGTATCATTTGGGCTCCCTCCTTTCTTCCATCACCTTTTCCATATCCTGCAGCACTTTTTCCCGCGAAACCCCAAGGAAAAGCAATTCGCTGGCCAGCGCGCGGATCTTGTCCAGGATGTCCCGGACCTGAGCCGGATCCGGCTCGTGCCGGGCCCCGCTTACGAAACAGCCCAGCCCGGAGACCGTGTAGATCCAACCGCTCTGCTCCAGCTCCCGGTATGCCTTTTGAATGGTATTGGGATTGACGGTCAGCGTGGCAGACAGTTCGCGCACCGACGGCAGCTTGTCGTCGGGCGCCAGCACGCCGGCTACGATCAGTTCCTTGCAGCTGTCCACGATCTGCTCGTAAATCGACTTTCTGCTCTTGAGATCCAGTTGGAACATCGCTCTCCCCTCCTTTGCTTTTCCGTTAGTGTACTATGTGTACTATTACAGTGTCAATACCTAATAAAAAATAAGATCCCCGGACGACCGGAGATCTTATTGAACATATAACACTGATTCTTGAGCGGCCCCCTCAGTTGTAAGCCTTTTGAAGCTTCCTCTCCCACAGCCTGATCCCTCTGGTGGAAACGATGTTCAGCGCCAGGTAGATGAGGGCGGCCACGTAATACGAGGGAAGGATCGAATAGGTGATGGTGGCCACGGTGTTTCTGGCGTACATGATGTCGGCGATCCCCAAATACTGAATGATGGCCGTCTCTTTGATCATCGTCACCAGCTCGTTGCCGATGGCCGGCAGGATCGTGCGGATGGCCTGGGGCAGGATGACCAGCCGCATGGACAGCCAGTGGGTCATGCCCAGGCTTCGGGCCGCTTCCGTCTGGCCTTTTTCCACGGACTGGATGCCGCCCCGTATGATCTCGGCCACGTAGGCGCCGCTGTTCATGGTCAAAGCGATCAGACAGGGCAGGTAGCGGGTCATGTCCACCCCGCCGATGATCACATCGGGAAAGGCAATCAGCTTGGACAGCTGAAGGTAGACGATCCAGAGCTGCACGATCAGGGGGGTGCCGCGGATCACATCGATATAGACCGAGGCGACGCGGCTGACCAGCTTGTTTTTGGACATTTTCATGAACGCCAGGGTTGCGGCCAGAACCACGCCCAAAACCACTGCGTTGAAGGAAAGGATGACGGTCACTTTCGTTCCCTTCCAGAAATAAGGCGCATAGGTGATGAGCATATCGATGACTTTACTCAGCAATGGATCCCTCCCTTTCCCAAGCGGGTCGGCTTCGGTGCCCCTCTATTGTTCGGCCATCAGCTGATCGATGGTGCCGTCTTCCTTCAATTCGGCCAGTATCGCGTTGACCTGGTCGCAGAGTTCCTGGTTGCCCAGCTGGAATGCGATGGCGACTGCGTCGTTCTCGTAGGGGATGGTGAAGGGCGCCAGGGCCAGATCGCTGTTGGTGGCCACAAAGCCTTCCGCCACATCGCTGTCGGAGATGATGCCGTCCAGCTGCCCGCCCTGCAGCATCATGACCATATCGTTGAAGTTCTGGACTGCGATGGCCGATTCGCCGGCGTATTCCTTGGCCAGAGTCTCCTGGACTGTTCCCGTCTGCCCGGCGATCTTCTTTCCGGAAAGATCCTCGACGGACTGGATCGCGTCAGCGGAATCCACATGGATGATGCAGACCTGGCTCCGGGAAAAATAATTGTCCGAGAAAAGCACTTCCCGCTCCGGATCGTTGGTCAGGCCGGCGATCACGCAGTCGAACTGGCCCTCGGCCAGGCTGCCCAGCAAGCCGTCGAAGCTCATATTGGTGATCTTCAGCTCCTTGCCCAGTTTTTCGGCCAAAATTTTCGCCAGCTCCATATCGGCGCCCACCAGAACTTCGTTTCCGCTCTCGTCGATTTGGATAAACTCGTAGGGCGGATAATCGGCGGATGTGCCCACATGGAACACTTCCTTTGCCGTCTCCGTTCCCCCGCCGCCGCAGGCCGCTCCGCCGATCATCAGGGCCACCGCCATCAATAATACCAGTCCTTTTTTCATGAGCCTTTACTTCCTTTCGTTTTCTGTTTCATTTACTGAAATGTTTTGAGCATTCAATCTAGAGCACAATATATACGCATAGATATACATTGTCAAGCCAATTTTATGAATAATTTAACAGTTTTCTGCAATTTTATGTTTATTATGCATAGATAAATGAATAGCGGCTGCTTTATGCATAGAAATCCCTCCGCCCGTATGGACGGAGGGATCCGCAGCGCATTCCATTCTGTTCGTACCTGCTCAATAGGCTTTTTCGTTGATCTCCCGATGCAGGCGTTGGATGAACTGTTCCATCGTCATGGGTTCCAGTTCTCCCTCCTTGCTGGAGCGGACCGGGAAGAGCCCGGACTCCTCTTCCTTTTCGCCGATGACGATCAGATAGGAGTCTCTGGCGTTGCGGGCTTCCCGGATTTTATAGCCGATCTTTTCGTTGCGGCCGTCCAGTTCCACCCGGAAGCCTTCCGCCGCCAGCTGTTCTTTTAAGCCCTGGGCGAAATCGTTGAATTTTTCCGTTACGGTGAGCAGCTTTACTTGCGTGGGGGCCAGCCACAGGGGGAACTTCCCTTCGAAGTGTTCGATCAGGATCCCGATAAAGCGCTCCATGCTGCCGAAGATCGTCCGATGGATCATGGCGGGGCGATGCTTTTCGCCGTCTGCGCCCACATAGGTGATGTCAAAGCGCTGGGGCATCTGGAAATCCAGCTGGATCGTGCCGCACTGCCAGGTCCTGCCGATGCTGTCCTCCAGATGGAAATCCAGCTTCGGCCCGTAGAACGCGCCGTCCCCTTCATTGATTTTATACGCCATGCCCAACTCGTCCATGGCTTCCTTCAAGGCCTGTTCCGCCGATTCCCATTCCTGGGCGCTGCCCATGGAGTTCTCCGGCCGGGTGGACAGTTCAATGCGGTAATGGAAGCCGAAAATCCCATAAATGTAGCCGATGAATTGGATGACCCCTTTCAGCTCGTCCTTCGTCTGCTCGGGGAGCATATAGATATGCGCATCGTCCTGGGTAAAGGTCCGCACCCGCATCAGTCCGTGGAGGGCGCCCGAAAGCTCGTGGCGGTGCACCTGGCCCAGCTCGGCGATCCGCATGGGAAAGTCCCGGTAGCTGTACATCTTGCGTTTGTAGGCCAGCAGGGATCCCGGGCAGTTCATGGGCTTGATGGCGTAATCCATGTCGTCGATCTTCGTAAAATACATATTCTCTTTATAGTGATCCCAGTGTCCGGAGGTATGCCACAGTTCCTCGTTCAGGATCAGAGGCGTCTTGATCTCGTCGTAGCCTCTGTCGGCGTGGGCTTTGCGCCAGAAGGCTTCCAGCTGGTTGCGGATGATCATCCCCCTGGGCAGGAAAAACGGAAAACCCGGGCCTTCGTCCATAATAGCGAACAGGTCCATTTCCTTGCCGATCTTCCGGTGATCCCGCCGCTTGGCTTCCTCCAGCTTCAGCAGATATTCATCCAGCATGGACTTCTTGGGGAAGGTGATCCCGTAGATCCGCTGGAGCATCTTGTTCTTCTCGCTGCCCCGCCAGTAGGCTCCGGCAACGCTGAGCAGCTTGACGGCTTTGATCCCCCCCGTGGACGGAAGATGGGGACCGGCGCACAGGTCCACGAAATCGCCCTGCTCATAGAACGTGATCTGCACGTCCTGGGGCAGATCGTTGATCAGTTCGACCTTGTAGGGCTCTCCCCGGTCCGCCATGAATTTCAAGGCCGCGTCCCTGCTCATAGCCTTGCATACCAAAGGCAGGTCCTCTTTGATGATCCCGGCCATTTCTTTTTCGATTGACAGAAGATCTTCATCGGTAAACCTGTGATCCAAATCGATATCATAGTAGAACCCGTTGTCGATGGCGGGACCTATGCCGAATTTTGCCTCGGGAAAGAGACGCTGCACCGCGTGGGCCATGATGTGAGACGATGTGTGCCACAGCGCCTTCTTGTCTTCCAACGTTTCGAATCGAATGTTTGCCATTTGCTTCCTCCTGAAATGAAAAACCCCAGACACCCTCAGGTGTTTGGGGCAAAAATGCGGTTCCACCCAAACGGAATACTTCTTTTGCTTAACGACAGTTTCTGCCGGCAGCCCTCCTCGGGTGCAGCTCGGAGAGGGTGAGCCAATCATTTCCCTGCGGACCCTTCCAGCCTGGGAGTCCTTCTCTTGTGCAGGGCGAATGCGGCCTTTCTCGTCATCGCTTTTTTTGTATTTCAATTTAACAGATTCATTATAACTATTCGAGGGCGCTTGTCAAGCCTCCGGCCCATTGATACGTGGCGCTTCGCCGAAGACGGGTGACCGAAACAAAGGGAAGCCGGAACAGATCCTCTCCGCTCCATTCCAGTTCCACCACCACTGCGGGACTGGCGCCGGAAATGCCGTAGCGGCCTGCGTCCTCGTATCCTGACGCATCGTCGAACACTTCTATATGCCCCTCGACCGTGGCAGAGGGATCCGTCTCCGTCAGGCTTCTCTGGTTTGCAAGCAGAAAATCTAGATACGCCTCCGCTGCCTGCCGGTCCACGCACAGCCTTCCGAGAGCGTATTCGTCCTCATCCCGGAACAGCGCCGCTCCGCAAGCCCCTTCTTCAGCCAGGACCTTCAGTTGGCGCTGGAGCAATGAATACCGGTCCAGGTCCGCCGACTGGCTCAAATAGCTCACATTGAGGAGCAGGATGGCCAAAAAAACGACAAATATCTTCATGACAGTTCTCCACCCGAAGCCTGAGTCCTGCCCGGCGTGGGATCAGGGCAATAATTCGCTGGCCGTAAAGCTGTCGATGGAAAAGACCAGACGGTTGTCGTCCTCCCGGATGCCGAAGAGCCTGGGCCCCGCCATGATCTGTCCCATCGGGACCGAGACCTTGTAGTATATAAGTCCTCTTTCGAAACCCCCGTCCATCCAGGCATCCCCCAGCAGCCGATACCTTGGCGTGTCCGTGGCCTGGATGTCCACCAATGCCGGATCGATATCCAGGATGGACGAGATCCTTGTCCGAAGATCCTCGCAGATCTCCGTGGTGAAGCAGCCCTTCTGCCTGGCCTGTTCTCTTGCCACATACACACAATCCGACAAGAGCCCTATCCTGGCGTGGTTCATCTGATCCAGGGAGAATTGCAGGAGGAAGATCAGCAGGAGCGGCAGCGCCGCCAGCAGGACCAGAAACTGCTTCATAGCTCCCCCTCCGGACTTTCTTCCATCCTTCTGGCTTCGATCTCATGCACCCAAACCTGGCGCAGCGTGGAGGCCACGCTGTCCTCCCCGCTTCCGGCGATCATGGCAAACAACTGCAGCCCCAGGGCCAGCGCCGCGACCATCACGATCAACTGTTTCATAGCGTCTTCTCAATCGATTGCGGCTGTGGCGTCGTACTCTGTGATAATGTCGTTAATATTACCTGATACGCTGTCCCGGACCTGGTCTGCCTGGCCGTTGAAACCCATCACCATCCCTCCGATGGCGATGCCCAGCATCACGGTCGCCACCAGTACGATCAACTGTTTCATGCTCCACTCCTTCCCGGTATCTTAAAGAATACCCATTAACGAATTCCGCTGTTCAATAAAATAGGCCACATAAATGAAGTTGAGGAGCACGGCCATGGCGTTGACCACCACGGGGAAATAGGCCAGGTCGCTCATCCATTCATCCCTGTTCTTTTGCCGGGTCCGCCTCTTTTGCAGCAGAAGGTTCCGGTAGGCGCCCACCGTGCTGCCCAGTTCCTGGGGTGAAATGCGTTCCCATTCGATGAACAGCTTGGCCACATCCTGCGCATAATCCTGTTCGAAAGCCCGGCAAAAAATCGTTTCCGCCCCTTCTCCGTCGCACAGGCGCAGCCTGTGGGACATTTCCCAGAAGACGCTCTGCAGGCTGTCGCAGAGATCCGCCAGCTCGGCCAGCAGCAATTCTCCGCTCATGGCGCTCCCTCTTCCGAGCGCCACCATATTCTGCATATACGCCAGACACTCGCTCAACTCCCTCTCCCGGACATTTCTTCTGCGGTGGCGGGCATAACTGCGGAGACCTTTGGCCGCGCCGCTGGAACGGGCTTTCGCTCCGGCCGACCGCCCCCATCGGGCGGCCCTTTCCGCAAGGCGCAGCGATTCTCTCCGATAGAGAAAATAGCAGCCGGCCCAAAAGAACACATCTGTTAAAAACAACACGCCCAAGCTCATGACCCTCTCCTGTCAGTAATCCAGTTTTTGATTCTGAAGCAACTCCATGACCGCCAGATTGATCACGAAAAACAGCAGAATGATCATAAAGAACAATAGTCCTTCCGGCGTGGCAAACTGGTTGCGCATCAGGCGGACCGGCTCCAGGCCCAGATAGTACATGGCGATCCCCATGGTCCCGGCGTAGAGAGCGGGCACCAGAAAGACCGTCATTCGAAGCGCCTCGCTGTTCATCCGGCTCCGCTCTTCGGCCCGGGTGTTGGCCTCGCTCAGCTGGCTGGAGATGTCCTGAAGGCCCAGCGAAATGTCGCTGCCGCTTTCCGAGGCCATCCGGATGCACAAGCCCAGCATCCTGGCCCACACCGTGCCCGCCGAAAAGGAAAACTGGTCCACCGCTTCCCGGATCTCCGCGGGATTCCCGGTGCTGCGCAGTTTCAGAAGGAGCTGAAAGAGCAATTTCCTGAATACCGGGAAAGTCCCGTTTCCGTTCAGCGTGGCCTCCATCGCCGAATAAATGTTCCGGTGATTGGCCCAGTAATGACGGTGCAGCTCCGACACCAGAGGCAAGCCTTCCCGGCTGCCTTTCTTTCTGCGGATCTCCAGGCGGACCGCCAGCAGAAAAACCGGAAGCGAAGTGGCGATACCGGAAAACAGGAGAGCTGTGCCGGGCGAAAAGCTTTGAAGCGCAAGGAACATGACCAACAGAAAAATCAAAGCCAGAAGCAAAAGAAACACATTCTCCCCCGGCGGATTCTGAAAGCTTGCCTGCAGAAGCCTTCGGGCATAGCGCAAAGGCGGAGAGAGCTGCCGGCTTCGCTTCTTCGCGCGGCGGAGCCGTCTTCGCATCCGCCAGTGCAGACGCAGCAGCCGGATATGCTCCAGAAACAGGCAGGCCAGGCCCGCGGCGAACACGAAAAATATCAGCAGTTCAATCAACAGATCCATGCGGAACAGGTCCATGGGTTTCCTTCTCCTTTATCGGCGCCGGTCCATTGCGTATGGGTGAAGCGGCGGCGAGCTCCCTCAGGCACTTTTGCATATCTTGGAACGCCTTGGGGTCCGATGTGAGCGCGTAGCCGCGCTTCTGCGCTCCGACCCGGTCGTAGAACATCCAGCTGTCGTCCAGCGCGTCGTAGGCGCAGATCGGAGAGACGGTGATCCGGCCATCCTCGCTGCAGTTCAATTCGCGAATGCTGTTCAGCCGCTTCTCCCGCTTGTCGGACAGTTGAATAAAATGAAACAGATAATCGAAGCCGGAGGCCACCCTTCTCATGGTCATGGACAGATCCCCTCCGGTAGCCTGGACGATCTCCTCTGCCGCCTCCAGGGGAAATTGATCCGGATCGCCGGAATGGAACGTCAGCTTCATCCGTTTCGTTCCTTTTCCGGCGATCTTGACCGCCGTGTTCAAAGCGATGCCGTCTCTTGCCTCCGCCAGGATGAAGTAGTCGGCGTCGCTTCGAAGCAGGCTTTTGGATATCCTAGACAACTCCTGCCCATCGGCGAGAAGCTGAAGTATAGGCGCTTGGGGAAGGATCCGATGCAAGGGGATCTCCGGATCCGTCTCCACCATGACCCCTTCCAGCGAGGGGTCCTCATAACTCTGCCAGGTGGTGAGAAAAGTGGTTTTGGCTGTTCGAACAGCGCCCAGGAACACCACATTAAATCCGATTTGCACCATTTGCCGCAGGAACGGGATGGCCTCCGCCGGGATCGTTTTCCTCCTGGCCTGTTCCTCGAAGCTCAGGATCGGAATGATATACCTGCGAAACACGATGGCGGCCTGCTCCTTTTTCGCCATGGGCTCGGCGTAGATCGTCACCCGGGTCCCGTCCAGCAGATAGGTCTCGTGATAGGTCTTGTCCAGTCTCTCTTCCGGGTTCAACAGGAGAAATGCCCGGATCAGCTGCTCTTTTCTGGCCTTGGATATCTTCTGGGGCTTGAGCGCCATTTTCCCTTCTTGAAGAAAGTAGATGCGCTCCCCGATAATTTTTGCCGAGCTGCTGCTGGAAAAATCCGGGCCAAACCATTCGCTGATGCCTGCCAGCCCCCAGTTTTCCTGATAGACTCCTTCCGTCAGCGTCGTGTACCAGGGAGGATGGGGGGTGTCCCAGGCGCCCATCCTCCGAAGCAGGTCTCCGATTCGATCCTTAAAATAGGCGGACTCCTTTTCGTAGCCGATGATGGCCCGCTTCTGGATGTCCAGCATGGACTTGGGATTCTCTTCTCTCTCCCACTCCTTGAAAAAAGCGGCTTTGATCTGATCGCAGAGATCGCCGAATTCAAACGCTGCGCTCGATTCAAGGGGGAGCTCTGCCGCTTCTACGCTTCGATTCTTGATGTATTCTTGAATTTCAAAAGGTTCCACGATGCCCTGCCTTTCTCCGGGACCCTTTGCGCTCCCGCGTCGGCCAGGATGAGGTCGCCGATCCGGCAGACATCTTTTCGAAAAGCCCGGTCCCGGTAATTCATGAGAGAGCGACCCTCCGTTTCGGCCAGAATGCCCATAGGGGATTCTCCCACGGTGTAAAACGCGCCGGGGAACTGGTCCAGCCGTTCCCGCAGATAAGCCGGTGTATAGGGACTTTTCTCGCGAAAGCGGTTGATCAAACAACCCATCGTCGACACATTGAGCTTCAGGTACAAACGGATCAGTCGCTCGAATCTGCGAACGGCTCCTTCGGCCTGGACCATGACCAGAAAGATCCCGTCCGCGGCAAACAGAGACCCCAGAGCCAAACCGTTTTCAATTTGGCTGCCGCTGTCGCAGAGGATCAGATCGAAGCAGTTCTTGAGACGCCGCAGGAGCGCGTTCGACAGATCCGGGTGATATTTCCCTTCTTCCTCCAGAGGGTCCGCGCCGGCGATAAAATGAAGATTCTTCTGCCATTGGGATCGCGCGACCACCTCCTGGGGGTCGAACAAGCCTTTGGACAATCCCGGCCGGATCCGCCCGGTGGATTCACCCGAGCAGGCTGCATACCCGGTGCCCACATCCCCTTCGGTATGGATGAGGAGCACATTCCAGTCCGGCATTTCTCCGGCGATGTATTCGGCTACGGATTGGCACACCATGGAGGTGCCGCATTTGTTGTCTACCCCGAAAAAGGTATAGATCCCGCTCATAACCCGCCCTCCATAAACACGATGAGATCTTTGGGCGCTGCCGCTGTCTGGCTTCGCAAAATATTCAGGTAGTCCTCCAAGGTGCAGACGATCTCCAGACTGGCGGCCGGATCGGGGCCCCGGCTGCGTCCAAGCAGATCCCCAGCGTCCGCTGCCGGCCATTCCAGAAGGCCGCCCGCCTGGTCCATCACATAGGCGACTCGATACATCCCAAGGCCTTCCTCCGACGAAGAAGAGACCAGACTGACCACATCCCCCGGCCGGACCGCGCCGCTCATGGATCCGATCCATTGGGGGCGGATGGGGAATATCGATTCGTTCCGCCGCAGGATATCCTGATCCTCCTTGAAATACGAGGCGCTCAGCTGCTGCCTGGCCGACAGCGGATAAATGGCGTTGCGCCCCAGGATCAGTTTTGCATCGCTTGGCGCCAACGCGCCCTGGATCACATTTTCCGGAGGAACTGGAGTGCTTGCCACATCCTGGGCCAGCAGCCTTTCCCCGGGCAGGATATCCCGGGAGGCTGTCAATATCTGCGTCATTGTTAGGACATCCCTGCCCCGGAATTCCCAGAAGAGCATAAGGGCCAAACTCAGGACGATCAGCGAGATGCCCAGGGTGGTTCTCCATTTCATGCCTTGTCTCCATTTTCCATAATTTAACATTATATTACACAAGTTTAGCGGATTTGTCAAGGATATATTGCCTTATTTGTAATTTATTTACATTAACAGGGGGTTTTAATCCCTCATGCATTGTGATAATATTATTTAGTTAGTTTTCCTTGGTCCCCACATCATTCTTGCGACACAAGCGCCAGGGAAGGATCGCGAAGGAGGATCGAATCGTGTATACAATATTAAAGAAAGTCAATTTAAATCCCACTGTCACCCTCATGGAGATCGACGCGCCGCCCATCGCCAAAAAAGGCGAACCCGGCCAGTTTGTCATGCTGCGCGTGGACGAGAACGGGGAGCGGATCCCCCTGACCATCGCTGATTTCGACCGGCAGAAGGGATCCATCACCATCATATTCCAGATCGTAGGTGCCACGACCGAAGCGCTGAACCATCTGGAGGAGGGGGATTCTCTTCAAGACCTGGTGGGCCCCTTGGGCGTTCCCTCCCACACGGAGGGGCTTAAAAAGGTCGCGGTCGTTGGGGGCGGCGTGGGCTGCGCCATCGCCTACCCCGTGGCGAAGAAACTCCACCAGCAGGGGACCATCGTCCACGCGGTGGTCGGCTTTAAAACCAAGGACCTGGTCATCCTGGAAGACGAATTCCGGGCCGCCAGCCAGCGGATGGTCCTGGTGACCGACGACGGCAGCTACGGCGAAAAAGGACTGGTGACCGACGCGCTCAAAGCGTTGTTGGATGCGGGAGAGCAATACGACGAAGTGATCGCCATCGGGCCGGTCATCATGATGAAATTCGTCAGCCTGCTCACAAAGCAATATAATGTAAAGACTGTGGTAAGCATGAACTCCATCATGATCGACGGGACCGGCATGTGCGGCTGCTGCCGCCTGACCGTGGGCGGAGAAACGAAGTTCGCCTGCGTGGACGGACCGGATTTCGACGGTCACCAGGTGGATTTTGACCAGGCGATGCAAAGAGGGATGATGTATCGGGATTTTGAGATCAAATGCCACGAAGACGTCTGTAATCTCTACAAGATGGAGGTGAAATAAATGGCCAACCTGTCGCTGAAGAAAAACGAAATGCCTTCCCAGGACCCCCACATCCGGAACGGCAACTTCCAGGAAGTCGCCCTCGGATACACCGAGGAGCAAGCGCTGGACGAGGCCGCCCGCTGCCTCAACTGCAAGCACAAGCCCTGCATCGCGGGTTGTCCGGTGGAGATCGACATCCCCGCCTTTATCCAGAAAACCGCCCAGGGCGCCTACGAGGAGGCCTACCAAATCATTGCCAAAGACAGCTCCCTTCCCGCTGTATGTGGCAGAGTGTGTCCTCAGGAGACTCAATGCGAGGAACGCTGTGTGAGGGGAATCAAAGGCGAATCCGTGGGCATCGGACGCCTGGAGCGCTTCGTGGCCGACTGGCATATCCAGAACACCGAAGAAAAACCTGTACGGCCCGCCTCCAACGGCCACAAGGTCGCTGTGATCGGATCGGGTCCCGCAGGCCTCACCTGCGCCGGCGATCTGGCGAAAAAGGGCTACCATGTAACGATTTTCGAAGCGCTGCATACCCCCGGCGGCGTGCTGGTCTACGGCATTCCCGAGTTCAGGCTGCCCAAGGCGATCGTCCGCAAGGAGATCGACGCCCTGAAAGAGCTGGGCGTGGAGGTCAAGACGAACATGGTCATCGGAAAATCCACCAGCATCGACGAACTGATGGATGAACAGGGATTTGAGGCGGTATTCATCGGATCCGGCGCCGGCCTTCCCACCTTTATGCACATTCCCGGAGAGAATCTCAAAGGCGTATACTCCGCCAACGAGTATCTGACCCGAGTCAATCTGATGAAGGCCTATCAGCCTGACGCCGCGACGCCGATCAAAAACAGCAGCAAGGTCGCCGTGGTGGGCGGCGGAAACGTGGCCATGGACGCAGCCCGCTGCGCCAAGCGTCTGGGCGCCGAAGAGGTGTATATCGTCTACCGCAGGTCCGAAGAGGAATTGCCCGCCAGAGCCGAAGAAGTGGAGCACGCAAAAGAAGAAGGCATCATTTTCAAACTGCTGAACAATCCGGTCCGTATCCTGGGTGACGAAAAGCTGAACGTCACCGGCATGGAGTGCCTGGAAATGAAGCTTGGCGAACCCGACGATTCCGGCAGAAGACGGCCGGTCCCCGTGGAAGGCTCCGAATGGACCATTCCGCTGGACACGGTGATCATCGCCATCGGCACCTCCCCCAACCCTTTGATCAAATCCACCACCAAAGGTCTGGAGACCCAGAAATGGGGCGGCATCGTGGCCCAGGAGCCCTCGGGCAAGACCAGCAGAGACCACATTTATGCGGGCGGAGACGCCGTGACCGGCGCCGCCACGGTCATTCTGGCCATGGGCGCGGGGAAATGCGCCGCCAGAGCCATCGACGAAGAACTGATGCCGGCTTGATCCGCATCGTTCAAAAGCCCGGGCGCTGCCCGGGCTTTTTATTGTCTTGCCTGTTCCTGTTGCCTATGCTTCGATGCCGGCGATCACGTCGATCTCCACGTCCAGTCCGTCATAGATCTCCGAGTTGAAGGTGGTCACGCGGGCGGGATAGCCCTCTTCTTTTTTAAAGTAAGAAGCGTAGACCTGGTTCATTTCTGAAAAGTACTCCTGTTTTGTCATGTGGATGCTGCATTTAAGCACCATATCCATCCCGCTGCCCACATCCTCCAGAATGGCCTTGATGTTCTTCATGATGTTTTCGGTCTGCTGCCTGACGGTGCCGTGGAGGATTTCGCCCGTGGCTGCGTCTTCCGAAGCCATGCCGGAGATGAAGAGCAGATTTCCGAATTTCACGACGTTCGAATAGGGGCCCAGCGGTTCCGGCGCTTTGGTGGTGGGGATGATTTCTTTTTTCATGGTCCTACGCTCCTTCTCAAAATGTCTGTTGGAATATGATTTTTATGACGCCCGCGATCTATACCGGGTAGGCGCCGTTTTCCGTGTCCGCCAGGGACAGGTCGATCCCATCCTGCTGGGCTTTTCGATAGCGGAAGAAATCCAGGGCCACCTGGGGAAACAAGGCGTAGGACAATACGTCCTCCTCCTGCTGCGTCCATTCGGCGATCTCCTGCTTCAGCCGGTCCAGCTCCGGGGCCAGATCGTCCGCAGGGCGATAGGTCTTGGGCACGGCCTCGCCGATCACCTTCTTCTGGATCTCCGGGTCAAAGGGCTTTACGGTTTGGCCGTAATCCCCCAGGAGGACCGCCTTGGTCTCCTTCGTGACCATCTTGTAACGCTCCCCTGTAAGCACATTGAATAGAGCCTGGGTGCCCACGATCTGGGAGGAAGGCGTCACCAGGGGCGGTTCGCCCAGTTCCCTTCGCACCCTTGGGATCTCAGCCAGCACTTCGTAATATTTGTCGGATGCGCCCTGCTCGGCCAGCTGGGAAACCAGATTGGACAGCATGCCGCCCGGGACCTGATACAGCAGAGTCTTGATGTCCACGCCCATCATTCTGGGATTCAGGAGGCCGGTTTCCAGCGCGTTTTCCTGGAAGGGCCTAAAATAGTCCGCGATCTCGGCCAGCAGCTTCTGATCCATGCCGGTATCGTAGGGGCTGCCCTTCAGCGTTTCCACCATGATCTCCGTGGCGGGCTGACTGGTCCCCATGGCGAAGGGTGACATCGCCGTGTCGATGATGTCGCATCCGGCCTCGATGGCTTTCAAGTAGGAGATCGGCGCCACCCCGCTGGTGCAGTGGCTGTGAACATCGATGGGGATATCCACGATGCTTTTGATCTCCCGCACCAGCTCCTCCGCCGCATAGGGCAGCAGCAGTCCGGCCATATCCTTGATGCAGATGGAATCCGCCCCCATATCGCTGATCCGCCGGACAAGATCCTTCCAGTACGCCAGCGTATAGGCGTCTCCCAGGGTGTAGGACACGGCAATCTGGGCATGAGCCCCCTCTTTTTTGGTGGTGCGCACCGCGGTCTCCAGATTTCGAAGATCGTTGAAGGCGTCGAAGATCCGCAGGATGTCGATGCCGTTGGCGATGGATTTTTGTACAAAATAAGCCACCACATCGTCGGCATAATGGCGATAGCCCAGGATATTCTGCCCCCGCAACAGCATCTGCAGCTTGGTGTTTTTAAAGCCTTTCCGCAGGAGCCGCAGGCGATGCCAGGGATCTTCCTTCAGGAAGCGCAGGGATGTGTCAAAGGTGGCGCCGCCCCAGCATTCCACGGAATAATAGCCCACCTGATCCATTTTCTCCATGATCGGGAGCATATCCTCCGTGCTCATGCGGGTGGCGATCAGGGACTGGTGAGCGTCCCGCAGTATGGTCTCGGTGATTTTGACGGGCTTCTTTTCGATTGGTTTCATTCCATTCTCCTCGTACATTACTCGACCCCGAACATGGCCATGAACGTGCCCGCCGCCACGGCGGTGCCGATGACCCCGGCCACATTGGGTCCCATGGCGTGCATGAGCAAAAAGTTGGTCGGATCCGCTTCGGCGCCCACCTTTTGGGAAACCCGGGCCGCCATGGGGACGGCGGAAACGCCGGCCGAGCCGATGAGCGGGTTCACCTTGCCGCCGCTGAGTTTGCACATGACCTTGCCCAAAACCACTCCGGCCGCGGTTCCAAAAGCAAAGGCCAAAAGGCCCAGCGCCACAATTTTGATCGTGGACCAGTTCAGGAACGCTTCCGCGGAGGTGGTGGCGCCCACGGACGTGCCCAGCAGGATGACGACGATATACATCAGGGCGTTGGACGCAGTTTCCGTCAGCTGGCGCACGACGCCGCTTTCCCGGAACAGATTCCCCAGCATCAGCATGCCTACCAAGGGTGTGGTGGAAGGCAGGATCGAGCAGACTACGATGGTGACCACGATGGGAAAGCAGATCCGCTCCAGCTTGCTCACGTGGCGAAGCTGCGCCATCTTGATCATGCGCTCTTCCTTTGTTGTGAGGGCCTTCATGATGGGCGGCTGGATGATGGGCACCAGGGCCATATACGAGTAGGCCGCCACCGCGATGGGCCCCATCAGGGCGCCCTGGCCCAGCTTGCTGGCTAAAAAGATCGATGTGGGGCCGTCGGCGCCCCCGATGATGGAAATGGCCGCGGCGGCCTTTTCGTCAAAGCCCAGGAGCATGGCGCCCATGTAGGCCACATAGATGCCGAACTGGGCTGCGGCGCCCAGCAAAAAGCTTTGGGGATTGGCGATCAGCGGCCCGAAGTCCGTCAGGGCGCCCACCCCCATGAATATCAGGGACGGCAGGATCGCCCACTCGTCCAGCAAGTAAAAATAGTGGAGCAAGCCGCTTTCGCTCATGATCGGGGGATAGATATTCACCAGCAGCATGCCGAAAGCGATGGGGACCAGCAGCAGCGGCTCATAGCCCTTGGCAATGGCCAGGTACAGGAAGCCGCAGGCGACCGCCACCATCAGCAGATTGCCCGGGCTCAGGTTGAGAAAAGCGGTCTGCCGCAGCAAATTGCCCAGTGTTTCACCGATATAACTCACAGTTGTCCTCCGTAGATTTGTGCAATTCCAGGGATGCGACCATTAATGAATGGTCGCCAGCAGGTCTCCCGCTTCCACGGGGCTTCCTTCGGAGACGACGATCCGCCCCAGTACGCCGTCCTTGGGCGCCACCACGGGGATCTCCATTTTCATGGCTTCCAGAATCAGGATCGGCTCGCCCGCCACAACGCTCTGCCCTTCGGCGGTGACGATCTTCCAGACCTTTCCGGCTGCGCCGGCGGTGATCTTTTCTCCCTGGAGCGCGGCCGGGGCCGCCATCTTCTTCTCCGCGGGGATCGGGGCCGATACGGCGGCTGCCCTTGGCGCAGGTGCGGAAATTCCACTGTTCGCTTTCTTTTCCACCTGTACTTCGTAGGTGAGCCCGTTGACTGTGACCGAATAGATTTCCATTGTTTTCTCCTTCAATTAATTGCTGGCGCTCGAGCGGTCAGCTGCGGCGGATCGAGCGCACGATATAGGCATCGGTGGAAATGGTTTCCTCCTGGATGAATGCGTGGACCGCTGCCGTGATCACCGCGGCCAGCACCGGATCCCCTTCCCCGATGTCCGCCTGAGGGACCGGGTCCTCCGCCCGGGGGATCAGGGCATTCCCTTTGCCTTTGCGCTTTTCCAGCAAGCCAGGCAGGTATTTAAACAGGGATATGATAAACGCGATGAAAATCAGCACCGAAAAAACCACGCCCATTCCCAGGATCGTGTTCATGATCGCCTTGGTGAAAATCTCCGTGAGTGTCATCCTTCGCTCTCCTTCAGTACGCCCGCTTGTCGGACAGCATTTCCAATGCGCCGATCACATATTTTCGCGTGTCCGCCGGCGCAATGACCTTGTCCACATAGCCTCTGGCCAGAAAAGCGGCCATACCCGCCTTTTCGTCGTAGGCTGCCGCCTTCTCTTTCAGGAACGCTTTCTTATCTTCAGCGGAAGCCAGTTCCCTTGCATAGAGGATCCGGACAGCATCCTCTCCGGGAAACACCCGCAGGTCGGCGCTGCTCCAGGCGAAGACGAAATCGGCGCCCAAGCCCTTGCTGTTCATAATGGTGTACCCATTTCCCCAGGCTTTTCCGGTGATCACATTCACTCTGGGGACCTCGCAGGAAGCCCAGACGCTGAGCAAATAGGCTGCGGCGGCAGGCAGGAGCGCTTCCTGGGCGCTGTCCGCGGCAAACCCTTCCGTGTCGGTGAGCGTCAGCAAGGGGATGCCGAAGGCCGTGCAGAAATCCGCAAAATCCGCCATGGCTTCGCAGCCTTCCGACGTCAAACAGCCTTTCCCCCCATTGCCGATGACCCCCGCCGGTGAACCGTTGAAACGGGCAAATCCCATCATCACCTCCGGACAGTCTTCCCTCTGCAGCTCGAACACGGAACCCAGATCCGCTATTTCCACCAGCACGGCTGCGGGATCCCGCCGACCCTCCTCAAGGTTGGATGCGGGCCGGTTCAGATCGTCCGCGCAGACTTCCCGGGGGACAAGGTCCTCGTCGGAGAGAGGAAGATAAGAGATCAATGTCCTTATCTTCCGGCAGATCTCCTCTTCGCTTCCATTGCCCATGCTCAGGCCGCGCCCTGCGGGATAGTCGCTCAGGGAGGCGGCCACATCGGCCCTTTTGATCTCCTGTGTTCTGGCGGCCGGCGGATTGATGAACAGCTTCGCCTGTTTTTCCATGAAGACAAAATCGCAGAGGGCCGGGATCAGGGCGCTTCCACCGCCGCAACTGCCGAAGACGCCGGCGATCTGGGGGATCCTTCCCTTTGCTTTTGTCATTCCCCTGTAGATCCTTCCATAAGCATCGAGTGCGTCCGCCCCTTCGCCAAGGCGCAGCCCCGCGCTGTCCGCCAGCGCGACGACCGGCGCTCCGGTCTTCAGCGCCATTTCATAGAGGCGAAGAATTTTCACGGCGTGCATCTCGGAAAGAGATCCGCCCAGCACTTGAGGATCCTGGCTGAAAATATAAATCGGACGGCCTTCCACCGTGCCGTAGCCGGTGATGACGCCGTCCGAAAAAACTTGGTCGTACTCCTGATCGAAGTCCGTATTTCGGGCGAGAACCTTTTCGCCCATCTCCATAAAACTGCCGGCGTCCAGAATGGACTGGATCCTTCTTTTCGCCGCTGAGGTAGTGCCCATTTTGTTTTCCTCCATCCTGCCCTGTCCGGACAAAAAGAAACCGCTGACCCTGTCTGTGTCCGGATCATCACATTTGAAGTTTATTATACTCGAAATCGCGATCCGCTTCAAACCATTTTTGTTAACGGTCTCCAAGTAATATGATATACTTTTAGGCAAACAGACCAACACAGATCAAGGGGAGGGATTCATGCTGTATCACGAAATCGACGCATTTGTGGAAGCCCACAGGCAGGAGATGCTGGAAAAATTTCAGCAACTGGTGAAACTGGAAAGTCATTTTGAAGAGAGGGACCATGTGCTCCAGGCCATGGGCTGGGTGCGGAAAGAGTTTGAATCCCTGGGTTTCGAGTGCAGGATCGAAGGGACCACAACAGACCGGGCCGGACTGCTGATCGGCATCGCCGGCCCTGATCGCAAGGCACCGCCGGTGATCCTGTCGGGCCACATCGACACGGTGCATCGCCAGGGGAGCTTTGGCGAGGACCTGTGGCGCGTGGAGGGCGACAAGGTTTACGGCCCCGGGGTCAACGACATGAAAGGCGGCGTCATCGAAGCCCTTTACATCGCCAAAGCGCTGAACGCCCTTGGCTGCGACCGCACGCTGAAAATTCTGTTTGCCGGCGATGAGGAGGGAGATCATCTGGGCACAGACACGAATCTCCTCTACACCCGGGAAAGCCGGGGCGCTCTGGCCGCTTTCAACATGGAGACCGGTGTGGAAGGCGTGTTCACCGTGGCCCGAAAATCCTGCCATATATTTGATCTTTCCGTGGCAGGCCAGGGCGGGCATGCAGGGAACGATTTCACCACTTCCAGCAACGCGGTGGAAGAAGCGATGGGGAAAGCCCTGGAGATCATCCGGCTGACGGATCTGGAAAAAGGCACCACGGTGGCCACCACCGTCATCCGGGGCGGCGACCACCCCAGCGCCATCCCCTCCTCCTGCGAAGTCACCCTGGATGCGCGGGTCTCCTCTCCGGAGGAAAAAGAGCGGATCTACCGCGCGGTGGACGAAATTTGCGCGAAGGCGTCCATACCGGGGACGAAAACCACTTACAAGCGTTATGCCGCAAAATACGAGGGCTACACCGAGAATGAAAAAATTCGGAAGCTCCACGCATTTGTCAATACGATCGCCGGAGAACTGGGCCAGCCGGCCTACGGAAAGTGCTTCCGGGGCGGGGCGGCGGATTCGGGAAACATGGCCGTCGCAGACATCCCGGTCCTCTGTTCCTGCGGCATCGTGGGCGATTTTTCCCACGACCGCAACGAGTTTGCGCTGCTGCACACCCTGTTCGACCGCACGAAGCTCTTCGCGTCGGTCATCGCAAGCATCGACCGATTTGAATGATAAACGCGGCTATTCTCCTACATAGCTTATCAGCGAGCCGATTTTTTCGATGCGGCATTCGATCCGATCGCCCTTGTGCAGATACCTGGGCGGATCAAAGCTAAAGCCCACTCCCGCGGGGGTTCCTGTGGCGATCAGCGTACCTGCCTTCAGCGTCATACCGGCCGACAGCTCTTCGATGATTTCGGGCACGGAAGCGATCAGCATGCGGGTATTGCTGCGCTGGCGCAATTCCCCGTTCACCCGGCACTCCAGGTCCAGCCGTCCCGGATCCCCGATCTCGTCTGCGGTCACGATGCAAGGGCCCAGGGGCGTAAACCCGTCGAAGCTCTTCCCGAAGTACCACTGATGGTGGCGGGTCTGGATGTTCCTGGCGCTGATGTCGTTCAGGATCGTATATCCAAACACATAATTCAATGCGTCTTCCCGGCGAACGCGCCTGGCGTCCTTTCCGATGACCACGCAGAGTTCCACCTCGTAATCCAGGCTGTCCACCAGGCCCTCGTAAGACGGCACGGTCCCAAAGGGGGCCACCGCTTCGTTGACGCGTTTGGAAAAAAAGACCGGGTAGGTTTTTTGCTCTGAAGGGGCATTGCGGTCGAATCTTCCGGACTCCTTTGCGTGGTCCGCATAGTTGACCCCCAGGCAGATCACATCCTGAAGCGGCCGGGGGATCGGCGCCAGCAGTTCCAGATCTTCCAGGTTTATTGCCAGGGAATCCCGGGGAGGCGTCAGCAGACTGCACAGCTGCTCTTGGGTGTGGCGGCGGATCAGATCGTTCATATCGGAAAAAGAAAAGCCCCAATCCTCTAAAAAATGAACCGTCCGGGGGCTTTCGTGCCCAACCGCCAGTTTTTCTTCCGCCCCCGCCTTGATCGTGTATAATCTCATGTTGTGCTCCTATACCACCAGTTCTTGGGACGCCTGGCCGCCCAGTTCAAAATAACGGGGCAGATCCAGGGGCGCAAAGATGCCCAGATCCGTCACCACGCCGCTGACTAAATGGGGCGGGGTAATATCAAAGCTCGGATAATAGCCTTTGACCCCCTCCGCCGCCGTCCGGACCCCCATGGCCTGCAGCACGAATTCCGGATCCCGCATTTCGATGTGGACCGTATCCACTGTGGTGTGCCCCACGTCCGGCGCGCCGGTGACAAAATACGGGACTCCATGGTAATGGGCGGCGATGGCGATCTGATAAGTGCCGATTTTGTTGACGATATGACCGTCCACGCAGATGGCGTCCGCCGCAGAGGTAAAGACATCCACTTTTTCTTTTTTCATCACATAGGCCGGCATGTTGTCCGTGATGACCGTGGCCTCGAAACCCATGTCCCGCACCACCGTGGCCGTAAGGCGGGCGCCCTGGAAATAGGGCCGGGTCTCCGGACAGAAGATCCGAAGCTCCTTGCCCCGCGCCCGGCTTTCCCGCAGCATCATGCCCACGATGGTCTCTCCGAAGCACTGGGTCATGACCGTGCCCCTGTCCGGGAACATGTCCGCCAGGTAGGTGGCGATCCGGGCGACCTTGGTATAGCGGCGGTCGTTGATCGCCAGGGCTTCCTGGCGGATCGCCTCCGCGGCCACCGCGCCCCGGTCGATGGCGGCCTGGCCTGCCGCCAGACAGCGCTGTGTGATCTGCTCCATGCGAAGCCGGGTCGTGGGCCTTGCCTCAACGAAGGCCGCTGCAGCCTTCTTCAAATAATCCCTTTGCGCTCTTCCGCTCCGGTCCCGGCATTCCCAGGCGGCCAGGGCCATGCCCATGGCCGCGGCGCTGTAAGGGCCCGCGCTCTGGGTGACCATGTCGGTGATGGCCCGGGCGACTTCTGTATGGCTGCCGCAGGTGACAAAAGACACTTTTTGGGGATAGACTCTCCTGTCCAGGATGCGGACGGCGCCGGATTCATACCAGGCAATATTTTCATACTGCAGCATAAATGCCAGGCCGTGATCCGCTCGTTCGTTATTGCTCATAGTTTTCCCTCCATAAAGACCATTATAGAGGGAAAGCCTTTGTTTTTCAATCGAAGGGCATGGTATAATCAAGCCATGAAAGCGTTAAAAATCATCGTTATTCTTTTGCTGGCCGCCCTGCTCCTTTGGACCGGGCTGCAGCAAAGCCTGCCCCCCGGCCTGCCGGGGCAGGCGCCGGTCGAGCAGGAATCGGCCGAGGAGGAACTCGACAAAGACGGGTGGTATTATACTGCTCAGGATGTGTCTCTCTATTTGCATCTCTACGGTAAATTGCCAACGAACTTCATCACGAAGGACGAGGCGGAGGCCATGGGCTGGAGCGGCGGCTCGCCGGATGCGGACTTCCCGGGTTACGCCATCGGAGGGGATATCTTCGGAAACTACGAAGGACTCCTTCCCAAAGCCAAGGGGCGGACCTATCGGGAATGCGACATCGACACCCTGGGCAAGGAATACCGGGGCCCCAAGCGGCTGGTCTATTCCGATGACGGCCTGATCTTCTTCACCGAGGACCACTACGACAGTTTTATCCAGCTGTACCCGGAAGAATAACGAAGGATGTGTAAAAAAATACTGGCAGCCCGCAGGGCTGCCAGTTTCTATTGGGATCTTACCTGCCCAACAGATGGGCGACGGAATGTCGGGCGCCGTGCATCACCTGCTCCGCGTCCAGCGTCAAATAGCTGCCGTTTTCATATAAAACTTTACCGTTGACCATGGTCATCCGCACATCCGCTCCCTGGGCCGAATAGGTGAGCATCGGCAGAACTTCAAGCGCCGGGAACATGTGGGGCCCGTCGAAAGAAAGCGCCACGATATCGGCCTTTTTGCCGACGGTCAATTCGCCCGTGTCCGGCCGTCCCTGGGCAAGGGCCCCGTTGACCGTGACCATGCTCATCACCTGCCCGGGTCCCACCACCGTGGCGTCCCGGTGATAGCCGTTGTGGATCACGGACGCCAGGTGCATTTCCTCCAGTATATTAAGATTGTTGTTGCTGGCTGCTCCGTCGGTGCCCAGGACCACGTTCACGCCCTTTTGCAGCGCTTTGACAATGGGGGCAAAGCCGCTGCCCAGCTTCATGTTGCTGGAGGGATTGTGGATCAGGCTGGTGCCCTTTTCCACAAAAATATCCAGATCCGAGTCTTCGCAGTGCACGCAGTGGGCCGCCAGCACCGGGGAATCCAGGGTGCCAAGATCCCGGAACCACTCCGCCGGGGTCTTTCCGTAGCGCTGCTTGCACTCCGTATGCTCCCGGAGCGTCTCGGAGAGGTGCAGATGGACGCGCCCCCCTTCCTCCTTGCAGATCCCGGAGAAATATTCCACGGTCCGGGGTGTTGTCAGGTATTCGGAGTGGATGCCGAAATCCACCAGAAGCCTTCCCTGGGCCGTCTCGTGGAAGGCCTTGAAAAAGGCCAGGGAATCGGCGATGCGCCGGCAGTCCTCCCCTTTTAGCTCCGGATCCTGGCATACCAGGGGCATGCAGAGATTGGCCTTGATGCCGCATTCCGACACCACTTGCGCCGTCTGGGCGGGAAAGTCGTACATATCCGTAAAGGAGGTGGTCCCGCCGGCCAGCATTTCCATGACAGCCAGCCGGGTGCCGGCGAGGACATCCTCTTCCCTTAAGTTGGCCTCGATGGGCATGATCCAGTCGAAGAGCCATTCCTGCAGCGGCAGATCGCTGCCTACGCCCCGCAGGAGCACCATGGGCGAATGGCAGTGGCAGTTGATCAGACCGGGCATCAGCAGGCAGCCTTTCATATCCCGGACTTCGTCATAATCCCGGGCGGGCTTCTCCTGGCCGATGTAGTCGATCGTCATCCCGTCGATGCCCAGGTATCCGTTCCGGATCACATGGTTCTCCGCCGGCGAGCCGGACAAAATATCGCAGTTCTTCAGCAGCTTTCGCACGGCAGTCTCCTGAGGATCTCTGTAAAGTACTCTTCAAAGTCTCCCGCTACGCGCAGGGAGACCACAGTCACATTCTGGCTGGTCAGACGTTCATCCAGGACCCCGGCAGCCATGTTGGTCATGACCGACAGGCCCAGGACCGGAATGCCGCAGTGAGCTGCGACGATGGCTTCGGTGACGGTGGACATGCCGGCGGCGTCTCCGCCCAGGATCCTTGCGGCGCGGATCTCCGCAGGGCTTTCGAACTGCGGGCCCGCAAAGAAGAAATAGACCCCCTCGCGGATGTTCAGACGCGTCGCGGAAGCGCAGTCCAAAGCAATTTTCCGCATGCTGCTGTCGTACACGTGGCCCATGTCGAAGAAGCGAGGCCCGAATTCAGGGATGTTGGGACCGGCCAGGGGCGAAAGCCCCATCAGCTTGATGTGATCCTTGATCACCATGATATCCCCCACCTGATAGTCTGTGTTGATCGCGCCCGCCGCATTGGTGAGGATCAGCCTTTGAATGCCCAAAATCTTCATTACGCGCACAGGTGCCGCCAGCTGCTCGAAGCTGTAGCCCTCGTAGGAATGAAAGCGGCCGGACATGCAGCACACCTTGTGACCCTCGATAGTACCCAGAATCAGTTCTCCTGCATGGTCCGGTGCTGTGGAGATCAGGAAGTTCGGGATGTCTTCGTAAGGAATCCGTATGGGATCCTCCACGTTCCGGTCGTATTCCCCAAGACCGGTCCCCAAAACAATGCCCAGTTCCGGTTGAAATCCGCCGGAGACCTCCCGGATGTAATCGGCGCTTTTTTTGTAATAATCGTAGGTGTATTCCACAGTATGCTCCTTTCAGGCGACGGCCTGGTCCCTTGAATATCGAATCAGCCTCTCTTGAGATAGGCGGTGATGCAGTGCAGCGATCCTCTGCCCTTCAGGATCTCCGACACATTGACGGTCGTGACCCGGATGCCGCTTTTCTCCAGCAATTCCTGGGTCCTGGGTGTTCCCGGAGCCATCAGGATGTGCCCCGGCTCCAAAGCCACGAAGTTGCAGGCCAGGGCGCGGACTTCCGTTTGGGAAGGCGCCTCCAAGATCCGGTAGCCCTTTCGTTTAAGGGCGTCCAGCACATCGTAGGGAATCTGGGACACATGTCCGATCACCGTGTCGTTGCTGGCCGGATTCAGCAGCCCGTCGATGTGGATATTGCTGTAGGGCAGCTGCATGGGAATGATCTCCGTCACGCCCTGCCGGCGAAGTTCTTCCGCCACCTGCTCGTAGCCGCTCCTGTTGCAGCGGATGCCGGTGGAGAGCACGCAGGTGCGCCGGTCCACCCACATGGCGTTGGCCCCCTCGAATATTCCCTCTCCGTTGATCGTCCGGACGATAGGGACCCCGATCTTGGCCAGGGCCTGGGCGATGTAGCGCTCTTCCCCCCGGCGGGCGGCCATGCCCGGCCGGGTGATGATGGCGCCTTCCGGCGTCATAAACATCAGATCTCTGCAATACACTGCGTTGGGCCGGTCTTCCCTTTGTTCCTCCACGTAATACACCGCGACCCCGTGCGCCCTGTAGATCGCGGTCACATCGTCGTGCTGACGGCGCATCAGATCCACATCCAAAGGCTCGTCGGTAAAACGGACCGCCGCCGCATCGAAGCTTTCCACTTCTTTGCCGGGCCGGCGCATCAGCACAGCCTTCAGCTTTTCCACTTCGGAAGACACGCCCCAGTCGCCCCAATACAGGGGCATATCCTCTTCGAAACGGGATTCCTTGGGGAACCATTTCTCGCCGGGTATCGCGTCCACATCAAATCGATTGTCTGTCATATCAGTCACCTCCTCAAAGTGTTTCAAGTATAACATATCTCCTTCCACATTGACAAACAGGACTTGTGACCGCATAATATGTACCATTCAAAGGAGGAAGCGCTTTATGGGGTTTGGACTGTTCAAGAAAAAAACATCCGCGGACCTGGTTCTCGTCAACGGTTTCGTCCGGACCATGGATCCGGATCTTCCGCATGCCGAGGCGGTGGCCTGCGGGGAAGGAAGAATCCTGGCCGTGGGAGACCGGGCGGCGATCGAGCCTCTGATCACAGGGCAGACCCTGGTGGTGGACTTGGAAGGACGTTTCCTGACGCCCGGATGGCTGGATCTCCACAGCGATCCTATCCCTTGGGTCTTCGAGGATCAATACCTGGCTCTTTCAGAGCGCATGACGAAAGACACGCTCCTCTCTGCGGTCCTCACCTATATTGCGGACCATCCGGCGGAGGAGCGATATCTGGCCTACGGCTACGATCCGACCGCTGTGGCGGAAGGAGACATTCCGGACATCCGGCAGGCCTTGAACGAGGCGGCTTTGGATAAGCCCGCCGTCCTGGTGGCCTGCGACGGGCACCACATGATCCTCAACACGCCGGCGGCGGAGGCCGTGGCCAAAGAAGCCGAAGAACTGGACATGCCCGCAGTCACGCCGGCCCTGGTCACTTCGGTCCTGCTGTCCGCAGATATGGCTGCCCTGCAAAAGAACCTGGCCGTGCACGCGTACAGCCTGGCTCAAAGGGGCTTTACGGGAGAATTCGTCCTTCCGTCCTTTGGTCACTTCGAAAGTATTTACCGGGAATTGCTGGTCGACGCTTACCAGGAAGACTTGCTGAAGCAGCGGTATTTTGGATCTCTTCTGTTGAATGCGCCCCTTCCCGAACGCCTGGTCCTCCATCAGATGGCTCAGAAAAGCACTGCCTGCGCCGAACTGAAAGGCCTGATACAGTTCAACACCCTGTGCGTCCACGTCAGCAGCGCCCAGGACAGCTGCCATTTCATGAGCGAGTCCTATCTGAAGAGCCTGTGCTCCCTGGCCGCGGACAAAGGCTACCACATTCGGATCACCGCCCTGGATCACGCCGCCGCCGTCTCAGCCCTGGCCCTGTTGTCCGAGCTGAAGGCCTCCTATAAAAAATCTTCTTTCGCCGTCGCGCACAAGGAGCAGATTTCAGAGGAAGAACGCTCTGCCATTCTGAGCGCCGATGTCTACGAATACTTTCCCGGCGACGAGGATCCTTCAAACCGCTCCGCCCAGGCTATGCTGGAAAAACACACGATTCGAGGAGCTGAGCAGCTTGGCCTTTCCGGACAAACGGGCACCATCGAAGCCGGGAAGTGGGCGGATCTGGCCGTGTTTGAGCAGGACCCCGGGATCCAAAGCGAAAGCCCGCCACAGGCCTGGATGACCATCTTGAACGGCAGCGTCGTCTACGACAGCCGCAGGGACACGGAGCACAGCTGGATCCGGGAATATCTGCAGTCCGCTTTTCGAATGGACTGACCCCGGAGCTTTGCTAAAAAAGCAATTTCGGATATTGACAGTGAGCAACGAAAATGGTACTATCTCTCTTGCGTGGTTGGCTTATTTCCACAGTGTGGCGGTGTAGCTTAGTTGGCTAGAGCGTCCGGTTCATACCCGGAAGGTCGGTGGTTCGACTCCACTCGCCGCTACCACCATTAGTGGCCCGGTAGTTCAGTTGGTTAGAATGCCAGCCTGTCACGCTGGAGGTCGACGGTTCGAGCCCGTTCCGGGTCGCCAATTCATGCAGCTGTGGTGGGTATCGTCAAGTGGTCAAGACCCAGGGTTGTGGCTCCTGTATGCGTGGGTTCGACTCCCACTACCCACCCCAACAAAAAATATCACAGGACCCTCTTGGATTTTAAGAGCAATGTGATATAATAAGTGGACAGAATTCAATATTGGGGTATAGCCAAGCGGTAAGGCAACGGATTCTGATTCCGTTATGCGAAGGTTCAAATCCTTCTACCCTAGCCAACGAAATAATGCCGGCCTAGTGCCGGCATTATGCGGCGACATAGCCAAGCGGTAAGGCACAGGTCTGCAAAACCTTGATCCCCCGGTTCAAATCCGGGTGTCGCCTCCAAAAAAAGCCTGTAATTTCAATGATTGCAGGCTTTTTACTTCCGTTTCAAGACATCTTCTGAATCGTCAGTTGACGATCATTTCCGCCACCCGCCACTTGCCGTCGGGCTCCAGGGCAAGATAATAGGTCAGGTCCGTCTTGTACGTCGTCACTTTGCCCTGCCCCACGATCACATAATCGTAAGTTGTGCGCAGGGAGATCAATTGTTCCGAGTACTGGATCCAGCCGGAAATTTCCATGTTTTCGAATCGGTAGCTGTCGTGCAGCGTATACCAGTTCACTTCCAGGGTGCGCAGGCGGTCGTAGACCGGCGCGGTGTCCACCAGATATCCTTTAAAACCGCTCCAAGCCAAATCGTCGCTCATGTAGTTTGAATACTTGTGCGTGATGGCTACAGCCCTCTCCCCGACCTCTTCCATAAGCGCCGGGTCCAGGGGCAAGCCCACCACCACCCGGTCGGGGGCTGAAAAAACGCCGTCGACCGTTCGCTTGGACGGGTCGACGCCCCGGATCCGGGGCATCTGAAACAGACCTTTCAGCAAATAGACATCATAGCGTGGGATCTTCAGCTGGTTCTGCGCTGAATCTGCCCATTTCCGCAGATCCTGGGGGACCTGCCCTTCTTCGCTTCGATCTTCCCGGGTCAGAAGCGTCTCTCCCGCATAGACCTGCACGCCCGGGGAAGCCATGACCGTTAGATCCAGGGTTCCCTGGACATTCGCCACACGGTATCTGGCCAGTCCCAGGATCCCTTTGCGGGGATCCGTTTCCAGCACGGCAAGCGCCACTTCCTTTCCGTCGGCCAGGATGTGATAGGCCAGTTCGCCTGGTCCCTTCCAAGGCGCTATTTTGCGTTGGCTCAGTTCCTTATCCCGGATCAGATCCGCCAGCGCCAAGCCGTTCTCCCGGATCGTCTCCTGGGATAGATCGCTCCCGTAGGTTTCCAATGTCTTTGCGCAAGTTCCTTCCTCGAGGGCTTCCGCTTCCATGGCGCGCACCAGCTGCTGCATCAGATTCTTTGGAATTCCCGCCTCGTAGCTTGCAAGTCCTGTCCAAAGATAAGCCCACAGGGCCAGTGTGAGGGCAAGGAGCGCAAGGGCGAATACTGGATAGGGCCGGCGCAGGCGCCGGAAGGCTTTATTCGGCATCTGCTTCCACCCTCCTTACGACAAAACAGGTCGGCAGAGGACGTTCGCCGTACAAGGAGCATACGTTGGTGATCACTTCCCCTTCGTAGACCATGCTGGAGCTGGTCCCGCCGTCCAAGTTGGCCGCGTTGACCGCGCCGTACTCCAACATCAACTCGATCAGGTCCGCATAGCTTGCGCCCAGGCTGTTCGTCTGGCGTCCGTCGATCACCAGCATCAAAACAGCGCCGTCTGCCCGCTGGCCGATGGCTGTTCTGGGGTTGAGCCCGCCCCCGGCATCCCCCACTTCCATGGGCTGGCCGTTGACGATCAGCACCGGTCCCCAGGCCACCGCATCGCGGACGCCCGCCTGAATGGCCTCGCTGCCGCTCATGGTCCCGATCAGCAGTCTGTCCTTGTCGTCGAATCCGATCACCTGATGGGTCCCGGTCTTGCTTCCGTTTCGCCAGACGCCCTGGGAAACCACGATCCCCAGCGCTTTCGCGCCCTTGCCCAGGCCTGCGATGTCCTCAAAACCGCCTCCGTTGATCCCTGCCAGGGCATTTTCCTTGGCTACCATCTGAGCCACCTGCTGGCCCCGCGCCACGGTAAAATCGGGAATGGCCGCCACGTAGACTCTGGAAGGATCGTTGACGATCATCATTTTGCCTTTATAAGTAGAGCCGCTCACGTCAACGATAGTCAAGCCGTTCAGGTCGTAGTCCTCGTCTCCGCCGCCGATTTGGATCAGGTCTCCGTCGGACACTTCTCCGGTATCCGTCACAGCGCTCTTTGCCAAAATGCTTTCCACCTCTTCGTCGGAAAGAAACAGATAGGCCGCAAACTTAGCCGCGGAGGTTTGGGTGACGCTGGCCACAAAGATGTCGCGGGCGGATTCCGAAGGCCCCTGGACGAAAATATAGATCAAGCCGGCGCAACACAGCAACAGGGCCGCCAGGAAGGTGCCCAGATACAAAAGCGTACGCTTAAGGATGTGAAACGGCGCTTTCCGCCCTCTTTCTCTTCGGAGAGTACTCCTCATAAGCGCTCTCCTTTGTCGGTATAATGGTCTGCCTTTTTCTTTTGAAAAACCCATTCCCGTTGAATTTGAAAGGTCATCATAAACAATATTGTGTCTACCAGCAGTTTAATGGCGGTTTTCCCCAATCCGGCGAAGCCTGTGGCCCCGACCAGGAGCGCGACCCCTTTATACGAGACCAGCATTTGGACAATGCACAGGAGATAATATCGGAAAAAAGTGACCCGCCTGGGTTCGTCGCTGGCAAAAACCGCTTTTCGGTTAAACGTGTAATTGAAAAGAGAGGAGATTGCCCGGGCCCCCGCTGTGGCGATCAGGATCTGCCGGTCCAGGCTGCCCGTGTCGCGCAGCAGCCAGGCCAGCAGGGTGAACAGCGCCAGATCGATGAGCGAAGAAGCGGCGGACCCGCCGGCGAAGCGCAGGATGGGCCCGTAGATCTTGGCCGAGTCTGTGAGAGGATTGAAGTGGGACGTGGCGTTGTTCTGGATGTAGACCGTTTCGATGGGGATCTCCCGAAAACCGATTCCTTCGGTCTTCATATAGAGGAGCATGTTGGTTTCGTACTCGAATCGTTCCCCGCCGATTCGGGCGAAACGGGGCAGGTATTCCGCAGAGATTCCCCTCAGCCCGGTCTGAGTGTCGGACAGGGTAATGCCGCACAGCAGGCGGAAGACGATGCTGGTGATCGTATTGCCCATGCGGTTGTGCAGGGGGACCTGCTTTTCCTTGAAGTTTCGGACGCCCAGCATCACCGTTCCGGGCTCCTGCAGGAGCCCTTCGGCCAATTTTTTCGCATCCGCCGGCTTATGCTGGTTGTCTCCGTCCGCAGTGATCACACCCAGGATATCCTTTCGCTCCCGGTTGATGTATTCAAAGGCGGTCTTCAGCGCCCGCCCTTTCCCTTTGTTTGTTTCGTGGCGCAGCACCGTGCACTGAGGACGGCTTTCCGCCGACCGAAAAGGCGCCTGATGCGCCGGGTCGCTGCCATCGTCCACTAAAAGGACATGCGAAAAGCCGGCCCGGATCATCCCGTCCACCACTTGAAGCAGTTTCTCGTCCGGATTCAGGGAGGGCACTACGACCATCAGCTGTGCAAAGCGATCGTCGGAGATTTCGATATTCACGATGTGGTCCAATGGTGTCATCTTTGATTCCTGTTCCTGCCCCACAGCAGAAAGACCATAAATATTGCCGCCAGGATGCCGGTCACCCCAATGGCCTTTTGGATGCCAGGCGCTGCCCAAAAAGGACTGCTGCCATTGCCCGCATCCCCCTCCGGAAGCGGCTCCGGATCCGTCTCCGCCGGCTCGGTCCGGGGATCCTGCGCGGGTTCATCCGAAAAGACTTCGATGTTTTGAAAGAAATCGGGGGATTGATCGGCTGAGTCTTCCCCTACGTTAGTATAGTACAATCCAAATGCCCTGCAATCGTAAACGCCGTCAGTCCGGACGGAGAAATACTGCTGCTGGGACAGATGCTGCGCGAAACCCGCTTCGGCCATTTCGAAAGCGGTCCTTCCGCCGAAGGCTTTCAGCGGAATGTTCCAGTCCATCAGCAGCGGATTTTCCGGATAGAGATGAAGGTACACTTTGCTTGTCTGGAAAGCGCCCCATTCCCGGATCTGCTCCGGCAGATAAGATTCCTGGGCCGCCAGGGTGACGGCTTGCTGCAGGACCCATGCATTCAGCATGTGGACCCCGTGTCCATATTCCCCCTGGATGTCGTGGCCGATCACGACTTCCGGCTTAAAGCGCCGGAGAAGCCCGGTCTGGAAAGCGAACATCTGATCAAGGTCATACAGGCCTTTGGCGTGCTCCAGGCTGTCAGAATAGTAGTCCGGAAAATCGCTGATCACCGGATAGGCTCGAATCCCAACGGTCCAAAGGCCGTTCAGCAGTTCGTGGGAACGGTAAGGCTCCGCCCAGTGGTTGGTCAGATAGGCCACCTGCACTTTGTATCCCAATTCCCCGGCATAATAGGGCATGGTCCCCCCGAAGAAAAGATGTTCGTCGTCCGCATGGGTGGGCAGGAGCAGCATATCCGCATCGCTGTAAGGCGGTTCCCAAACCTGCACCGAATCGGGCAGGACGCCCTGGCCGTAGAGGCTCAGCTCGCAGAGAAGGACCGGCGAATCCGGCATGACGAGGGTCAGATCCGAAGCGGGCTCGGACAGCTCCACGTATTCGTGGATCCAGCCGTTCTCTCCCTGCAGATACATGGAAGTGCGCGTCGCTTCTTCTGCCTGCAGCGCCCAGAGACCCGGCGGTTTGTCCCATATCAGATAAATACCCCGGATTTTTTCCTGGGTGTGGATGGTCATTTCTGTTCTTCCGGGGAGTTCCAGCTTCGTGGCGGTTCGGCCGTCCAGCAGCTGTTTGTGATTGTAGGACACCCCCGCCGGATCCTGAATGGTGATCTCGGACTGAAGAAGCTGCGCTGCTGGCTGGCCTTCCGCGAAGCATTGCAGGGTCCAAAGGCCCAGAAAACAAAGGATCAATGCTGCGGATGCTGTATGACGTACGAATTTGGACCTGAATTGAAGCCGACCCACCCTGTCTCCTCCGGAACTATTTGGCTGAATAACCGCCGATCACATTCTTGGTTTCCTGGACGACCATAAAAGCGCCCGGGTCGAATTCTTCCACCAGGCTTTGGAAAGCGGCAAGCCTGGATTTATCCACATCGGAGATCAGCATATATTTTTCGTCGGCGAATTCCGATTTGTTCACATTCATGACCGTGACGGCAAAACCAGCCTCTCTGAGGGCGGCCACCACCTGGTTGTTCTGTCCGGTCGTGACCACCGAAACCACCACATGTCCCCTGATGAATTTTTTCGCCACTTTTCCACCCACGAAAGTGCCTGTCGCAAAGCCGCCGGCATAGGCGATGGCGGTAGGGAGGAAAGGTCCGGTGGACGTCAGGGCTTCCCTGACGATGGAGTACCAGATGAAGACCTCCACGAAGCCCACCATGGCTGACGTCAGCGCTTTTTCCTTGACGGTAAGGACCATTCGAACCGTGCTCAAGGTGACATCCAGAATGCGAAACGAAAAAATTTTAAGGCACGTGATCAGCACCGCTGTCTCAATCATAAAATACCCCTTCCTTTTTGAAATGCCATTAAATAGTATCACAGACGGGCGTATTTTCCAAGTGCAAAGTAGGCCGCCGTAGTGTACAATGAATTATAGTTCAATTTTTGGAGGAAACATTCTATGGACCGACTGACTTTTCTGCTCACTCCACTGCTTGGCTCTTTGATCGGATACATCACCAATTCCCTGGCTGTAAAGATGCTGTTTCGGCCTTATCGCTCGCTCTACATCGGAAAATTCCACATTCCTTTCACGCCCGGCATGATCCCCAAAAGGCAGGGAGAACTGAGCGCGTCCATGGGGAAAATGGTTCAGGATCACCTGCTCACCTCGGAGGAGATCCAAAATAAACTGCTTTCTGAAAGTGTCCGCTCCGGCATCATCGCCGAAGTTTCTTCCGCTTTCTTTTCCGCGCTGAAAGGGGCTACGATACAACAGGTCCTGACAGAATCCGTAGGATCTTCAGAGGCAGAGCGGATCAGGGAATATACCGCCGGATGGATCAGCCGGCGCATCCTGTCCGAGATCCATTCCATGGATCTGAACCGCTTGCTGGTGCAGGAGATCCAGCCTTTTATCGAAAAAAACCTGGGCGCCCTGGCCGTTCTGTTCATGAGCGGGAACGCGGTGGAATCCATCAGCGGCGCGGCGGCCGACAGGATCCGCGAAATTTTGGACACCGACGGAGAACGTCTTCTCCAGCCCCTGGTCGAGAAGGAAATTCAGGAACTGTCTGACCTGGATCTGGACGGCATGCTTTCAGACAGCGGCATTTCCCAGGAACAGATCAAACTGTCCCTTACAAAAATCTATGACCGGGTCGTAAGCCGGGATCTGGGAAATGTTTTTTCGGCCCTCGATGTGGCCTCCATCGTGGAAGACCGGATCAACCGCATGGATGTCAGGGAACTGGAGGATCTCATTTTTTCCATTATGAAGAGAGAGTTGAATGCGATCGTCAATCTGGGGGGCCTGATCGGTTTTGTACTCGGCTGCCTTTCACTGTTGTTTTAGGAAGAAAGAGGTATCGGATGAATATCGCATTTTTTCTCATTCCCAAGAGCGAAGTCGCCTTTCTCTACGAGGACTATACGTTGCGGCAGGGATTGGAGAAGATGAAACATCACGGCTATACTGCGATCCCTGTCATCAGCCGGGAAGGCAAATATTTAAACACCATCAGCGAAGGAGATTTTCTCTGGCATATCCTTAAAGACGAAACTTCCGCCCAGGAACTGACGGAAAAACCGATGCAAAGTCTGGAATCCGAGTCGATCCGCGATCTCCTGGACCGGGATAAAAATCCGCCGGTGCCCATCACCGCCTCGCCGGAGAAACTGCTGTCCCGGTCTCTGGAGCAGAATTTTATCCCCGTCATCGACGATGCCGGATCCTTTATCGGCATGGTCACCCGAAGGGATATTTTAAAATATTTTCTCAACCTCCTGGACAATAAGAAAGAGCGCTGAATGGATTACGGCATTCTCCTGCAGGTGGCCAAGCTCACCGCGGTATTTGTGGCATTGATCCTGTCCCTGCGGGCAGGGCTTAAACTGACAAAGTCCATGCTGGTCACGATCGCGGTTACGATCCTGATCTATTCTATACCGCCGCTCCGGGTGATGACCCTCTGGGTCGGCGCCACCACGTCCTTCACCACCCTTTCCCTGGTCCTCATCCTTTATCTTATCACCTTCCTGCAGCGCATGCTGGAGGACCGGGCGCAGCTGAGGCTGGCCCAGCAGAACCTGAACGGTCTGTTCAACAACCGCAGGATCAACGTCACGCTGGCGCCGATTTTTATCGGGCTCTTGCCCTCGGCCGCGGCGGCCATCATCTGCGGACAGATCGTAAAGGACACCGTCGGCGAGGATCTGAGCATCGAGGAGCAGGCCTTTGTCACCAGCTATTTTCGCCATATCCCCGAAAGCTTTCTGCCCACCTACGCCGCGATCATCATGATGTGCGAATTGTCCGGCGTCCGTCCCGGCGACTTCGTGCTGGGCATGATGCCCCTGGAGGTGCTGCTCTTCGCGCTGGGGTACTGGTTTTACATTCGCAGGATCCCCAAACATACCGGTCTTGCCCCGTCGGACAATAAACCAAAGGAGTTGCTGCAGCTGTTCCTGCATCTCTGGACCCTGGTTGCCATTATCGTCCTGATCATCGCCTTTGAATGGACGGTTCTAATGGCGGTGCTTCTGGTGACCGCCCTGTGCCTGCCCGTATACCGCTATACGCCCAAAACCGTGGCCCCGCTGCTGCGCAGCGCCTTTGAGCCGCCCATGCTCCTGAACACCTACCTGATCATGGTGTTCAAGGATTTTATCCTGTACACCGGCGCCGTGGAAGCCCTGCCCGATTTCTTTTCGAAACTGCCGGTGCCCACCTTTCTGGTGTTTGCCTTGATTTTTTTCTTCGGCACCGTGGTGGCCGGCTCCCAGGCCATCATCGCCATCTGCACCGTGATGGCCTTTGCGGCGATACCCGGCGGCGGAATGCCCCTGATGGTGCTGCTGATGAGCTTCGCCTACGCAGCCATGCAGGTGTCCCCCACCCACATCTGCCTCTTCATCATCGCGGACTATTTCGATGTGCCTATGATGACCCTGGTCCGCAGAGCCATCCCCATCATCGCTATATTCTGCCTGTTTACGATCCCTTATTATCTGCTTCTGACCAGATTTTTATAAGAAACGAACCAAGACGTCTGAAGCCATCTCAACCCTTAAAGGAGGTACTACCCATGGAAATTCGCTACGCGACCCCTGCTGATCTGGACGGCCTGCTGGCTTTGCTGCAGGCCAACCACGCCAACAACGTGCCGGAGGAAGAAAAGAAGAACGGATTCGTCACCACCAACATTTCCAAGGAGCAGCTCTGTGACTTGATCGACCGGGAAAACGGCGTCACCGTGGCCGTGGACGAAGGCAAGGTAGTTGCGTTTGCCCTGGCCGGCGCCTGGGATTACTGGAAGCCCTGGCCCCTGTTTGCCTACATGATCGACATTCTGGGATCCTACGACTTGGACGGCCAGCCTATGACGACAGAAAACTCTTATCAGTATGGACCCATCTGCATCGATAAAAACTACCGGGGAACGGGCCTGTTTGAAAAAGTGTTCAATTTCTCCCTGGAGAGCATGGCGGACCGCTTTCCGTATATGGTCACCTTTATCAACCAGATCAATCCCCGCTCCTACGCGGCGCACACCCGGAAGGGCGGCATGACGGAGTCCGGCAAGTTCGACTGGAACGGCAATCACTATTGGATGATGGCGATCCGGACAAAATAGTCTGCGGAGATACTGGGCTCGTTACTCTAAAAAACAAACAGCCGGCCGGAAGCACAAGGCTTCCGGCCGGCTGCTCCTGTTTGTAAGCTATGCCTGATCGCAGACGCTTTCCTTTGGAAAACCAAGGCCCACGTACAGCTGGACCAGGGCCGAAGCCCCAGCCAGCCAGAAGACCCACTGGGGTCCCCAGGCAGCCCAGATGATGCCGAACACCGGGGAGATGGACATGGCCATCACGTGGTCCACCGCCTGGCCCACTGACAAGCTGGGCGTGATGTCCGCCGGTGTCTTTGCGATGCAGCGCATGGTGTAGGCGTGGAACATCTCGAAAAACCGGGTGGCGTCGGATCCGATGAATATCAGCACGGTCGCCCCCAGCAAAATCGGCGAGGGCGGCGCCTGGCTCTGGGCAAAACTGCGGGCCAGGAGTCCAAATGCTCCGAACATTATAATCATATATGCGCTCTCGAAGAACATGGCTTTTCGGAGGCCCAAAATGTCCAGCAGCCTGCCGAACAGCGGAGAGAGAAACATGCCCACCGCTGCCGCGGCGATCAGCAGGAGCGCCGTAAAGTCCGCCTTGTACCCCAGCAGTTTTACGAAGACCCACAAGCCGAACACCAGGCGGATCCTTTTCTGGCAGCCATAGGCGAAGGTGATCAAATAATACGGGAGGTAGTCCTTTTTGAACAGAAGCTTGCTCTTCTCCCGCCGGGGCCCCCCCGCCAGGTTCTTGCGCAGGCTCAGCAGCAGCACCGAAGCGGTGGCGCAGGAAAGAGCGGCCACAACAAAAGAGAGTTTGACCGGCGTTTTAAAATCGAAAAACCCGCCGCGAAACCCAAAGAACACGGCGATGGCCGAAATAAAATAGCCAAAGGTGGAAAAGGATTTGATGCGCCCCAGCGTGGCGCCCACCTTCCCTTCCTCCGACAGGCTCAGGCCGATGGAAGCCTCCAGCGGGTAGTAGAGGTGGGCGCCCATGGAATAGACGAACATAAAAAGGATCATCGCCTTAAAGTCCGGAGAAAACACGCCCATCACCAGCAGACCCACGATGCAAAGGGCTTGGGCCATGATAGCCAGCGTCACATCCGCATAAAGCACCAGAGCGGAAAGGATGAACATGCCCAGGATGCCGGGCAGTTCCCGGGGCGTTTCGATCAGGCCCCTCACCTCGTCGCTGATGTTGAAGGCGTCCACCAGGTAATTGGAAAAGATATTGATGCTGAAGCCTTCCATCAGGGCGAAGCAAAAAACGGCCATGGCAAAAATTTTGATGGCGCTGCCCGGCTGCCGGTCCTTGAACCCCACCTAGAGTTTTCCTTCCTTCATGAAATGCGCGTTGGTGCCGTTGATGGCGTAGAACTCCTTTTCCGCCCGCTTGCCGATCACTTCCGGACGATCCTTGACCGCTTCCAGGTAAGCCTGCTCGTCGATGTTGACCAGTCTCCGGTCCCTCATGACCACTTTCCCGGCCACGACGGAATGAGACACTTCTTCCCCTCTGGCGCTGTAGACCAGGTTGGGCACGATGTTGCGCATGGGATGGGTAAATACCGGCAGCATGGAGGGGAAGTTCAGATCCACCGCAATGAAGTCCGCCTGCTTGCCGGGTTCCAGGGAACCCACGATATCGTCGGCGCCTACGGCTTTGGCCCCTTCGATAGTGGCCATGCGCAGCGCGCGCCAGGCGGGCATCACTTCCGGATTGGCATATTTGATTTTATTGAAAAGACAAACGTTTTTCATCTCGTTGATGATGTTGTGGCAGTTGTTCCCCGGCGCCTGGTCCGAGCCCAGGGCCACGCTGCCGCCGGCCTCCTGGAACACCACGCTGGGGCAGACCACGCCGTCGATGATGGCGATGGATCCCGGGTTCACCACCATGGAGGCGCCGGAGCGGGCCACGACTCTGGCCTCCTCGTCCTTGCAGTCGGTCAGGTGGATGGCCATCAGGCTTTTGTCCAGAATGCCCATGTCCTGCAGGAATGCCACGGGGCGCTTGCCGTAGCGCTGGACGATCTGGTAGGTCTCCCGGTCGCCCTGCTGGGTGTGCAGGTGGAGCTTGGTGTTTCGCTCTTTGACGATCTTCTGGGTCTTCAGGAGCATTTCCGGGCTGATAAAGTCCGGACCCTGGGGTCCGAAGAGGATACGGATGTTTCCCTTGTTGTGCCACTTGTCGTACATGCGGATGTTTTCCACCAGTCCCGCTTCGCCCATGGCGTCGTCGAATTCATACAACTCACCGGGGTTGTACACTTTGCGCTTTGCGGCCCGGAACATCAGGGTGAGATTGCCGCGGGCGCCCACTTTGGTGATGAAGCTGGCGATGCTGTCGATCTCGAAGTTTTGGTCGCCCAGGGTGGTGGTCCCCGCTTTGATGGCCTCGATGATGGCCACGCAGCTGCCCTTCTGGCCGTCTTCCACCGTCATGGCGTTGGCAAAGGGCTGGAGACCGTACATCATCCAGTTGTTGGTGTCCTGAGCCAGCCCTCTGAGAATGTTGTCCTCCGAGTGCATGTGCCCGTCGATGAAGCCGGGGAAGACCGCGTGGTGGTCCAGCGCCAGAACTTCCTCTGCCTCGTATTCGCCCTCCGCCTTGGCCGCGTCGCAGAATTCCAGGATCTTTCCTCCGTCCACGATCATGACCACGCCGGATTTATAACCGACTCCGGCATCGTCCATGGCATAGAAATGCGGAGCTTTGACTATCATATCAACTTTTTTCATATCGTCCTCCATATCATCCAGTACAGGTAACAACACAACAATACTAACAAATCGATCCGCTAAAAGCAAATCAATTCAGCCTAAAAAATCCTTCATTAGCGCTTGTATTTTGCAGACGCTGCGGCTATAATGGACAAGTACGAATTAAGCTTGCAAACCCGACCGGAGATCTGCAGATGAAACAAGCCAACTACAGAAAGAAAGCTCCGGCGGCCGGGCAAGGCCAGTTTACCATCAATATTTTCGCAATGTTTATGTCGGTGGTGGTCTTTCTATTCGTGCAGCAAGCCGGCATCCTGCTCATGAACGTCATGTTCAGTCTCGGCTATCCCTCGAACCTGGACAATGTGGACAGTTTTCTGGGGTCGATCGTACTGATCGTCTTTCTGACGCTGCTGTTTGGAGTGGCGAGCCAAATGGGACACAGCGTCGTTCTGCGCACAGAGGCGCAGCGGAAGATCCTTGTGGTGTACAATTCCGTTGTCCTGCTGATCCTCATCATACAGGGGATCTCAGTGGCGATGATGACGGTCCCTATGTACATCGTGCCCAACCTGCTCATCGGCGCGGCCATCGTCTACACCCTTTACATCCTTGTGACGGGCAGACAGGACTCCCTGATCAAACAAGT
>CAZCTS010000001.1:0-2536 GCA_964501635.1 uncultured Oscillospiraceae bacterium | reverse complement strand
ACTCCGAAAATAAATACGGGCGGTTAGCTCAGCCGGTTAGAGCGCCTGCGTCACAAGCAGGAGGTCGTTGGTTCGAATCCAATACCGCCCACCAAAAAACCCCGCAAGTCCAGATCTTGCGGGGTTTTTCCTTGTAACCCTAATTCTATTTCTCGTACACCGCGATGTCCCGCTCGCCCAGATGGGTCACCATCTCGTGGAATTTGTCCCCGATAAAGTAGAGCTCCGGATCGATGATGCCCACCTTTCCGCTGTCGTCCTTTGCCACCATCATGGCTGCGATGGAGATCGGATAGGCTGTGGCGCGCTCCATGGAAGTGATGCCGCCTTCCTCGTCGGAATAGGTCTTCAGCTCATAGGCCTTCTCCACGAACTTGCCGTCCTTCATGCCTTTGCCGACCACGTACAGATAGGTCATGTCCGGGTGGCCCCATTTTTTTGCCCACATTTTCTGGAACAGCTTTTCCGATACGTCCTTGGGGCGGACGATCACGCCGTTCACGTCGATCTCCTCGGTGCTGAAAAAGCCCATGGCTTCCAGCTCCCTCATCTTGGCGATGTGGCCCGGCCAGCGCAGGGTGCACTCGGCGATCTTCTTGACGCCTTTGCCCTTCATGTTCTTTTCCAGGGTGCAAAGCCCGTCGGTCCAGAAGACTTCCACTTCCCCGTGTCCGGGGATGATCAGTTTGTCAAAGACGGTCAGATTGGGCTTTTTCATCACCTTCCCGTCCTCGTATACCGTGGCCGGGGTGATATACATATCGAGCATGGCTTCCAGATTGAAGGATTCCATGTAATCCAGGGGATGCACGCCCTTCTCCACCGGAAGTCCCCCCACGTACATGGTGGCTTCTTCCATCTGATCGAATTCGTAGGCCAGCTGACCTACGCAAATGTTGGCAAAGCCCGGGGCGATGCCCATGCCCGGCACGGCCAGGACCTTTGCCTTGACCAGCGCTTCGTGATGCGCGTGGTGCTTGGGCCACAGCCAGTAGTCCGAAAAGACCGCTTTCTTTCCCTCCGCTTTGGCAAGGGCTGTGTATACCGCATTCGTGGTGTCGATGTCGTGGGGCAGGCTGACGATGATCACATCCCCTTTCATCATCAATGCCACCGTTTCTTCCGTGTTCTGGATGTCGAATTTTTCGAAGGACGCCCTGGGGTCCTTGACCAATTCCTGGGCGATCTCCAGATTCTTCTGATCGATGTCCCCAAAGATGATCTTCGCCTCCGGCTCGAATTTTAAGATGTCGTAGCCGACTACTCTTCCCTGCAATCCGGTTCCCAAAATCACATACTTCATACTATCCTCCTATGGCCATAAAGAAATACCTTTTCCGTCGATCCTCCTTTCGGGAAATCCCAACGGATACACTATACCTTCATCAGTTTCATCGTAACGGACCGCTCTGCGTTTACAACATTTTACTGCTTTCTTTTCATATTCACTTGCCATCTTGCCTTCGTGACTTTGTCCCTTTACCGCAGATGTTTCCCCGTGCTATAATTCTTCCATTGTACAAGGAGGCATACCCGATGAAAAAACAATATCTCACGCTCATGATCCTGGCCGCGCTGCTCCTGTTTTCCGCCTGCGGCGGCGGCGCTTCGGCCGATACTGACAATGCGGGCGCAAACGGCACATCCCTCAGCGCCATGACCACCACCGACATCGAAGGCAATGCGGGGGACGCTTCCATCTTCAGCGGCCACACGTTGACGATGGTGAACTTCTGGTCCACCACCTGCGGGCCTTGTATCCGGGAAATGCCCGACCTGGCAAAACTGCACAACGCCCACGAGGGCTTTCAGGTCCTGGGGGTCGTCCTCAATATCTCCGAGGCGAATATGGACGAACTGCCTTCTGTGTTGGACGTAGTGGAGCAGACCGGAGCCGATTATCCCCACCTGGCCGTTTCGGAAAGCCTCTACGAGGCAAAGGTCAAATCGATCCAGTTTGTTCCGGAAACCATCTTCGTGGACGCCCAGGGCGATCAGGTGGGCGAAGCCTATGTGGGCGCCAAGGACTACGATGAATGGAATCAGATCATCGAAGAGTTGCTGCAAGAGGTGGAATGATGCCCAAGGCCTTGAACAATAAGCGGGCTGCTATCCTGCTGGCCGCCGGGATCCTTTTTCTCGTGATCGGCGCCTTCCGGGGCGAGATCGCCTTCGTTCTGCAGAATGCCATCATGATATGTCTGGAGTGTGTGGGCATTGGCTGAGGGAAAGAGCGGGCGTTTTCGCACAGGAGTGCAAGCGGCTTTTACGGCCTTGTCCAACGGCTATTTGGCCGGTTTTTTCCGCGGAGAGATCTATACCGGCCCTACGAAAGCTCTTTGTCTGCCCGGCTTGAATTGTTATTCCTGCCCCGGCGCCCTGGGCTCCTGCCCCATTGGATCCTTGCAGGCAGTCCTGGGGAGCCGTCAATATTCTGTTTCATTCTATGTCCTGGGCTTCCTGATGGTCCTCGGCGCCCTGTGGGGCCGCCTGGTCTGCGGATGGCTCTGCCCCTTCGGCCTGGTCCAGGATCTCA